>JAMBEQ010000252.1 GCA_024506175.1 Methylocystis sp.
ATGGAGCAGGGCCTCGCTGTGCTGGAGGCGGCCTCCTCCGTCGACGCGCCGGTCATCATCCAGGCCTCGCGCGGCGCCCGCAATTACGCCAATGACATCATGCTCGCCAAGATGATCGAGGCGCTGATCGCCATGTACCCTGACATCCCGATCGTGATGCATCAGGACCACGGCAATAGCGAAGCCACCTGCGCCAGCGCCATCCGCTTCGGCTTCTCCTCGGTGATGATGGATGGCTCGCTGAAGGCGGACGGCAAGACGCCGGCCGACTATCAATACAATGTCGATGTCACCCGCCGCGTCGTCGATTTGGCGCATTGGGTCGGCGCTTCTGTCGAGGGCGAACTCGGCGTGCTCGGCTCGCTCGAATCCGGCGAGGGGGAGAAGGAAGACGGCCATGGCGCCGAGGGCAAGCTCAGCCACGACCAGCTTCTGACCGACCCGGCCCAGGCCGAGGATTTCGTCGCGCGCACGAAGGTTGACGCGCTCGCCATCGCCATGGGCACCTCGCATGGCGCCTATAAGTTCACGCGCAAGCCCGACGGCGCCATTCTCGCGATGCATGTCGTAGAGGAGATCCACCGCCGCCTGCCGAACACCCATCTCGTGATGCACGGTTCCTCCTCGGTGCCGCAGGAGCTGCAGGACGCCTTCAACGCGGCCGGCGGCGAAATGCCCCAGACCTGGGGCGTGCCGGTTTCGGAAATTCAGCACGGCATCAAATTCGGCGTGCGCAAGATCAACATCGACACCGACTGCCGCATCGCCATGACGGCCGCGATCCGCGCCACGCTGAACAAGAACAAGGGCGAGTTCGACCCGCGCAAATATTTGAAGCCCGCGCAGGAAGCCATGGTGAAGGTCTGCCGCCAGCGCTACGAGGAGTTCGGCACGGCCGGCCAGGCCAGCAAGATCAAGCCCGTGCCGATGGCGGAGATGGCCAAGCGCTATGCGAACGGCGCGCTGGATCCGCGGTTTGCGGCTAAGAAGGCGGCGGAGTGAGTCGCAGTTGACATCGACTTGTCGCCCGCGCCGCTGAACGCGTCGGGCGACAAGTTCGCCTTTTTGAAAATGCCCTTTCCGGGCTACCTAGCCGTTAGTTATACTTGCCAAAAGCAAAGCGTTTGCACTGAATAAGAAGTTAGTATGCTTAGCCTTTCCCGCGCCCGTATTTGCGCGCGAAATCTCGCGCCTTCTCGGCCCGGCAAACGGCGGCGAAGGACTGATACATCGTTCCGGAGTTTCTCTCAGCGATCTTGTCGCACGTGACTTGCGCCTTCTTGTAAGCGGTTTTCACAGCCGCCGCGGCCTTGTTCATAAACAGCGGCTCACATTTCGTCTCCACAACCTCCAGGAGCCTGTTGGTCTTGCTGTCTCCGAACGCACAGGCTTCGGTAATCTTGAAAGCGCGTTCGCAACTCGGCGCGTTTTGCGCGGCGGCCATGACCGCCTCAACGTAACTTCCAGCTTTCTCGGATTCGGCGTCTGTGACTGGGCATTGTTCGACGGCGGACGCGGCCCGATCAAAAGAAAACACAGCGACGAGCGCCAAAACAGGCATTGCTTTCAAAGACATCTATGCCTCTTCTGAAATGTAGTAGCCGCGCCGCCGCTCATTCGTGCGGGACGCCCTCGTTCGAGTAGAAAAAGAACTTATAACCCTCCTGCCGGAATACACAGGCATTTTCGTCGCGCCCTGCCTGCACGCCATGCTAGTGACCGGCGCATCCAAACTGACAGGCGACGCCATGACCGACATTCTCATCGCCCCCTCCATCCTCTCGGCCGACTTCGCCAGCTTGGGCGAAGAAACCGGCGCGATGGAAGCCGCCGGCGCCGACTGGATTCACCTGGACGTGATGGACGGGCATTTCGTGCCCAATCTCACTTTCGGCCCCGGCGTGGTTGCGGCGCTCAGGCCCCACACCAAGCTGCCGCTCGACGTGCATCTGATGATCTCGCCGATCGACCCCTACATCGGCGCCTTCGTCGACGCCGGGGCGGACATCATCACGGTCCACGCCGAGGGCGGCCCGCATCTGCATCGCTCGCTTCAAACCATCCGAGCGCGGGGCAAGAAGGCGGGCGTCTCGCTCAACCCCGCGACGCATGAGAGCGTGCTGCAATATGTTCTCGATGAGGTCGACCTCATTCTGGTCATGAGCGTCAATCCGGGCTTCGGCGGGCAGAGCTTCATTCCCTCGCAGCTCGCTAAGATCCGCGCCATTCGCGAGATGATCGGCCATCGGCCCATCCGTCTCGAAGTCGATGGCGGCGTGACGCCCGAGACCGCCGCCGCTATTGTCGAGGCCGGCGCCGATGCGCTTGTCGCGGGCTCGGCGGCATTTCGCGGCGGGCCCTCCCAATATGCTGACAACATCGCGGCGCTGCGCGCGGCTGCGGCGAGCGCGGGTTCGGTCAGCGTCTGAGAGCTGTCATCGGCGCCGGTAGTGCTCTAGGCTGGCCACCTCCCTCCCGCGCCCGGGCTGGGCCTTGGGTCACGCCGGCCCTCACGATTTGATTGCATGATTAAGGGCAAGGAAAATGTCATCCGCCGAGCCGATGGAGACGACCGAGCGCAATCTTCATGCGCTATGCGACGAGGTGGCGGCGCTGCGCGACTATCTTGAGAAGGAAGGCCAAGCGCGCCTCTCGGATTGGGGCCTTGAGACAGCGGCGCCCGGCGCCCGAAACCTCGCTTGCTGTCTTGCTCTACGTGGACGCGACCTGAGCGAATTGCAGCTTCGCCTCGCCGCTTATGGCCTTTCCTCCCTCGGGCGCAGCGAGGCGGATGTGCTGGGGGCGCTCGACGCGCTGCTTGCGACATTGCGACGGCTTTGCGGAGAGGAATCCGATTATCCCGCGCGCGCTGGCGAGGATGCGCTCGCTGCCGCCTGCAACGAGATTTTCGGCGGTTGCGAGGATCGCACGCGTATCATGGCGACCCTGCCGAGCGAAGCCGCCGATGATCCCGGTCTCGTCTCCGCCCTGATCGACGCGGGCATGGACTGCGCGCGGATCAATTGCGCTCACGACGACGCAGCCACCTGGGCCCGCATGGCCGGGCATGTCCGCAACGCCGCCGAACGCCTTGGGCGCCCCTGTCGGGTGCTGATGGACATTGCGGGGCCCAAGCTGCGGCTCCAAGAGGTGCGCGGGCCGGAGAAATGCCGCCTCTTTCCCGGCGACCGGCTGCGGCTCGTCCCGCAGCTCGGCAAGCGCGGCAAGGGGATGGCCGCGACGCTCAACTTCCCCCAGGTCGTGGCTCAACTGCAGCCGGGGGCCGAGATTTCCTTCGACGACGGCAAGGCCTCAGGCCGCATCCTGTCCAGTGACGGCGAGGGCGCGCAGGTCGAGATCACGGCTTCGCGGGCCAAGGGGCTACGGCTCAAGCCCGGCAAGGGTGTGAATCTGCCGGCGGTCGACCTCGATCTGTCGCCCCTGACTGAAAAGGACCTGGCGGATCTCGACGCCGTCGCACGGCTTGCCGATCTCGTCGGCTTTTCCTTCGTGCAGCGGGTGGAGGACATCGCCTTGCTCGATCGGGAGCTCACGGCGCATCGGGGCGACGCGCCCCGGCAGGGACTCATGCTGAAAATCGAGACGCCGCTCGCCCTTCGCAATCTCCCGCGGCTGATGGTGGAGGCGGCGGCGCGGCGCCCGGCGGCGGTCATGATCGCGCGCGGCGATTTGGCTGTCGAAGTCGGCTTCGCGCGGCTTTCAGAGATGCAGGAGGAAATCCTCTGGCTCTGTGAAGCCGCGCATATGCCCGTCATCTGGGCGACGCAGTGCTCGACCAATATGTGCACGAGGGAATCGCCAGCCGCGCTGAGACGACCGACGCCGCCATGGCGCAGCGCGCCGATTGCGTGATGCTGAACAAGGGCGCCTATTTGCCACAGGGCGTGCGCTTCCTGCGCGAGGTTCTCAATCGCATGGAGCGGCATCAATCCAAGAAGTTCGCGCGCTTGTCGCGGCTCGAGGCGTGGTCCCGACCAGAGCCCGCGCAACAGGGCGCAGGCGGCTTCAATGTTCCGCCTGAGTGATGATATCTCGAACAAAGAGAATGGGCGCGGGGTCGACGGTTACGCCGCCCCGGAAAGGATTGTCTAGCGCGGCGATGAGAAAAACGGCGGCTCCCAGAAAGAGCGCCGTTGTTGCGCCGAGCAGAACATGCACATGCAACTCCATGTCGAAGAGGCACATGAGCAGCACGTAAAGAAAGGCGCCGAGATAGACGACGGCCCACATTGCGGCTGGAATGCCATTCCCTTCGCTCGACAACAGCAGGCGTCTTTGCTCGATGAGCGTGTTGATTTGCCTGAACGCCTCCCCGTAGACCAGCTCCTCGCTCTTGGTCGACGGCGTAAAAGCGAGAAGCTTGGCGAGCATGCGGCGCAATGTCGGAGAAGGGCCGGTCGGCGCCGGGGCCTCGAGATCTTTCGGCCAATGGGTCTCAACGGCTTCCACCGCGTATTCGTGCAAGTCGCGCTGCAACTCCGTGCGCAAGGGCGCGGGGAAACCATCGAGATCGTGATGAAGCGTGGTCAAGGTGAGCGCCTTCTTCGACACGGCCTCCTTCACTTCCGAGAAGTCCTGATAGGCCTCGACGGCGATCAGACCGAGCAGAATGCCATAAAGCGCGGCGAAGCTCTGGAGCGAGAAACCTATCATGTCGTTGGCGTTGCGGCGTCCATGGATCCATCGGTGTGAATAAGGGCGACAGATAAAAATTCCCAAGACAGTAAGGCCACAGAATCCTACGCAGTAAATGAGAGCCAGCTGTACAATCGAAAATCCGCTGAGCAAATGATCCATCGGCTTTCTCCTAGGCCGCCATTTGGCGGCTCCAGCAGGAGTTTGTCAAAGCAATGGATTACCGGTTGAGGAGCCACAAGGCCAAGCTCAACACGACGCTCAGCAATAGTGAGGTGGCGATCGGAACATAGATGCGCAGATTGCCGCGCACGAAGATGATGTCGCCGGGCAGGCGCCCCAAGCTGACGCCAAGGCGCTCGCCGATCATCCACGCGAGGCCGAGCGCGATGAACGCGACGCCAATCAAAATCAACAGTTTTGGCATGGCGAACCTCTCTCCGCTTCATACGCGTCTGTCGCGCGCAAATGGTGACATATTGTCGCGAAGCGCAAAATTGCGAAGGACATCGCTTGCAATCGCCCCTGCGCGCCGCTAACTCGCGAACAGGTTTTCGCCGCAGCGAATGATCGCGCCACAGGGTGCGACGAAATCGCTCAGTCGAATGAGGGCGCCATGGCGCGCCTTTCGCAATGGGCCCGTCGAGACGCGGACGCCCTGAACCTGGACAACAAAGTCTCTCTCGGAGCAACCACCGCGGACGCGTGCGCGCGCCTTTGCGCGCGTTTGGAAGGTAAGGAACTATGATGAGGCCTGATCATCTTTTTATCGCAATGACGATGGTGAAGCACGGCACGCTCGCCGGCGCGTTCATTTTTGCGTTCAAGATTCTGCGCTTTGCTTTGATCCACTGACCGGGCCACGAGGGGTGCTGCCGATTATCCGCTCTTGACCTTCGCGCGCCGACTCGCGAGAGCTAGTCCGCGCAAAGGGGGAGCGGGATAAATGGCGGCAGCGATCGATGGTCCGAGAGTGGCGGCGAAATCGGGCAGGGCCCGGCAGCTCGTCGTCTTCCTCCACGGCTATGGCGCGGACGGCTCCGATCTTATCGAGATCGGGCGCCAGTGGCGCTCCTTCCTGCCCGACGCCGACTTCGTCGCGCCGCATGCGCCCGAGCGTTGCGCCATGTCGCCCATGGGGCGGCAGTGGTTTCCGCTCACCATGCGCGACCCCGAGGAGCGCTGGCGCGGCGTGATCGCCGCCCGCCCGACGCTCGACGCCTTCCTCGACGCAGAACTGGAAAAGCGCAGCTTGGACGAGCGCTCGCTGGCGCTCGTCGGCTTCAGCCAGGGCACGATGATGGCGCTGCATACGGGCCTGCGTCGGCCCAAGGCCCCGCGCGCCATCCTCGGCTATTCCGGAGTTCTGGTGCTGGGCCCCAACCAGACCGGCGCCGAGCGGTCACCGCAGAACCCGCCGCCCTCGGTGCTGCTCGTCCATGGCGAGGAGGACGACCTCATCCCGGTCGAGGCGCTGATGCTCTCCGCCAATTCGCTCGCCGATATGCATGTCCCGACGCAATGGCATATTTCCGCCGCGCTGGGGCACGGCATCGACAACGCCGGCCTGATCCACGGGGCGCTGTTCTTGGCGCAGGCTTTTGGGGTGAAGGTGGAGTTCGGGCGGAGGTAGGGGCGAGGACAGGGACTTAGCGCTTAATTGTCCTGGAAGATTAGGCGCACACTACGCCCGAACTGGTCGCGCGCGCGCCGATCGCGAAGCTAAAAACGGCGCTCTTTTGCAAAGCGCTTCGCCCCACTCACGCCGGCTCCGCCCCATCCGGCTCCAGCGCCGGCTCCAGCACCGGCTCCACGAACTGAGGAATGCGGCGCACGGCGCGGCGGACGACCGGGCGGTAGAGTTGCTTCGTCGCCTCCACCACATGCACGCCGCCGCCCGGCAGCGAGAAGCGCCCGGCGATGCGCTCGAAGGCGGGGGCGGAGCGCAGGAGCGTCACGCGCTGGAAGGGGGGGACGTAAAGCGCCTCGCCCCAAAACACGGGCAGGAATTGCGCCCCCTGCAGCAGCGTCTGAAGCTGGCCGCGCGAATAGGGATGGCCATGGCCGAAGGGCGTCGTGTCGAGGCGCGCCCAGAGGCCGGTGCGGCTCGGCGCGACGATCACGACCCTCCCGCCCGGCGCCAGAATGCGCCAGATTTCCTCGAGCAAATCCTGCGGATGCTCCTCGAATTCCAGCGCATGAACGATCAGGATGCGGTCCATGCTGGCGTCCGGCAGCGGCGTCATGGAGGCTTCGACCAGCGCCGTGGCGGAGCGGCTGTCGAGCGGCCAGTGCATCACGCCTTGGGTCGCCGGCATGAAGGCAAGGACGCGCTGCGCCTTTTCGCGGAAACTGTCGAGATAGGGCGGCGCATAGCCCATGCCCAGCACGCGCATGCCGGCGTGATCTTCCCAGCGCGCGCGTAATAGACGCCCAACGACGCGGCGTGCGACCTCCCCCAGGGCGGTTTCGTAAAAGGCCCGAAGCTCGACCACGTCCAGCGCCATGGCCCGATCATCCGCTTATTCTCGCTGCGGCGCAAGATTCGCGTGGGTCGCAATTTTGCTTGCCTTCGCTATCATGGCGAAGATCAGTGAGGAGAACCTATGCCGATAGAGGTCGCCCAGTTCATTTGTCTTTCAGACAATTTTGGCCTTCTGGTTCATGACCGGGAGACAGGCGCGGCCGCGAGCGTGGATGCGCCCGATGGCGAGGCGATCGCGGCGGAGGCTGAGCGACGCGGCTGGCCGCTTACCCATCTTCTGATCACCCACCACCATCTCGACCATATCGAGGGCTGGGAGGTCTTGAAGAAGCGCTTCCCGGGCATGAAGATCGTCGGCTCGGCCAATGACGCCCACCGCCTGCCGCCGCTCGACCAACCGGTTTCGGACGGCGAGGAGGTCCGAGTTGGAGCCTCCCGCGCACAGGTCATCGCGACGCCGGGCCATACAGCCGGGCATGTCGTCTATTATTTCCCAGACGACGACGCGGTTTTCGTGGGCGATACGCTCTTCTCTCTGGGCTGTGGGCGCGTCTTCGAGGGCACGATGGACGAGATGCGCCTGTCGCTCGAAAAAATAGCCAACCTCCCGGGCGAGACGCGCATTTATTGCGGGCACGAATATACGCAGTCGAACGGCCGCTTCGCAGTCACCGTCGACCCCGAAAACCGCATGCTGCTGGACCGGGTGCGGGATGTCAGCGACTTGCGCGCCGCGGGCCAATTCACCTTGCCGACGACGGTCGCGCTCGAGAACGCCACCAACCCCTTCCTGCGGGTCGAGGACCCGCTGGTGAAGAAAGCCATGGGCATGGACGGCGCCGATCCCTTCCTCGTCTTCGCCGAAATGCGCGAACGCAAGAACCGCTTCGCCTGATGCGCGCGCTCGACAGCCTCTCCGCAGAAGAGGTCGCGCGCCTGCTCGATCTTGGGCCGCATCCCGAGGGCGGCTATTATCGCGAGACCTTCCGCGATCCGCGTAGGGCCGAGGGCAGGGCGGTCTCGACGGCGATCTATTATCTTCTGCCCGCCGGGCAAGTCTCCGCCTGGCATCGAGTCGACGCCGCCGAAATATGGCACTGGCACGCCGGCGCGCCTTTGGAGCTGTCGCTCTTCCAGGATGGCCGCCACAGAGGCGTCAGGCTCGGCGCCGATCTGACGAGCGGCGAGCGCCCGCAGGGCATCGTGCCGGCGGGCGTCTGGCAGTCAGCCAAGAGCCTCGGCGCCTGGTCGCTTGTCGGCTGCACGGTCGCGCCCGGCTTCGAATTCGCCCATTTCGAAATCGCCGCCCCGGGGCAGATTCCCGAGGCCTGAGGGCGATTTCATGAGCGGGGCTTTTTGCCGCCCGCCGGATAGTGTATCGGGGCGCATAACCAAAGTTTAAAAAGGAACCGACACCCATGTGCTGGAGCGGGGAAGCTTCGACGGTATTGGCGGCGACGGGCATCGCCGGCGCGGCCTATTCCGCGCTCAAAAAGGACCCTGAACCGCTCGCGCTTTGGGTGTGCCTCCTCTATTTCGCGAGCATGGAGTCGCTGCAGGCGGTCGCCTATTCGGTGCTCAACCAATGCGACTCGCCATTAAATCAGATGATGACCCTGTTCGGTTATCTACATATTACGTTCCAGCCGTTCTTCATCAATGCGGTGGCGCTCTACTTCATGCCGAAGGACAGCGCCAAGATCATCGCGCCCTGGGCCTATTTTGGCTGTTTCGTCGTCGCCATCTCCATGCTGATCCAGCTTTATCCCTTCGACTGGGCCGGGCATTGCGCGACGGGCCGGCCGCTCTGCGGCGATGTGCTGTGCACTGTGAGGGGCGAATGGCATATCGCCTGGCTGCTCCCAACCAATGGCATTGGCAACAGCCTTGCCGACAACGCCACTCTCGGGCGCGGCTTCGTCGGCTATCCGCTGATGGCCTTCTTCATTCCGTCCCTCTACGGCAGCTGGCGCTTCATCCTCTTTTCCTGGGTCGCCGGACCGTGGCTCGCGAGTCTGACGACGAGCAACATCAACGAATGGCCGGCGGTCTGGTGCCTGTTCTCGATCGGCCTGGTGCTCGCCATCATCAAGACGCCGCTCCGCTACCACCTGCATGTCGGCGATCCCTGGTGGATGATGCTCTCGAAATGGCGCAAGCGCCGCAAGGCGGCGCGGACGGCGGCCGTGGCGGCTGCTGCGCCGACCCTGGTGAAGGAGCCGGCGGAGTAAGGGGGTCAGTCCCTCCCGCTGACCACGCCGCTGATCAAATTCGCGGCAAGCAATTTCTCGGTCGACATCTCGGCGGCGAGGGGCGTAAGCGACGCTCCCGCCGCCATTTTGCTTTTCAGCGCGACGCGCGCCGCCACGGCCTCCTCCCGATCGACCTTGCGAAACCGGACCGTCTCGCCAGTCCGCAATTGGGCGAAGCGGCCGAGATCGGCGCCGATCACCGTGGCGATCTTTGGGTAGCCGCCAGTCGGCTGACGATCCGCCATCAGCACAAAGGGGGCGCCGGAGCCCGGAACCTGTATCGCGCCCATGACGGCGCCGTCTGAGACGATGTCATGGCCCCGCGAATGAGCAAGGCGCGGGCCTTCCAGCGCATAGGCCATGCGGTCGCTGCGCGCGCCGACGCGCCACTCGCAGGAGAGGAAAGCCTCAAGGGACTCCGGCGGGAAATAATCATCCTGCGGCCCGAGCATGACCCGGATCGGCGCGGCGTCCGGCGCGAGCCAGGGCTCCTCGATCGCACAAGGGCCGTGCGGCGCGGGCGCGAGGTCGAGGAGCGGCAACGCGTCGCCGGCCGCGAGGGGCTTCGGGCCAAGGCCGGAGCGGGCGTGGGTGGATAGCGATCCGAGCGCCAAGGGCAGGTCGAAGCGCGCGCCGATGGCGGCATAGCACCACGCCCCCGACGCGCCCGCGCGGATTGTCAGCCGCGCGCCCGGCGCGAGCGGAAAGAAGCAGCCGGGCGGCAGCTTCGCGTCGTCCAGCCGAATGTCGAAGGCGCCGCCGGCCACGGCGACGGCGAGCGTCGCGCCTTCCGCCTCGAAGGTGCAGCCCCCCAGTGACGCCTCGATCGCCGCCGCGGAGCCGACCGCGCGCGTCGCGGCGGCGAAAGCCGCTTCATCCATCGGACCCGCCCGCGTGACGCCGTAGCGAGAATAGCCAAAGCGCCCCGCGTCCTGAATGGTGACGCCCGGCCCGGCGGCGCGGATGTATAGTCGCGCCCTCAAGCCGCCGTCTCGCGGCGCGCAACGATCTCGCCTTGCGCCGCCCGCGCGTCGAGAGAAGCGAAAGTCATGGCGCCTATGGGCTCGAAGCGTAACGCCTCGCCCGGCGCGACGAGGAAGGGCGGGTCGCGCCTGAGCGAAAACAGCCGCTCCGGCGTGCGGCCGATGACATACCAGCCGGTCGGCATGGGGTTGGTCGCGATGAGGGAGAGGCCGCCGCCGATCAGCACGGCGCCCTCGGGAGTCGGCCCGCGCGGGGCCAGACGGCGCGTGATCGCAAGCGTTTCTGGCAGGCCGCCGAGATAGCACCAGCCGGGGGCGAAGCCGTACATATAGGCGCGGTAGCCGGCGGCGGCGTGTTCTTCGGCAAGGGACGTCGGGGGGAGGCCGAGGAGCGACGCCGCCTCGATAATGTCTTCGGCAATAGCCGGATCGTAGCAGCAGGGGATGATCCACGCAGCGCCGTCATCGCGAGCGGAGCGAAGCGATCCAGGGGCGTCGTTGTCGTTCTGTGTTGCCTCGTCGCGGTCGCTCCCCGCAATGACGGCGTTGATCCAGTCGATGAGCGCGTCGCGCGAGACCTCGAGCGGCTCGTAATGCACGAGCAGGGAGCGGTATGTCGGCGTCGTCTCCTTCACGCCTTGCGGGCGCTCTCGCAGAAATGCCTTATCGAGCGCAAGGACGCTGGCGTTGAGCTCGGCGTCGACCACGTCCCCGAACTCCACGACCAGCGCCGCTTCGCCCTGATCGAGAAAGCGCGGCCGGTCATAGCGCATGTTAGCCCTCGACGAAGGGGCGCAGACGGTAGCCGTCTTGCGCGAGCGCGGCGCGAAGCCCTTGCGCTATTTCCACGGCATGGGCAGTGTCGCCATGCACGCATATGGAGTCGATCGGCGTGGGCAGGCGCTTGCCCGAGATCGTGACAAGCGCGCCCTCTTCCAGCATCTCGCGCATGCGGGCGATCGCGGCCTTGCAATCGGTTATAACTGCGCCCGGCTCTCTGCGTGGCTGAAGCCTCGCGTCGTCGAGATAGGCGCGGTCGGCGAAAATCTCATGCGCCACGTTAAGCCCCGCCCGCACGCCGGCGCGGGTCTGCTCGGAGAGGGCGATGCCCAGAAGCGTGAGAGTGGGATCGACCGCGTGCGTCGCTCGCGCCAAGGCGTCGGCCACGCCGGCGTCCTTCTCGGCGATATTCGCCAGCGCGCCATGCGCCTTCACATAAGCGATGCGGTGGCCCGCATAGGCGGCGAGGGCCTGGGCCGCGCCGAGCTGATAGGCGACCGCATGTTCGATCTCCTTCGGCGTCATCGCGATCTCGCGGCGCCCGAAGCCGGCGAGATCCGGGAAGCTAACATGCGCGCCGACGGCGACGCCCTTTTCTCGGGCGAGCGCGAAGGTCTTTGCCATGATGTCAGGATCGCCCGCGTGAAACCCACAGGCGACGTTGGCGCTCGTCACGACGTCGAGCATGGCGGGATCGTCGCCCATCTGCCACGGGCCGAAGCCTTCGCCGAGATCGGCGTTGAGATCGATGGTTTTTTCGGCTTCGGTCATGCTGTCCGTAACGATTCCTCCCTAAATGATAGCGCCGCGCATCAAGACAGTTAGCATAGAGGACGTCATCGGCATCGGCATTCTCGCCAAGCATCTCATCACCTACGCCCGCAGGGCCTGCGCAGGGAGGCTCGACGCCTCCAATTATTCGGCGAGGCTACGATAAGGCGCCTGCTATAATGACGCCGTGTGACGAGGCCGTTTGAGACCAAGCGACGTGCGTGGATGAGATGACTCTTGCTGCTCCCCTGGACGATCCCGGGATTTTGCGCCAGGCCGAGATTTGGCGACGCGCCGGGAGGGGCGTCGCCCTCGCGACCGTGGTCGAAACCTTCGGCTCGGCGCCTCGTCCTGTCGGCTCGCATCTTGTCGTGGATGAAGCGGGCGTCTTTTTTGGCTCGGTTTCGGCCGGTTGCGTCGAGGGTGAGGTCATAATGGCGGCTCACGACGCTATCGCCGCCGGCGCGCCGCGCTTTCTGGAATTCGGGGGCGCCGATGACGCCGTCTGGCGCCCCGGCCTTTCCTGCGGCGGTCGTATCGCGATCCTTGTCGAAAGGATCGATGCGACGCGTCTGGCGGTGCTTTCCGAAGTCAACGCGGCAATCGTCGCGCGCCGTCCCTGCGCCACGATCACGCCGCTCGGCGGCGGCGCGACCCGGCTGGTGCGCGCGGATGAGTTGGCCCTGGAAGGGCGGAGCCGGATCATCTTGCTCGAAGGGCGGCGGTCTTTCGTCAATTGCTATCAACCGGGGCCGCGCCTTCTCGTCGTCGGCGCGGCGCATGTCGCGCAGGCCCTCGCGCCTATGGCGACGCTCGGCGGTTTCGATGTGACCATCATCGACCCGCGGGAGGCTTATGCCTTGGCTGAGCGTTTTCCGCAGGCGCGGCTCGATACGCGGTGGCCCGACGAGGCGCTGCCCGCAATTGGGCTCGACGCAACGACTGCGGTCGCCGTTCTTACCCATGATCCAAAGATCGATGATCTCGCCCTGCGCCTCGCGCTCGCCTCCGATTGCTTCTACGTCGGCGCTTTGGGGTCGCACGCGACCAACGCGCGGCGCGTGGAGCGGCTGAAGGCCCTGGGCGTCGGTCCCCTCGCGCTGGAGCGCTTGCGCGCGCCGATCGGTCTCGACATCGCCGCCGTGAGTCCGGCGGAAATCGCTGCATCGATCCTCGCGGAACTTATCCTCGCGCGTCGCCAGAAGCCCTTGCGACGGCAATCACTTGCTTCTGTCGCAAATTGCGACGCATGAGCGACGCGCGGAAGATCGCAGCGATTGTTCTGGCGGCTGGGCGGGGCGCGCGTTTCGGCGGGAAGGAGAACAAGCTGCTCGCCCAGCTGGAGGGGGAGCCGATAGTGCGACGCGTCGTTCGCACGGCGCTGAACTCGCGCGCGAGCTGCGTCATCGTTGTAACGGGTCATGAGCGTGAGGAGATCGAAGCGGCGCTCGCCGATCTCGACGCTGCCTACGCCCACAACCCGGATTTCGCGAGCGGCCTCGCTTCGTCGCTGCGCGTCGGATTGGCTGCGGCCGCAGACGACGACGGCGCGCTGATCCTTCTCGGCGATATGCCCGGCGTCGAGCCGACGATCCTTGATGCGCTTATCGCGGCCTTCGAACAAGCGCCGGACTGCGCCGCTATTGTCCCGGTCTGTCGCGGCCAGCGCGGCAATCCGGTTTTGCTGTCACGCGCCATCTTCCCGCGCCTTGCGGCGCTGCGAGGCGATGAGGGCGCGCGGGGGATTCTGCGGTCGATAGAGGGGGTCATCGAGCTTCCGCTCGATGATGCGCGCATGTTGGCGGATGTGGATACGCCCGCCGACCTCGCGCAATTCAAGCGAAGCTGATGTTCGCATCTTTCAGCGGGATGGAACGGATGCGCTTGCCCGTCGCCGCAAAATAGGCGTTGAGAACCGCAGGAGCCGCCACGCAGATCGTCGGCTCTCCCACGCCGCCCCAGAAGCCGCCGCTCGGCATGGTGATGCATTCGACCTTCGGCATATCCTTGAGGCGCATCGAATCGTAGCTATCGAAATTCATCTGCTCCACGCGGCCGTCCTTCATCGTGATTGCGCCAAAGAAAAGCGCTGACAGGCCGTAGACAAAAGAGCCCGCGACCTGCCGTTCGATCTGCGCGGGGTTGACGGCGTAGCCTGGGTCTGTTGCGGCTACCAAGCGAACGATCTTGATCTTATCTGCGGACGGGACCGAGATTTCGGCCGCGGCGGCGACATAGCTGCCATAACCCATGAAGGCGGCGACGCCACGATGCACGCCGTCGAGCGCTGGGCTATTCCAGCCGATGCGCTCGGCCACGGCATCGAGCACCGCCGAGTGCTTCGGACGCTTCGCCATCAGCTTTCGGCGAAAGGCCACGGGGTCCTCCCCAGCCGCATGCGCGAGCTCGTCCATGAAACATTCGAGATAGATGGCGTTCTGATTGATGTTGACGCCGCGCCACCAGCCCGGCGGCACAGGCGGATTGCGCATGGCGTGCTCGACGAGAAGATTGGGGACGTCGTAGCCGATCTGCGCCTCGCCGTTCGACACCAGCCCCTGAAACACCGCCGGATCGACGCCGTTTTTCACCGCCTGCGGCCGCACGCTGGAGAGGATCGACTGGCCCGAGATGCGCATGTGCAAAGCGGTGAGCTTGTTGTCGGCGTCGAAGGCGCCGGTGAGCTTGCACTGCGTTACGGGATGATATTTCCCCTGCGTCATATCCTCTTCGCGCGCCCACAGAAGCTTCACCGGCGTCCCGGGGAGCGCTTTGGCGATCAACACCGCCTGCGTCACATAATCGGTAAAGCCCTTGCGCCCGAAGCCGCCGCCGAGCATGACCTTGTGGACGTCGCACTTCTCCAGCGGCAGGCCCGAGGCTTCGGCGACGGCCGCCAACGCCGCCTCGCCGTTCTGCGTGCCTGTCCAGACCTCGCATCTCTCGGGCGTATAGAGCGCGGTCGCGTTCAAAGGCTCCATCGCCGCCTGGTTCTGATGCGGGTAGCTATAGACGGCCTCGACGGTCTTCGGCGCCTTTGCGATCGTCGCGCGCGCGGCGCCGATTTCGTCGCCCGTGACGGCAGGCTGCGAGTCGTTCAAGCCTTCGGCGAGCCATTTCGCCGTCTCGGCGCTGGAGGCCTTGGCGTTCGGGCCTTCGTCCCAGACGATGGGCAGAGCGTCGAGAGCCGTCTTCGCGCGCCACCAAGTGTCAGCGACAACGGCCACTGCGTCGTCCCCGACGCGCACGACCTTTTTCACGCCCTTGAAATTGGCGATCTTGCTCTCGTCGTAGCTCTGGAGCTTGCCGTCGAACACGGGGCAGGCCTTGATCGCGGCGTTGAACATGCCGGGCAAGGTCACGTCGACGCCGTAGATCATCTTCCCGGTCGTTTTGTCGATCGTATCGAGGCGCTTCACGCCTTTGCCGGCAATTTTCCAATCGCGAGGGTCTTTCAAAACGACGTGGGTCGGCGGCGTGCGTTTGGCCGCTACGTCGGCCACCTTGCCATAGGTCGTCGAGCGGCCCGAGGCGGGATGAGAGATGACGCCCTTCTCAGCGCGGCACTCGGCTGCGGGAACCTTCCACTCGTTCGCCGCCGCCTCTATCAGCATTTGTCGCGCCGCGGCGCCGCCCTTGCGCACATAATCCTGCGAGCCGCGAATGCTGCGGCTGCCGCCCGTAGCATATTCCCCCCAGACGCGATGGCGCGCGGCGTTTTCAGCCGGTGTCGGATATTCGGTCGTCACCCTGGCCCAGTCGCAATCGAGCTCCTCGGCGACAAGCTGCGCAAGGCCTGTCAGCGCGCCCTGGCCCATCTCCGAGCGGGCGATGCGGATCACGACCGTTTCGTCAGGTTTGACCACGACCCAGGCGTTTACCTCGGGCGCCGCCAGAGGCTCGCCGCTGGCGGGCTCTGCATCGAAGGGGATGTCGAAACCCAGCGCCAGCCCGCCGCCGAGCGAGGCGGCGCCGATGATGAAGCCGCGCCGGCCGAGGTCGATGCTGTTGCTCATATCGGTCGTCCCTTAGGCCTTGGCGGCGGCGTGAATGGCCTCGCGCACCTGCTGGAAGGTTCCGCAGCGGCAGATGTTGTCGATCGCGGCGTCGATTTCCTCGTCGGTCGGCTGCGGCTTCTCAGCCAACAGCGCCGCCACGGCCATGATCATGCCGCTCTGGCAATAGCCGCATTGCGGCACGTCGAAATCGATCCAGGCCTGCTGCACGCGATGCAATGCGCCCTTCTGAGCGAGGCCCTCGATCGTCGTGATCGTCCTGCCGGCGGCGTCGCCTACTGTCGCAGTGCAAGAACGGACGGCTTGCCCGTCGATATGGACCGTGCAAGCGCCGCATTCCCCGATGCCGCAACCGTATTTCGTCCCGGTGAGCCCCGCGTTCTCGCGCAATGCCCAGAGGAGCGGCGTATCGGGCTCGACATCGAGGTCCATTTTCGCGCCGTTGACGAAAAGAACCGTCATTCGCTTCCTCTCCCGCCGTTCATTCTGCTTACCGAATCCTACCAGAGGCGGGAGGCTCCTCCAAGCTGCTCCCCGGGGTTGCGCGCTCGTTCAGGCCGGTCGATCGACACTGCAAAGACGAGCTTTTTCGCGTTGCGGGACGGAAAAAGACGCTCGATAAGCAATGAATGCAAGGGCGCGATTGCGAATCACCCTGTAAATCGTTAGCAATTTGAAGCGCGGGCGCGCAATCAACCGGCGGCCAAACGCGACGAGGAGAAAATCTTATGGCCAAGGCAAAAACCACGAGAGCTGCTGCGACCGCCAAGGTCAGCGGCAGGGAGGCGCCTGTCATTCGTCCGGTCAAGGAAACCATGACGAAAGCGGCGCTGATCAATTACATCGCGGAGCAGAACGAATTGCCGCGCAAGACGGCGGCGGCGGTCTACGCCACGCTGGAAGGCGTGTTTATGGGCTCTATCCACCCCAAAGGCGTCGGCGAATTTACCCTGCCGGGCCTGCTGAAAGTGACGCTGCGCAAGGTGCCGGCGCGCAAGGCCGGCACGCTCGTGCGCAATCCCGCCACCGGCGAGATGGTAAAGGCTGCGGCCAAGCCCGCAAGCGTTCGCGTGAAAATCCGTGCGCTCTCGAAGCTGAAATCGGCGGCTTCCAAGTGAAGAGACAACATCGCCGGGCGGCCCGCTAACCGATCGGCGATGTCCACAAATTTTAAGCGCAAGAGCGAGAGGCGCTCGGCTGCGCCTCTTGGCGCATAAGATTTGGACTTCAATTCCTCATACGGCGTCGCGCAGGATTCATATTCGGGATACAATCTCTGCGGAAAAGCCCTCCCAGAGCTTTTCCGAAAGCCGAAGCGCAAGAATGAGCGATGCCACAAGCAAGCAGCAGCGCCGCCCCTGAACGCTATATGATTTCGGTCGACGGCTTGCGCTTGCTGATAGAAGCGCTCCGGGCGCGTGGCCGGCGGGTCGTGGCGCCGGTCGTGGCCGACGGCGCGATTATCTACGACGACATCGACAGTCTCGAGCTGCCCCGCGGCGTCACGGATGAGCAGGAGGCGGGCCGCTACAAGCTGGCGCAGCGGGGCGACGACGCCTATTTCGGCTATGCGGTCGGGCCGCACTCCTGGAAAAAATTTCTTCACAAGCCGGCTCTTCGCCTCTGGCGCGCCGAACGGAAGGGAGACGAGGTCACGGTCGAGGCCGGGCGTATCGAGCCGCAGAATTACGCTTTCCTCGGCGTGCGGGCGTGTGAGCTAAAAGCCATCGCCATACAGGACCGCGTGCTCATGGGCGGCGACTATGTCGACCCTCACTACAAGGCGCAGCGCGACGGGGCTTTCATCGTCGCCGTCAATTGCGGCAAGGCCGGCGGAACATGCTTTTGCGTTTCCATGGAGGCCGGGCCGAAAGTGACGCAGGGGTTCGACCTCGCGCTGACGGAGCTGATCTCGCAGGCCGCGCATGAATTTCTTGTCGAGGTCGGCTCGCCCGCGGGCGCAGAGCTCCTCGCCGAATTGCCGCGCCGTCCGGCGACGCGAGAGGACACAGGCGCCGCACAGGCGGTGGTGGAACATACGGCCGCCTCCATGGGCCGTCATATGCCCCAAGAAGACGTGCCAGCCCTGCTCATGCGGAATCTTCAGCATCCGCGCTGGCAGGAGGTGGCCCAGCGCTGCCTTTCCTGCGCCAATTGCACCATGGTCTGCCCGACGTGTTTCTGCACAACGGTCGAGGACCATAATGATCTTGCCGGGGTCGAATCGTCGCGCACCCGGCGCTGGGACTCCTGTTTCACAATGGATTATTCATACATCCACGGCGGCTCGGTGCGGCCGACCGTCTTGTCGCGCTACCGGCAATGGATGACGCATAAGCTCGCGACTTGGCACGAGCAGTTCGGGACTTATGGTTGTGTCGGCTGCGGCCGCTGCATCACCTGGTGTCCGGTCGGCATCGACATCACGGAAGAAACGCAGGCCATCGCGGCGAGCGAAAAAGCGTGAGGAGCCCATGACGGAAAATCTCGAGCGCATCCTCTCCGAACATCGCTTTTTCCATGGGCTCGACAAGGCCTTTCTGGAGCTTGCCGCGGGCTGCGCCAAGAATGTGCGATTTGAAGCGGGGCAATTCATTTTCCACGAAGGCGAGGCGGCCGATCAATTCTACCTTGTCAGAGAAGGCCGCGTGGCCTTGCAGGTGTCGGCGCCGGGCCGCGGCGCGGCGACCTTTCTGACGATCGGGCCAGGAGAGGTTTTCGGCGTCAATTGGCTCTTGCCGCCCTTTCGCTGGGTCTATGACGCCAAGGCGCTCGAGCCGACCCGCGCCATCTCGATGGACGCGCGGTGCCTGCGCGGCAAATGCGAAAGCGATCACAATCTCGGCTACGACATCATGATGCGCCTCATGCCGATCCTGATCGAGCGGTTGCATGAGACACGCCTGCAGTTCCTCGACCTCTACAAATCCCATGCCTGACGTTCCGATGTCCGAGACGGCGGCTCTCTTGCACGCGCGCCCCATGGTCCCGCAGATCGCCCATGTGCGGCGGCGCCGCCATGACGCGCCCGACGCCTGGACGCTCGAGCTCGATATGGCGAATGGCGAACGCTTTCTTTACGCGCCGGGCCAATTCAACATGCTCACTGCTTTCGGCGTCGGGGAGGCCGCGATCAGCGTCAGCGGCGACCCGGCGGAGGGGCCGCTCATTCACACGATTCGCGCCGTCGGGCCGGTTTCCAAAGCGCTTTCGCAGCTTGGGGTCGGCGACCCGATCGGCGTGCGCGGGCCTTTCGGCGTAGGCTGGCCAATGGCGCAGGCGGAAGGCAAGGATGTCGTCGTCGTCGCCGGAGGACTTGGCCTCGCGCCTCTGCGCCCGGCGCTTTACCGGCTGCTCCGGGAGCGCGCGCGTTACGGCAGGGTCACGCTGCTCTTCGGCGCGCGACGACCCGAAGATATCTTGTTCCGTCAGGAGGTCGAGCGCTGGCGCGGCCGTTTGGACATCGACGTCGAAGTGACGGTCGATCATGCGACAGACGAATGGCGCGGCCATGTCGGCGTTGTCACTAATCTGATTTCGCGTCTCGATACCGATCCTTCGAAAACTGTCGCCATGGTGTGCGGGCCCGAGGTGATGATGCGCTTTGTCGCCATGGCGCTGATCGACAAAGGCCTGGGCGAAGAAACGATCCATCTTTCGATGGAGCGCAATATGAAATGCGCCATCGGCCACTGCGGGCACTGCCAGCTCGGCGCCACATTCATCTGCCGCGACGGCCCCGTCTTCACCTATGCGCGCTTGAAGCCGCTTCTTGCGGTCAAGGAGCTTTAGACATGGAGACGAGAAAGCCGCGCCTCGCAGTATGGAAATTCGCCTCCTGCGACGGCTGCCAATTGAGCCTGCTCGATTGCGAAGACGAGCTGCTCGCCATCGCCGGCGCCGTGCAAATTGCCTATTTTCCGGAGGCGACGCGCGGCGAGGTCAGGGGCGTCTATGATTTGTCGCTCGTCGAAGGCTCGATCACCACGCCGCATGACGTCGAGCGTATCCACGAGGTGCGCCGACGCTCGAAAACGCTCGTCTCCATCGGCGCCTGCGCCACCGCCGGAGGCATTCAGGCGCTGCGCAATTTCGCCGATGTGCGCGAATATATGTCGCTCGTCTATGCGCATCCGGAATATATCCGGACGCTCGAAACCTCGACTGCGATATCGGAAAATGTCCATGTCGATTTCGAACTGCGTGGCTGTCCGATCAACAAGAGCCAGCTCATCGACGTCGTATCGGCCTTTCTTGCCGGCCGACGCCCGAACACGCCGACCCACAGCGTCTGTATCCAATGCAAGCTCAAGGGCAATGTCTGCGTGATGGTCGCAAAGGCGACGCCCTGCCTTGGGCCTGTGACTCATGAGGGCTGCGGTGCGCTGTGCCCGTCCTACGATCGCGGTTGCTATGGCTGCTTCGGCCCCAAGGAGACGCCCAACGCCCCCTCGTTGAGCGGCTGGTTCGCCAGCATGGGCATGGACTCCAAGGCGCTCCAGCGCATCTATCGCACTTTCAACGCCCACGCCGAACCCTTCCGCAAGGAGAGCGAACGCCATGACGCGCAAGACCGTAAAGGTTGACGTTCTTGCCCGCGTGGAGGGTGAAGGGGCGCTGAAGGTCGTGCTGCGCGACGGCAAGGTCGAGAGCGCTGAGCTCAACATCTTCGAGCCGCCGCGTTTCTTCGAAGCATTCTTGCGCGGGCGCCATTTCGCCGAGACACCGGATATTGTCGCGCGCATCTGCGGCATTTGTCCCATCGCCTATCAAATGAGTTCGACGCATGCGCTCGAAAATCTGCTCGGCGTAAAGGTCGAAGGGCCGTTGCGCGAATTGAGACGGCTGCTCTACTGCGGCGAGTGGATCGAGTCGCATGTGTTGCATATCTATATGCTGCATGCGCCGGACTTTCTGGGCTATGACGGCGGCGTGCAAATGGCGCGTGACCACGGCGAGGCGGTAAAGCGCGGTTTGCAGCTCAAGAAGGTCGGCAATGAAATTCTGCAGCTGCTCGGCGGCCGCGAAATTCATCCGATCAGCGTGCGGGTCGGCGGCTTTTTTCGCACGCCCCGCAAGCGTGAGCTTGCGCCCCTAAAAGAAAAGCTGAAATGGGCGCGCGAAGCGGCGTTGGAGACAGCCCGCTGGGTCGCCACCTTCGAGTTTCCGGAGCACGAGCGCGATTACACTTTCGTCACGCTCCGGCATCCTTCGGAATATCCCTTGAACGAAGGCCGCATCGTCTCCAATAGGGGCCTCGATATCTCGCCCGCCGAATACGACGCCCATTTCGAGGAAATGCACGTCTCCCATTCGACCGCGCTGCATTCGCATATGCGCAATGGCGGCGGCGCCTATCTCACCGGCCCGTTGGCCCGCTACAATATGGCCTTCGAACAGCTGTCGCTGCTCGCTAAGGAAACCGCGCGAGAGATCGGCCTGGGCGAAAGCTGCCGAAATCCCTACCGCAGCATCATGGTCCGCGCGATCGAGACCGTCTACGCCTGCGACGAGGCGCTGCGCGTCATCGAGAACTATGAAGAACCGGACCGGCCTTTCGTTCCGGTGGAGCCCCGCGCGGGCGTGGGCTACGCCGCGACCGAGGCACCGCGCGGCATGCTCTACCATCGTTACCGTATCGACGACGCCGGGACGATTCTCGATGCCCAAATCGTGCCGCCGACCTCGCAGAACCAAGCCTGCCTGGAAGAGGACCTGATCGATTTCATCGGCGGTTTTCACGATCTGCCCCACAAGGAACTGCAGTACCGCTGCGAGCAGACAGTCCGTAATTACGACCCCTGCATCTCCTGCGCGACGCACTTCCTGAAGCTGGAGATCGAAAGGAGCTGAAGCTCGTGAAGAAACGCCGAGTGGTCGTCATCGGCGTCGGCAATCTCGAAAGAGGCGATGACGCCGCTGGCCGGCAGGTTGCGCGGCGCCTGCGGGAAGCCGGTGGGAGTGACGCTGCAATCTTTGATCTCGACGGGGAGGCGACCAGCATTCTCTCGGCGCTCGAAATGGCCGAGGCCGCCTTTCTAGTCGACGCCTGCGTGTCGGGCGGTCCGGCAGGCGCAGTTCATCGCTATGATTTGGCTGAAGGACTGCCTGCCGCCGCGCATTTCAACCTTTCGTCGCACGGCTTCGGTCTCGCCGAGGCGATCGGCCTTGCGAAGGCGCTTGGTCAATTGCCCCGTCATAGCGTGGCTTATGCGATAGAAGGCGAATGTTTCGAAGTCGGCGCGCCGCTTTCCGACGCCGTCTGCCATGCGATCAACGAGGTCGCAGCGCGGCTCGCGGAAGAAATTTGCGCCCTCGAAAAAAGGGCTTGAACACTCACCGCGAGAGCGAGGCGCGAAGCCGCTCGGCCGCGCTTTCCGGCGTGATGTCGCGCTGCGGCGAACCCAGCAGTTCGAAGCCGACCATGAACTTTCGGATTGTCGCCGAGCGCAGCAGCGGCGGGTAGAAATGGCCATGGAAGTGCCAGTGCGGATGCGCGGCGCGGTCGCTCGGACGCTGATGAAAACCCATAGAATAAGGAAAGGGCGCGGAAAACAGATTATCGTAGCAACGCGTGATTTGGCTCAAAATATCGGCTAGCGCGCGCGAATCCGTCTCGCTGAATTCATCGAGGGCGACCATGTGACGGCGCGGCAGCAGCATGGTCTCGAAAGGCCATGTCGCCCAAAAGGGCACAAGCGCAACAAAGCCCTCGTTCTCGCAGACCACGCGCTCACGCTTCGCAAGCTCCAGCGCCAGGTATTCGCAAAGCAAGCAGGACCCTCGCGCCGCGAAGTAATCGCGCTGGCGCGCGGACTCCTTCACGATTTCGTTCGGTTCGTTCTGCGTCGCCCAAATCTGGCAATGTGGATGCGGGTTGCTCGCGCCCATCATGGCGCCGCGATTTTCGAAGATTTGCACGTAGCCAACGCGAGGATCGGCATCCAGGCGCGCGAACTCCTCCCGCCAGATCGCCACGACCTTTGCAATATCATCGACGCTCATGCGCGAAAGGGTGAGGTCGTGGCGAGGCGAAAAGCAAACGACGCGGCAAAAACCGGGCTCCCCTTGCGCGACGATCAACCCGCCTTCGTCGATCTCTTCACGCGGCGTGTCTGAAAGCAGCGCGGCGAAATCGTTATCGAAAGCGAAGACATCTTCATAAGCAGGATTGCGCTCGCCGTTCGCGCGCGTATTGCCTGGACAGAGATAGCAGCCAGGGTCATAAGCCGGAATCGCCGATTCCGCCTTGGCCTCGGTCTGGCCTTGCCACGGCCGGCTGGTGCGATGCGGAGAGACGAGCACCCACTCGCCGGTGAGGGCGTTGAGGCGGCGATGGGAATCCTGCTGCAATCTGAGCATATCGTCGTCCGTCAAAAGAGCGCGGGCCCGACGCCGGGGCCGGGAAAGCAAGTGAAAATCACCGGCGAGAGGCCAGTCGCATTTGTGTAAGCAGGTCCGACGATTTCAGCAAAATGCGCCGCTTCTTCGGCGTCGACCAGTGTAACGACGCAACCTCCGAAGCCGCCGCCCGTCAAGCGCGCGCCATAGACCCCCGGGGCCCCGCGCGCGAGCTCGACCATAAGGTCGAGCTCCGTGCAGCTGACGTTATAATCGTCACGCAGGCTTTCATGAGAGGCGTTCATCAGCCTTCCTAACTCGGCAAAGTTCCGCGACTCGAGCGCAGAGACCGCAGCGAGCGTGCGGGCGTTTTCCGTGACGACATGCCAGGCCCGCTTGAAGATCAACGGCGGCAGAAGCGCGGCATGCCGCTCGAGCTGTGCGACGCTCACATCTCGAAGCGCCTTTATGCCCTCGATTCGCTGCGAAAGCAGGGCGACTGCGGTCTCGCAATCACGCCGGCGCTGATTGAATTCGCTGCTCGCGAGGTGATGGTGCACCATGGTGTTGCAGATGACGATCCGAACAGACGGGTCGATGGGCGCCGCTTTTGACTCAAGGCTGCGGCAATCGAGCAGCAGCGCCGACCCCTCGACGCCGTGGCAGGAAATAAATTGATCCATGATGCCGCAGCGCATGCCGACGAAATCGTTCTCGGCCCTCTGGCAAATCTTCGCCAGCTCCAGGAGATCAACCTTTTCGCTAGCAATGCTCAAGAGCGCATAGCCGACCGCGACTTCGAGCGCCGCGGACGCGGAGAGACCCGAACCCATCGGCAATGTGCTCAGGACCATAATATCCGCCCCAAGCAGCCGGTAGCCCGATTTCCCGAGCTCGACGGCGACCCCTCTGATGTAATCGCTCCAATCGCCTCTCCGGCTCTGTCCCTCATCCAGAGCGAAAGAAAAATCGCTGTTCAAGTTCACCGAGTGAACGCGGATCACGCGATCGTGGCGGGGCGCAATGGCGGCGTAGGTTGCAAGGTCGAGCGCCGCCGGCAAAACGAAGCCTTCGTTGTAATCCGTATGCTCGCCAATGAGATTGACGCGCCCCGGCGCCCGGAACACGAGCGGTTCACCGCCGAAGCGTTGCCGGAACAGTGACGGCAGATCTTTGGGGTCGAGCGTCTGCATGTCTTTCCAGTCGGAATTATGGCCAAACTTTAGCCTTACAAAATTTTCCCGTGACGCCCAAGGCGGCCGTGGAAATCGCTGGCCATCTTACGTAGATTCGCGTAGTGAACTTTGGATAGCGCAGGTCGCATTATTTGTAGCGAGACATCATCTCTTCTGTTCGTCCCTTGGACGGGCCGGGTTGCTGGCCGGAGAAGACATCGGTGAAAAAAGCGCACATCAGCCTCGATGGCATGTGGGAGTTCCAATATCTCGGCGGCGGCGCCTCCGCGCGCGCCGAGAGGAGGAGCATCGTCGTTCCAAGCCCCTGGCAAGCTCAGTTCCCGGACTTGAGCATGCGCGGCGGCGTCGGCGTTTATCGTCGTGTCGTCGATGTGCCGACCGAATGGCTCCAGCAACGGGTTTTCCTCCACTTCGGCGCCGTTTTTCATATAGCGCATGTGTTCGTGAATGGCGCCTTGGTCGGCAGCCATGTCGGGGGCTTCCTGCCTTTCTACTTCGACATCACGGAGCGTCTTGCTCCAGGACCGGCGGAGATCGAAGTTCGAGTCGAAAGCCCAACCGACGATCCGTCGGAATTTCCGCATGCGCCTTTCGCCGAGATGCCCTTCGGCAAGCAGAGCTGGTATGGGCCGCTCTCCGGGATCTGGCAGTCGGTCTATCTCGAGCGCAGCATACCGGACCGAACGACCTGTCTGCGCGTGCGATCGGATCTCGACTCCGGCGACGTTTCCGCCCTCCTCCAGTTCGAACGCGCACTTTGCGCGCGGACCGAAGCCGTGCTCGATGTGCTGGGGCCGCAAGGAGAGCCCGTGGCTGAGACGAAGCATGAGCTCGCCGGCGGCGCGGAGCACGCCACCCTGCGCGTGCAAGTGACGAATCCACAAGCCTGGTCGCCGGATGCGCCCAATCTCTACCGCCTGCGCATCCGGTTGATCCGCGACGGCGCGACAATCCACGAGAAGGAGACAACCTTCGGCTTTCGCAAGATCGAGACACGGGCGGGAAAGCTCTACCTCAACGGCAAGCCCTTCTATCTGCGCGCGGCGCTTGATCAGGATTACTATCCGGACACGATCTGCACGCCGCCGTCGCTCGAATTCATCGAGGATCGCTTCCGCAAGGCCAAGGCGCTTGGCCTCAATGCGCTTCGCTGCCACATCAAGGCGCCCGACCCGCGCTATTACGAAGCAGCCGACCGGCTCGGCCTTCTGGTCTGGGCCGAATTGCCGAACGGCGGCTATTCGAACGAGCGTTCGCGCGAGCGCAAGGAAACGACGCTCAAGGGCATCATCGACCGCGACGGCCATCATCCTTCCATCTTCTGCTGGACGCTGATCAACGAGAATTGGGGCGTCGATCTTGTGCACGACGCCAAGCATCGCGCCTGGCTCCGGCGGCTCTACCTGTGGCTGAAAGCCTACGATCCCACGCGTATCGTCGTCGACAATTCGCCGCTTGCGCCGAGCTTCCATGTGCAGAGCGACCTGGCGGATTACCATTTCTACGCGGCCATTCCCGACAGCCGCCACGACTGGGACCGTTTCGTCGACGCGCTCGCTGACCGCGGCGATTGGCTATTCAGCCCGGAAGGGGACGCCGTGACGACGGGCGAGGAGCCGCTTCTCTGCTCCGAATTCGGCAATTGGGGCCTCCCCGATCCAGAGAAGCTCAACGACGCGGATGGGCGCGAGCCCTGGTGGTTCGAGACCGGCCACGACTGGGGCGAAGGGGTCATGTATCCACATGGCGTGCTGAACCGCTTTCACGATTGGAGCCTCGACCGCGTCTTCGGCAGCTTCGAAGGCTTCATCGAAGCGGCGCAGTGGCAGCAGTTCCGCGCGCTGAAATACGAAATCGAAGCCATGCGGCGGCGTAGCGAGATCGCGGGCTACGTCGTGACCGAGCTGACCGACTGCCATTGGGAGTCGAACGGGCTTCTCGACATGCGCTCGAACACGCG
The DNA here is from genome assembly GCA_024506175.1 of Methylocystis sp. Lineage (GTDB taxonomy): Bacteria > Pseudomonadota > Alphaproteobacteria > Rhizobiales > Beijerinckiaceae > Methylocystis. The sequence continues at coordinate 26,441 of JAMBEQ010000252.1, forward strand.
CGTGTTCCACGACGTCTTTCACACCATCAACGCCGATACGGTGATCGTCCCGCGCATCGAGCGAGCGTCCTATTGGTCGGGTGAAAACATAGAGGTTTCACTCCGCATCGCCCATGGCGGTCCCGACGCGCTGGATGGGGCGACGCTGGAGATATTGTCCGACTGGCCCCACACAATGCCGGCGCCGCGCATCGAGGCGGGAGGCGTGGCGGACCTGGGCTTGATCTCGATTCAATTGCCCGAAATCGAAAAACCGTCGATGCGCCGGGTCTCATTCCATCTGCGCGCGGCGGATGGGGGCATCGTTGCGCGCAACGACATAGAATTCGCTCTGCATCCCCTGCGGCCCGAGCCCTCGGCGGGGTTGTCTCTATGGTCGCCCGATCCCGATGTGCGCGTGCGCCTGCATTCCTTCGGCTATCGCCTGGCGTCGGGGATGAAGGACGCAGACGTCGTCGTCGCGCTGAGCAACACGAGCGAGCTCGCGGACCATGTGCGTGGCGGCGGGCGAGCGCTTCTCTTGCCTGAGGACGAAGGGACCCTGACGCCTTTCTTCCCACATTGGCAGAATGTTAAGGTCCTGGCGCGCGACGGCACCCTGTGGCGCGGCGATTGGGCTTCGTCCTTCGCCTGGTTGCGGCGACGTCGGCTTTTCCGCGCCTTGCCGGGCGGGCCCATGATCGATCAGACATTCGATCGCGTCATACCCACGCATGTCATCTCGGGCTGCAATCTTCTGGATTTCCATGCGCGCGTGCATGCGGCGCTCGCTGTGGGGTGGATTCACAAGCCGGTTGGCCTCGCGGTCGAGCGCAATTATGGAGAAGGTCATATTGTGATTTCGACGTTCAGGCTGCTGCGCGATGCGCCGGGCGCCGATCCGACGGCCGCCGTTCTGCTTGACGCGCTCGTAAATACCGCCGCCAACAAGTCGGAACCTGCGGCGCCTGAAACCATGAAGCTCGAATCCGCCTGAGCGTCGCCGCGTCAAGCGGCTGCGGCGCCGCGAGGGGCGGCGCTTTGCACCTCGGGGTCCACAAAGGGCGCGAGGCTCTCGAAATTGGCGCGGAACAAATCGATAAGCTGACGGGCCGCCGTTTCGTAACCTCGGCGCGACGGCCATGTCGCCGGTGGGTCGAGCAGAGCGGCGTCAATTCCAGGCGCGTAGAGGGGCGTCTCCAACCCGAAATAGGGATCGCCACGATAGGGGACCTTTTCGAGCGAACCCTCGAGGGCCGCCCGCAGCAAAGCGCGCGTCGTGGCGATCGGCATGCGTTTGCCTTCGCCGAATGGGCCGCCGGTCCATCCTGTGTTGACGAGCCAGCAGTTGGCGCCGTGCTGTAAGATGCGCTCGCGGAGCAGATCGCCATATTCGGATGGATGGCGCGGCATGAAGGGCGCGCCAAAGCAGGTCGAGAAGACCGCTTGCGGCTCTCTCACGCCATTTTCCGTCCCGGCGACGCGCGCCGTGTAGCCCGAGAGGAAGTGATAAACCGCTTGCGCCGGATCGAGTCTCGCAATCGGGGGAAGCACGCCGAAAGCGTCGCATGTGAGCATGACGACGTTCTTGGGGTGGCCGGCGCGGCCGGCGTTCGATGCGTTTGCGATGAAGTCGAGGGGATAGGCGATCCGGGTATTTTCGGTCTTGGCGTCGTCGTCGAAATTGACGCGCCGCGTGGCCGGATCGATCGCGACATTCTCCAATACGACCCCGAAGCGCTCGGAGGCCGCATGAATCTCCGGCTCGAATTCGCGGCAGAGCCGGATCGCCTTTGCATAGCAGCCGCCCTCGAAGTTGAAGACGCCGCTTTCTCCCCACCCGTGCTCGTCGTCGCCGACGAGCATCCGTTGAGGGTCGGCCGAGAGCGTGGTTTTTCCCGTGCCCGAGAGGCCGAAGAACACAGCCGCGCCGCTTTCGTGGTCGTTCGCCGCGCAATGCATCGGAAGCACCCCGCGCGCCGGCATGAGGAAGTTCAGGAAGGTGAAAACGGCCTTCTTGATCTCGCCCGCGTATTTTGTGCCGCCGATGAGCGCGACGCGGCGCGTGAAATCGAGCGCAATGACGGTTTGGGACCGGCATCCATGCCGGGAGGGGTCCGCCCTGAAGGAGGGAAGAACGAGGATCGTCAAATCCGGGGCTGAAGGCGTCTGATTCGAATCAGGCCGGATCAAGAGATTCTGGATAAACAGCGAGTGCCAAGCAAACTCGCTGTGAACGCGAATGCGCATCCGGTGCTCTGGGTCCGCGCAGCATTGTAAATTTTGCGTGAAGACGTCACGGCTGCGCGCATGCGCCGACATATCGGCGTAAAGCTTGTCGAATTGGGCTGGCCCCATGGGCTGATTGGCGCCCCACCAGACGGATTGATCGGTTAAAGCGTCGCGGACGATGAATTTGTCGGCGGGGGAGCGGCCGGTATGGGGTGCCGTCTCGACGACGAGAGCCCCCGTCCTGGCGATCAAGGCTTCCTTGCGTTTCAGCGCCTCCTCGTAAAGCTGCGGCGCTCCCAGATCGTTCAATTCCTCAGCTCTTAACGGTTGCTCCCCCACCGCCCTCGTCTGCGCCGTCATTTTTTTACCTGTCCTTTTCGCGCTAGCCTTCGACGAAACACCTGCGCGCGCGCCTATGTTCCGGCTTGGGCGCGGCGCGCGGGAAGGGTTTTGGGGCGGCGGCGTGCGTCAGGCCTCCGGCAGTCGCCAAGGTAAGGATTTTGAGGTTGACATGGGGGGCGCGACCAACGCATATGCCGCTACCGATTGGCGGCCCACGGTCGCCGGCGCTCGTGGAAAACACGAGCCAGATGGGGGAATGTCCCGAGCGGCAAAGGGGGCGGACTGTAAATCCGCTGGCTAAGCCTTCGTAGGTTCGAGTCCTACTTCCCCCACCATCGACTCTGCCGAAATTTCTGGCTCTCGGGCGGGCGTCATGGCGGCTAAGGGCTAAGCAGCGGAGCTGCCGCTTCGAGGGCGGGACTTCGATCGATCAGCGGCGGCGCGCAACCCGGCGCTGGCGCGCAAGAGACTTAACTACGCAGCACAAAGGGGAAGAGCCGCCAATCGATGGCGGCTCTTGATCTCGTTCGGAATTGTCGCCAGTCAGGCGGGCTTTAGCTGATCGGCAGACGACTTGCCGGTGCGGCGGTCCTGCATAATCTCGTAGCTGACCTTCTGGCCCTCGCGCAAATCACGCAAGCCCGCCCTCTCGACTGCGCTGATGTGAACGAAAACATCCGCGCCGCCTTCGTCAGGCTGAATAAAGCCAAAGCCCTTTTGGGCGTTAAACCACTTAACCGTTCCAGTCGCCATTTTTCTCTCCAAGCGCGGAGAAGGCCCGCGTGCGCGGGGCCGGGTCGATCGATGTCTGGGGGGAGATCGTCAGCAGTTCCCGGAGGAACAAGGGCCGAGTCGTCGGGCCGAATATCGATGCAGCTAAGGATAGCGGTTTTCTCGCCAATTACAATCGTGGCTGTGGATACGGCCGTATGCGTCACCGGAGATCAGTTTTCGGTCTTGGCGCTTTCGGTTGCTCTCCTCGCCAGCGCCTCGTCTATCAACGTCCTGATCTCAGGGCGGACTTTCTTGCTGCCTCTTTCAAAGAGACCGGGGATCTGGCCGGCCCGAATCTGGGCGGCTCTGGCGCGGCGCTTTTCCTCTGCCACGCGGGTGGCTGGGTTTTTGATGATGGCCATCAACGGGATATAGGGCGTCCTGTGGAAAAAACGCCCCGCGGCTGTATCCGTGTCGGATCGAGCCCCGCCGGGGCGATCTCCGCGCCCGTCGCCCGACTTCACGCATCTCCGGCGCCGACAGTTGATCTGGCGCGACAGCGAGGAGCCTTCCCGCTAAAATGCGCTCATGACTCTCACGCACAAACCCGTCGGCCCGGGCAGCCATGTATTCCTCGTCGACGGCTCGTCCTTCGTCTTTCGCGCCTATTTCCAGTCGATCCGACAGGATGCGAAATACAACTACCGCAGCGACCGGCTGCCGACCGGCGCCGTGCGGCTTTTCTGCACCAAGCTCCTGCAATTCATCCGCGAGGGCGCCGCGGGCGTGACGCCCACCCATCTCGCCATCATTTTCGACAAGAGCGAGAACAGCTTCCGCAAGGAACTCTACCCGGAATACAAGGCGCACCGGACTGAGCCGCCGGAAGACCTCGTCCCGCAGTTCCCGCTCATGCGCGCCGCCGTGCGGGCCTTCGGCCTCACGCCGATCGAGCAGGACGTCTATGAGGCCGACGACCTCATCGCCACCTACGCCGTGCAGGCCCGCAAGAAAGGCGCGGACGTTCTCGTCGTCTCCGCTGACAAGGATCTCATGCAGCTCGTCGGCCCCGGCGTGACAATGTACGATCCGGCCTCCGGAACGGCCGGCGCCAAGGGCGCCCGCGAGGAGCGGTTGATTACGGAGGCCGAGGTTGTCGGATATTTCGGCGTCACGCCCGACAAGGTCGTCGACGTGCAGGCGCTTGCGGGCGATTCGACCGACAATGTGCCGGGCGCGAAGGGCATCGGCGTCAAGACCGCCGCGCAGCTTATCAATGAGTACGGCGATCTCGAAACCTTGTTGGAGAAAGCCCCCGGCATCAAGCAGCCGAAGCGACGCGAGGCGCTGACGGAACCCGATGCGGTCAAGCTCATCCGACTCTCCAAGAAACTCGTGGAGCTGGTGTGCGACGCGCCCGTGGAGGCCAAGCTCGAAGACTTGGGGCTGCATCAGCCGGACGCGAAGAAGCTCGTGTCTTTCCTGCAGGCGATGGAATTCACGACCATCACCCGCCGGGTCGGCGAATTATACGGCGTGAATATCCACGAGATCGAGCCCGATCCGGATTTCTTCGGCCCGGCGGGCTGGCGCGCCCGCAATGGCGAGGTCGTCCACGCGGCGCCGGCGGCCGCGCCAAGCCTCAGGGCGACCCATGCGGCCGCGAAGCCCGCGGTCCAGGGTTTTACGCCCGCTTCTCTTGTCGCCAAGCGTAAGGCGGAAGCGCTCGCCTCGAAAATCGACCGCTCGACCTATGAGACGGTGATGTCTGTCGAGCGGCTGGAAGAGTGGATCGCCGACGCGTTTGATGCCGGAGTTGTGGCGCTCGACACGGAGACGACCTCGCTCGACCCAATGAGTTGCGAGCTTGTCGGCGTCTCCCTGGCGCTCGAGCCGGGGCGCGCCTGCTATATCCCACTTCAGCATCGCAACGGCGGAAACGGCGATCTCTTCGGCGGCTCGGATCTCCTTCCAGGGCAGATCCCCCTCGGCGCCGCGATCGAGAAACTCAAGCCGCTTTTCGAGGACGACGCCGTCCTCAAAGTCGCGCAAAACATGAAATATGATCTGCTCGTGCTCTCGCGCTACGGCATAGAGGTCGCGCCCATCGAGGACACGATGCTGATCTCCTATGCGCTCGATGCGGGCCGCAATAGCCACGGCCTCGATGAGCTCGCCCTGAAGCATCTCGGGCACGAGAACCTTACTTTCGCGCAGGTCGCTGGATCAGGGAAGAGCTTTATCGGCTTCGCCCGCGTCGCCATCGACAAGGCCACCGAATACGCCGCCGAGGACGCCGACGTCTCGCTGCGCTTGTGGCGGGCGCTGAAGCCGCGCCTCGCCGCCGAGGGAAAAACCGTCGTCTACGAGACGCTCGAACGGCCGATGGTGGCGGCGCTCGCGCGGATGGAGAGGCGCGGCGTCTCCATTGACCGTCACATGCTTTCGCGCCTCTCGGGCGAATTCGCGCAGGACATGGCGCGGCTGGAGGCGGATATTTTCGATCTTGCCGGTCAGAGCTTCAACCTCGGCTCGCCCAAGCAGCTGGGCGACATTCTCTTCGGCAAGATGGGCTTGCCGGGCGCAAGGAAGACCGCGACCGGCGCCTGGTCGACTTCCGCAAGCGTCCTCGAAGACCTCGCAGCTGAAGGCAACGAATTCTGCCGGCGCATCCTGGAGTGGCGTCAGCTCTCGAAATTGAAAAGCACCTATGCCGATGCGCTGCCCGGCTTCGTGAACGAGGAAACCGGCCGCGTGCATACCTGCTATTCGCTCGCGGCGACCACGACTGGGCGGCTATCTTCATCGGAGCCAAATCTGCAGAATATCCCGGTGCGAAACGAGGCCGGTCGCAAGATTCGCAAGGCCTTCGTCGCTGCCCCGGGCCGTGTTCTGATATCGGCGGATTATTCGCAGATTGAGCTGCGGCTCCTCGCCCATATCGCCAGCATTCCGCAGCTCAAGAAAGCTTTCGCCGACGGCATAGACATTCACGCCATGACGGCCTCGGAAATGTTCGGCGTGCCGGTGAAGGACATGCCGCCAGAGGTGCGCCGGCGCGCCAAGGCGATCAATTTCGGCATTATCTACGGCATTTCGGCCTTCGGGCTCGCGAACCAGCTTTCCATCCCCCGCGAGGAGGCCGGCGCCTATATCAAGCGCTATTTCGAGCGCTTTCCCCGCATCCGCGACTATATGGACGCGACGAAGAAAACCGTGCGCGAGAAAATGTGCGTGACGACGATTTTCGGTCGTTCGCTGCATTTCCCGCGCATCGCGTCGGCGAACGCCTCCGACCGCGCCTTCTACGAGCGAGCAGCGATCAACGCGCCCATACAGGGCGCCGCCGCCGACATCATCCGCCGCGCCATGGTTCGCATGGATGCAGCGCTCGCGGACGCCGGCCTCTCCGCGCAGATGCTTTTGCAAGTGCATGACGAACTCGTCTTCGAAGCCCCCGAGCACGAAGCCGAGGCGACTATCGCCATCGCGCGCCGCGTCATGGAAGAGGCGCCGCACCCCGCCGTGCAGCTCGACGTTCCGCTAAAGGTCGACGCCCGCGCCGCCAGGAATTGGGACGAGGCGCATTAGCGCGCTTTCCGCTCGCAGGGTCATGCGAGCGGAAAGAAATCATCACAAAATCAAAAACCTGCATCGCATCCGGGCTTGTTCATGCACGCCCGAAGAATCTCAAGTAGAACGCCGAGAACACCAATACAATTCCGATATTCACGGTAAGGCGCTCCCAGAATCGGTTTTTGAAGAAAGCGAGATCGACACCGACGATCACGGCCGCCATCGCCACAACGTAAAGCACGACAACAACTTGTCTTCTCATTTCATCCACTCGCACGCCTTCCCAGCCTCTCGCCAGTCCGCCCATATGCGGCGCCGAGCTTCGTCAAGCCGGATCTCGCCGGCGCAGACGGCCCGGCGAAGACAAGCCTCTCCGGCATCCTTTTGTTCCGCTTCGCCTCAAGGCTGAAGTCGGAAATTCCCAGGATCGGAGGGCCCCCCGCCCAGGCATAGCGGGACGGCGCGCCCCTTTCCGCGCTGCAAAAGGCCTTATGCGCCATGGTATTGGCGCAAAGGTCGGTTCCTCATGGGAAAGCTGAAGGCGGCGCTTCGCCGGACGCAGATCCCGAAAGAAATCATCGAAGGTTCTTCCATGCAAAGCATCACTATCGGACGTCCTGCGAAGAGAGCCCTTTTCGCGGGCGCTCTCCTGGCGGCGGCCCTCCCGCTTTATGGCTGCTATACGCCGGGCGAACGCGCTGTGGGCGGCGGCATCATCGGCGGCCTCGGCGGCGCCGGCATCGGCGCGCTGGCGTCGGGCGGCATGGCTGGCCCGACGCTTGCCGCAGGGGCCATCGGCGCCGCTGGCGGCGCGCTTATCGGCGCGGCGACCGCGCCGCAGCCGCGCTATTACCGGCGCCCGCGCTACTACTACTGATGAATTTGACGGCCCGGCGAGCCGCCGGGCCGCGGGGGCGTGAGGCCGGGGCGCGGGAGCGTTTTGGCGGCGTTGGCGGCGGGGAGCGCTCCGGGTTATGGGGAAATCACAGGATTTCCCATCGGAGCCCAAGATGAACGAACCCGCCGCCGTCCAATTTTTTCACGTCTGGGATACTTACGCCAAGGTCGTCGCCGCCAATTACATGTTTCACCGCGAGCTCGGCGCCGCGGTGAAGGTTGTGCTGCGCGCCCGGTTCGGCGCGCGTCCCTTTTCGGTTCTCGATCTCGGGTGCGGCGATGCGGCGACGTTCGCGCCTCTGCTCGAGGACTTTTCGCTCATACGCTACCGTGGCGCCGATCTCTCCGAAGCCGCGCTGGCGCTCGCAAGGCAAAACCTCTCCCGCCTTTCCTGCCCAGTCGAATTGATTCGCGCCGACTTACTGAGCGAGCTTTCCGCCGCGCCCCAAAGCGACGTCATCTATGTGAGCTTCGCCTTGCATCACCTCGCCACGCAAGCCAAAGCTCAGTTTTTCCAACTCGCTGCGCAAAAGCTTACGCCAGAAGGCCTTCTCTTGGTGGTCGACGTGGTGCGCGAGGAAGGCGAGAGCCTGGCCGCTTATCACTCGGCTTATTGCGCTTGGCTGCGCGACACGATGGCCGTGCTCGACGAAAGCGAGAAAGACGCGATCTGCGACCATCTTATGAACAATGATTTTCCCGAACCGTCCTCCGCCTTGAAAGCCCAGGCCGAGGCTGCCGGGCTGCAGATCATCGAAACGGCTGCGCCTCAGAAGTGGCACCGGCTGCTGTCGTTCGGGAAGCGATGAGCGCTCGGACTTAAAGTAACCACTCTCAAGCGCCAGGCTCCTCACCGAAGAGCCTGGCGCATTGATGTCTTATCGCTCTCTTCATATTGAAATCAGCGCCGGCTTGCTCAGGTACGTTCTGTTAGAGCGCGCACTGTCTCGCGTTCACAGGGAAGGGGCACCGTCTATGGCGAATTCAGATGTCTTCGCTGATTTCGTTCAACATTATCGCGAGCGCCAGGCGAGCGAAGTGTCGCTCGAATCTTATCTGCAGCTTTGCCGGGAAGATCCAAAGACGTACGCAAGCGCGGCGGAGCGCATTCTCTCCGCGATCGGCGAGCCTGAGCTTCTCGATACCTCAAGAGATTCGAGGCTCGGCCGGATCTTCATGAACAGGACGATTCGCGTCTATCCGGCCTTCGCTGAATTCTATGGCATGGAAGAGACGATCGAGCGCATCGTCAGCTTCTTTCGCCACGCCGCGCAGGGATTGGAGGAGCGCAAGCAGATTCTCTATCTCCTCGGCCCTGTCGGGGGCGGCAAGTCTTCGCTCGCCGAGCGCCTCAAAGCGTTGATGGAGGCCAATCCGATTTATGTGCTCAAGGCGGGTTCAGAGCTGAGTCCGGTCTTCGAGAGCCCCCTCGCGCTTTTCGATCCGGTCGAGGCTGGACCGATCCTCGAACAGCGCTACGGCATCCCGCGGCGGCGTCTGGGCGCGATCATGAGCCCTTGGTGCCTCAAGCGTCTCGATGAATTCAAAGGCGACATCACGCGCTTCACGGTCGCCAAGCTTTCGCCGTCGCGCCTGCGCCAGATCGCCATCGCGAAAACCGAGCCGGGCGACGAAAATAATCAGGACATCTCCTCGCTTGTGGGCAAGGTTGATATTCGCAAGCTGGAGGCGCATGCTCAGGCGGATCCGGACGCTTATAACTATTCCGGCGGCCTGAACCGGGCCAACCAGGGGCTCCTCGAGTTCGTGGAAATGTTCAAGGCGCCGATCAAAATGCTGCATCCTCTGCTCACCGCGACGCAGGAAGGCAACTACATCGGCACGGAGAACATTGGCGCGATTCCTTTTTCGGGCATTGTGCTCGCGCATTCTAACGAAGCCGAATGGCAGACCTTCAAGTCGAACCGCAACAATGAAGCCTTCATCGATCGCATCTATGTGATCAAGGTTCCGTATTGTCTTCGGGTGACGGAGGAACAGCGCATCTATGAGAAGCTTCTGAGAGAATCGGAGCTTGCGGACGCGCGCTGCGCGCCCAACGCCCTCGAGATGTTGGCCCGCTTCATCGTTCTCTCGCGGCTGGCTCCGCACGAGAACTCGAATCTCTTCTCCAAAATGCGCGTCTATGATGGCGAGAGCCTGCGCGAAGTTGACCCGCGCGCGCGGAGCATTTTGGAATATCGCGAGGCTGCGGGCGTCGACGAAGGCATGACGGGTCTTTCGACACGTTTCGCCTTCAAGGTTCTCGCCGCGACCTTCAACCACGACACTGTCGAGATCGCGGCCGACCCCGTGCATCTCATGTATGTGCTGGAACAGGCGCTGCGACGCGAGCAGCTTCCTGCGGAAACCGAGAAGAGATACATCGAGTTCATCAAGGCTGAACTCGCGCCGCGCTATGCGGAGTTCATCGGCAAGGAAATCCAAAAAGCCTATCTCGAATCCTATCAAGACTATGGTCAGAACCTTTTCGACCGCTACATCGATTATGCGGACGCCTGGATAGAAGATCTGGATTTCAAGGATCCCGACACAGGTCAGATGCTCGATCGGGAACTGCTAAATCAAGAATTGACCAAGATCGAAAAGCCGGCGGGCATCAGCAATCCAAAGGATTTCCGCAACGAAGTGGTCAAGTTTGCGCTGCGGTGGCGGGCCTCCAACAAGGGCCGCAACCCATCCTGGGCAAGCTATGAAAAGATCCGTGACGTCATCGAGAAGAGGATGTTCTCGCAGGTCGAGGACCTTTTGCCGGTGATCAGCTTCGGAACGAAGAAAGACACGGAAACCGAAAGCAAGCATACGGAGTTCGTTAATCGCATGGTCGCTCGCGGCTATACCGAGCGGCAAGTTCGGCGCCTGGTCGAATGGTACATGCGCGTGAAGCAGGCGGGCTAGCATGGTTACGCAGCGACGCGCGCCAAACGATAGTGAAGGAAGAAATGCGCATCGTCGATCGCCGGCTCAATCCAGGGGGCAAGAGCTTCTCAAATCGTCAGCGCTTCCTCCGGCGCGTCAGGGATACGGTGGAGCGCGCCGTGCGCGAGGCGAGCCGAGAGCGGGCGATCGAGGATCTCGAAAACGCGCATGAAATCACGGTGCCCGCCGACGGCGCGAGAGAGCCCGTTTTCAGGCATACGCCAGGGGAAAGGCGCGACTTTATTCTCCCAGGCAATCGCCATTACGTCGAAGGCGACCTGATCGACCGGCCGACCGGCGAGGGCGGAGGCGGCGGGACCGAGCCGGGGCGCGGCGGCGGACAGGAAGACGCTTTCAGATTCATCCTGACTCGCGCGGAGTTTCTCAGCATCTTCCTGGACGACCTGGAGCTTCCAGATTTCGCCAAGCGCGGTCTTGTCGACGCGCAGAAGCTCGGCTCTCGCCGCGCAGGATATTCGGTCACCGGGACGCCCGCCAATCTCTCCCTCGGCCGCACGATGCAAATGTCGCTCGCGCGGCGGATCGCGATGGGACGTCCCCGGCAGGCTGCCGTCGATCGTCTCGAAGAAGAATTTGCCGGCGCCACGGAAGGCGACTCGCTGGAGCTTCTCGACGAGAAGCTTCGCGCCGCGCGGGCGCGACGCATGCGCATTCCCTTCCTCGACCCCGTCGACCTGCGCTACCGTCACTTCGAGCGCTTCCCCAAGCCCGTGGCTCAGGCGGTGATGTTCTGCCTCATGGACGTCTCGGGCTCGATGACGGAACACATGAAGGATCTCGCCAAGCGCTTTTTCATGCTGCTTCATGTCTTCCTCACTCGGCGCTATGAGCGCGTCGAGATCGTTTTCATCAGACACACCGACGAAGCTCAGGAGGTTGACGAGGAGACGTTCTTTCGCTCGACGGAGACAGGCGGCACCATTGTTTCTTCGGCGCTCGCCGAGATGGATCGCATCATTACCGACCGTTTCGATCCAGCGAACTGGAACATTTACGGCGCGCAGGCTTCGGACGGCGACAACATGATGAGCGACAACTCGCGCACGCGCGAGCTCTTGCAGGACAAGATCTTGCCGCTCTGCCAATATTTCGCCTATCTCGAGGTCGCGAACGCCAACGAAGGGGGCAACCTGTCTTACATCGGCGGCAGCTCGCTTTGGAACGCCTACGCGCCCCTCGCGGCGAGCGAGCGCAACTTCCAGATGCGGCGCGTATCGCGGCGCGAGCATATCTACCCCGTGTTCCGTGAGCTGTTCCAGCGGCGCGAAGGGGCGCGCCCGGAGGGGGCGACATGAGCGAAGCGCTTCTCTTTGAGGGCAAGGACTGGAGCTTCGAGACGCTGCAGCGCATACACGACGCCGTTGCGGTCGTCGCCAAGGAAGAGCTCGGCCTGGATACTTTCCAAAATCAGATCGAGGTGATCACGGCCGAGCAGATGCTCGACGCCTATTCCTCGACCGGGATGCCCCTGCTGTATCGGCATTGGTCGTTCGGCAAGCGCTTCGCCCAGTACGAAGGGGTTTATCGCGCCGGCCTGCAAGGCCTCGCCTATGAGATCGTCATCAACTCCAATCCCTGCATCAGCTACGTCATGGAAGAAAACAGCGCCACGATGCAGGCGCTCGTGATCGCACACGCGGCCTTCGGGCATAATCACTTTTTCAAGAACAATTATCAGTTCCGTCAATGGACGGACCCCTCGGGCATTCTCGATTATCTCGCCTATGCGAAAAAGTTTATTGCAGCCTGCGAGGAGCGCTATGGCGAGATGGAGGTGGAACGCCTGCTCGACTCGGCCCATGCGCTCGCAGCTCAGGGCGTCGATCGCTATCCGCGCAAGCGTCCGATGAGTCTTGCAGAGGAAGAAAGGCGCGACCGCGATCGCAGGGAGGAACGCGAGCGCTTATACGACGATCTCTGGCGGACCGTGCCACGCAAAGGCGAGTCTCCGAAAAAGGCCGTGGATCACCAGCGGGCGCTGCTGCGTCTGCCGCAGGAGAATATCCTCTACTTTCTCGAAAAGACCGCCCCCAAGCTGCACGGCTGGCAGCGTGAGGTGCTGCGCATCGTGCGTCTCATCGCGCAATATTTCTATCCGCAGCAGCAAACAAAAGTCATGAACGAAGGCTGCGCCACCTATTGCCATTATCGCATCATGAGCAGGCTGCACGAGAAAGGGCAGATTAGCGACGGCAGCTTTCTCGAGTTTCTGCACTCCCACAGCAACGCCATCAGGCAACCAACCGCCCATGATCCCTCCTACGGCGGGGTCAACCCCTATGCCCTTGGCTTTGACATGATGTGCGACATCGCGCGAATCGCCCGGGAGCCGACAGAAGAAGATCGACAGTGGTTTCCAGAGATAGCGGGGCGCGAGGATGAGATGGCCGTTCTGAAGGAAGTCTGGGCCAATTATCGCGACGACAGCTTCATCGCGCAGTTCCTGAGCCCTGATCTCATCCGGAAATGGCGGCTTTTCCATATCCTTGACGAGGAGGGCGCGCCGAAGCTCAAAGTCGAACGCATTCACAATGAGCGCGGGTATCACGATCTGAGACGCAATTTGGCGGCCGATTACGAAGTGGGGCGCCATACGCCTGATATTCAGGTGACGGATGTCGATCTGGCGGGCTCCCGCAGGCTTGTCCTTCAGCATCGCGTCTTGGCGGGGAAGATCCTCGACGTTGTCGACGCCGCGCTGGTGCTGCGGCACCTGGCTGCGCTTTGGGGTTATGAGGTCCTGCTCGAAGAGGTCGACGCGACAACCAATGAGGTGCTAAAGGCGCATATGGCGTCGCCCGAGCAATGAGGCGCGCGCCTATGAGTGGAAAATGTCGGCCTTTAGCTATGAACTCCCGCCCGGGCTTTGGGAACGCTGGATCGCGCATTCAGCGGCGTTGCTCGACTCCTATCGAAACCTGACGGGCCGTGAATTGGCGCCCCGCGGCGGCGGCGCGGCGGAGGAGGCCGAGCGCCTGCTTGCGGTGCCTTTCGTCGTGGTTTCCCACGGGCCGGAGGCGGACCCGATTTTAAATTACGGCAATCGCGTCGCCATGGCGCTCTGGGAGATGACTCCCGCCAAGTTCATCTCCACCCCATCGCGCTTGACTGCGGAACCCACGCACCAAGAGGCCCGCGAGAAGCTCTTGCGTCAAACAGCGCGCGACGGATTTGTCACCGGATACGAGGGCGTGCGCGTCACGGCGACGGGCCGTCGCTTCCGCATTTCGAACGTCACCATTTGGAATATCGCCGATCCGTCCGGCCGTGCGGCCGGCCAGGCCGCTGCCTTCGCTCGATGGACGTTTCTCTGAGAAAGATCCTCACAGCTCGGCCAAAAGCTCCTGCAGCGCATCGAGTCCCGCGGGTTTTGTGAGCTGGCGATCGAAGCCGGCCTGGCGGGCGCGTTCCCGAATCTGGTCTTGCCCCCATCCGGTGAGCGCCACGAGTTTCACTCGGTCTCCCTGGGGCAACGCCCGAATGCGCCGCGCCGTCTCGTAGCCGTCCATGACTGGCATGCCGAGATCCAGGAAGACCAGCTCGGGCTCGAAATCCCTGACCGCCTCGAGCCCGTCCGCGCCATTATAAGCGACGCGAACTGTCGCGCCGAATGTCTCCAGGAACATCACGAGGCTATCTGCGACGTCGTGGTCGTCGTCTATGACGAGGATATGTCGTCCTTCGCTCGATTCCGCTCCGGTTGTCTCCGGCATTGGAGCCTCCGCATTTTGTTGCGCGATCATGGGCAGGCCCACGACAAATGCGCTGCCGCAACCCAAGCCGTCACTATGGACTTCGACTGCTCCCCCATGCAATTCGAGCAGGCTTTTGACCAAGGCAAGCCCGATTCCGAGCCCCCCTTGGGCGCGCCCCAAAGAGCGATCCACCTGGGTGAAGAGATCGAAGACGCGTGGCAGCATTTCCGCTGGAATGCCCACGCCTGTATCGCGCACGGTGACCACCGCTTTGCCGTCTCGCCGCTCTGCGACCAAGCCTATAACGCCGCCTTGTTCCGTGTATTTGGCGGCATTGTTGAGAAGGTTCGTGAAAACCTGCGCGAGGCGCACCGGGTCGGCGTCGAGCTCCAGGGGCTCGAGCGGCAATTCGACCTCGAGGCGATGTCCACCGCGATCGATCGTCGGCTGGGCGGTTTCTATCGCGTGATTCAATACATCGACAAGATTTAAACGCTGCCTTTTGAGCTCGATCTTTCCCCGCGTGATGCGCGAAACTTCCAAGAGGTCGTCAACAAGGCGAACAAGATGCTCGACTTGTCGATCCATCATTGAAAGCAAGGTCACGCCGCGGTTGCCGGTCGCCGTAGCAGCAATGTCCTGGCGCAGCAGATGCACAGCGTTGTGGATCGGCGCCAAGGGATTGCGCAGCTCATGCGCAAGAGTCGCGAGGAACTCATCCTTCCGGCGATCGGCAGCCTTGAGGGCGTCCTCCGCGCGCCTGCGCGCGGTTATATCCCGGCTGACAGTCGCGAAGCCGATCGGCTCGCCTCCCTCATCGTGAAGGAGGAAAACGTTGAACAGCATCCACCGGGCGTCGCCCGTCTCGAAGTGGCGGAAGCGAATCTCGACGGTGGAATCGCCCCTGCGCATGACGCTGGGAAGGAGCGTGTCTCGCACAAAATCCCGGTCTTCGGGGAAGAAGTATTGTGAAAGGGGCGTGTGTCGGGCTTTTTCTCTCTCCAAACCCACAAGCCGCGCGCCGGCGGGATTGATGTAAAGCGGCTCAAACTCCAGGTTGCAGATGCCGATAAATTCATGGCTCTGTTCCGCGAGGGAAACAAATTTCTGACGCTCCGCTTCTGCATGCTTTCGCGCTGTGATGTCTTGGGAGGTTCCAACCATGCGGATCGGTCGGCCGTCCTCGAAAAAGACCTGTCCTGTCGCCGCAATCCATCGCTCGGAGCAATCGTGCCTCACGACTCGATATTCGAGGTAAACGCTGCCCCCGCCTGCCGGATCGAGAGAGCGATCCACAACAGCTTGCACGCGGTTCCTGTCACCCG
>JAMBEQ010000253.1 GCA_024506175.1 Methylocystis sp.
TCCAAGGGCATCACCGTCAACGCCATCGCGCCGGGCTATATCGGCACCGACATGGTGAAGGCCGTTCCGCAGGATGTGCTCGACAAGCACATCATCCCTTACATCGCCGTCGGCCGCCTCGGCGAGCCGGAGGAGATCGCCCGCGCGGTGGTGTTCTTGGCGGCTGACGACGCCGGCTTCGTCACCGGCTCGACGCTGACGATCAACGGCGGGCAGTATATGGCGTAATCGCGCCTCCAAGCGCTCGGTTCGCTCGGAATGGCCAGCCAATGCGCTGGCCATTTTGCTAGGTCGAAACGCTCGGATTGATTTGGACACGCGAAGGTAATACTATTATCGGTATTACTACCCGGATGAGGCGCATGCGGATCACATCGAAAGGCCAAGTTACAATCCCGCAGGAAATTCGGGAAAAGGCCGGACTGCTGCCGCATACGGAGGTCGATTTCGAGTTCGATGGGAAAGTTGTGCGCATTGTAAAGGCGGATGCGCGGAAGAGCGGTCGTGGCGCTCGGTTCGTCGAACGTCTGCGCGGGCGCGGTGACGTCGCGTTGACAACCGACACAATCATGGCGCTGACGCGGAACCAGTGACTGCAACGCTTGTCGACAGCAACGTCCTCTTGGATATCATGACCGAGGACGCCAATTGGCTCGAATGGTCGAGCAGCGCATTGGCAAGTGAAGCCGAACAGCGTCGCCTCGTCATAAACGCGATCGTCTATGCCGAAGTTTCTGTGCGCTTTTCACGTATAGAGGATCTTGAGGAGACGCTCCCCACGGACCTTTTCGAACGCGAAGCCATCCCTTTCGCGGCCGCATTCCTCGCAGCTAAAGCGTTCACGGCTTATCGAAAACGCGGCGGCGTCAAGTCGAACGTCCTGCCGGATTTTCTGATCGGCGCTCACGCCGCCGTCGCAGGCTATCGGCTGCTCACGCGCGATCCCGCGCGCTATCGATCGTCCTATCCCAAACTAACGCTAATCGCCCCTAACCGAGGCGCGGTATAGAGCGTCGCCGCGACGGGGGAAAACGCGCGCTCGTGCGCCGCCGCACGGAATGCAAAGACACTCTCTTCTAAAACGCGCTCAACGGACACCGAAACACCGGAGCGCAACAATGAAACGCCCTGCCGCCGGAAAGAACTTCGCCCGCATCCTCATCGGCGCGGCCGCCCTCATCGCCGCCGCCTCTGGCCCGCAGACGGCCGCCGCCCGCGAATACGTGCGCTATCACTCGGATCTCGCGCCCGGCTCGGTTGTGGTCAGCGAGCATGAGCGCAAGCTTTATCTCATCGTCGATGAGAACGACGCCATCGCCTACAGGGTCGCCGTGCCAAAGGCCGGCAAGGAGTGGACGGGCGCCGTTGAAATCGACGCCAAATATGTTGCGCCCGACTGGACGCCGCCGGAGGATGTGAAGCACGACCACCCCGATCTCCCAGACGTCATCCCCGGCGGGGCGCCGAACAATCCCATGGGCGCTCGGGCCATGACGCTGAGCGAGGGACAGGTCGCCATTCACGGCACGACTCGGAAGATGCGCAAATCCATCGGCTCGGCCGCCTCCTATGGCTGCATCCGCATGCTGAACGAGGACATTGTCGATCTCTATGACCGCGTCGCCGTAGGCGCTACCGTGGTTATGACGCCGTAAGCGGAGCCTTCGACTCTCGGCGCAACGCCCAAGTCGCCAGGACCCTTTCGCATTGCGCGGGTCTTCAAACTGTTGGATAAAAGCGTATTGCGGCGTTGTTTTCCCCCGAGGTGATTTTATGAGCGAGATGCCGTCGAACGTTCCGGGACATCGACACATGAAGAGGCTCGTCGTTTTTTGCGACGGCACCTGGAACAAGGAAGATCAAACCCAGAATGGCGAACCTTGCCCGACCAATGTCCTGCGGCTTTTCGAATTGACCCGCACGGACGACGGCGGCTGCCCGCAAATCGCCTACTATGGCCGCGGCGTAGGCACCCGCTGGGACGAGCGCATCATCGGCGGCGCTTTCGGCTACGGCATCTCCGAGAGTATCAAGGACGCCTATCGGTTCCTTGTCAGCAACTACGCATGTGGCGACGAGATTTTCCTCTTCGGATTCAGCCGCGGGGCCTTCACGGCCCGCAGTCTCGCCGGCATGATCTACAACATCGGAATTCTGAAACGCGAATATCTGCATCTCGTCGACGAGGCGTTCGATCACTATCGAAGCACCGACCCGAAGTGGCATCCCGAAAGCGAGGCCTCGGTCGCCTTCAGGACCGCCTATACGCATGGGAAAGCGGAAATCAAATTCCTCGGCGTCTGGGATACTGTCGGCGCCCTCGGCGCGCCGTTCGGCGTCGTGCTCGGGTGGCTGCTGAACCAGTTTTTCCCGACGCAGTTCCACGACACCAAGATCAGCCCGATCATTCTTAACGCCTATCACGCGACCTCGATCGACGAGAAGCGCTGGCCCTTCCGCCCGACGCGCATGCAGCTGACCGACACGCGCAAGCAGGAAGCCGCGAGTTTGCGTGCGGCTGGCGACAGATCGAAATTCAACTACGAAGAAGTCTGGTTCCCCGGCGTCCACTCGGATGTCGGCGGCGGCTATGAAGATTCGAGCCTCTCTGACTGCGCGCTCCAGTGGATGGTCGACAAGGCCAAGGCCCACGGACTCGACGTGCGTGATTACACGGACATCAAATCGCGGTCTTTCCACCCCAACCCGCTCGCGCCGCCGCATGACTCCCAGACGCAATGGTATCGGTGGACAACGAAACTCTATGTGTATTTGCCCCGCGCGCTGCTGAAACGCATCCGGAAAGATGAAGCGCCGCTGATCGATCGCGTCCAGGAGAACGGCGATTTTGTTCGCCAAATAGACTACTCGGCAGCGCTTGCGGCCAAAGTCTCCGAGTTTCCGATCGAAACGGACTTTGTGGTCGATCTCTCCGCTTGCGCGCGCGAAAAGCTAAAGAAGGACGGCAACTACTGGCCGCTCAATCTGGCGCGAGACGAGCCGGTCGGGTCCGACAAAAGCCTCGCCTCAGTCCAAAAGGAAGCCGTCAGCTAATTAATTGCGTGCTTTCTTTCCGCTCGCATTACTCCATGCGAGCGGAAGGCGCGCTAATCCAGACACGCCTTGGCCAGCGCCTGAAACGCCCTTGCGCGATGCGAAAGCGCCCGCGAGCCGTCGCCGGGCAATGCGTGTTTTTCGGCCGACATCATCTCGCCGAAAGTCTTGTCGAGCTCATCGGGTTTGAAGATCGGATCGTAGCCGAAACCTTTGTCGCCCCTGGGCGGGAAAACAAGCACGCCGTCGACGCGGCCTTCAAACTCCTCGATATGCCCATCGGGCCAGACCACGGCGAGCGCGCAGGTGAAATTGGCGCGATAGGGGGGCGTGGCGCCGCGCTCCTCCAGCTTGCGGCGCACAAGCTCGCAGGCGGCTTTGAAATCGCGGTTTTCGCCGGCCCAGCGGGCCGAATAGACGCCCGGCGCGCCGTCGAGCGCGTCGACGCAGAGCCCCGAGTCGTCGGCGAAGGCGGGAAGGCCCGAGGCCATTGCGGCGGAGCGGGCCTTCAGCGCCGCATTCCCGCGGAAGGTCGTCTCGGTTTCCTCTGGCTCCGGCAAGCCAAGACCGCCGGCGGACACGGCGTCGACGCCATGCGGCGCGAGCAATTGCTGAAGCTCCCAGAGCTTCCCGGGATTGTGCGTCGCGATGACGAGCTTGCCGGTAATCTTGCGGTGGGTCATGTCGCGCTTGTCGTTTCTCGTGACCTGGAAGCTTGGCGAAGGCGGCGAGCTGTCCCCCTCCCCCTAGCGGGAGGCTAGGGGTGGGGCAGACAATCTGGATTTGTTATCGCGGCTTACCCCCACCCTGACCCTCCCCGCAAGGGGGAGGGAAGGGATCGTTTCGCAGGTTGCGTTGTATGAACCTGTTTAAGCCAGCGCCGCCTTTTGCAGCGCAACGAGATCCGTAACACCCTTTTGTGCGAGCGCCAGCATCGCAGCGAGTTCGTCCTGCGAAAATACCGCGACTTCCGCCGTCGCCTGAATCTCGACAAGCCCGCCTGAGCCGGTGATGACGAAATTGGCGTCGGTCTGCGCGCTCGAATCCTCCGCGTAGTCTAGGTCGAGTACCGGCGCGCCGTTGAAAATGCCGCAGGAAATCGCCGCCACATGATCGCGCAACGGATTCTCCTTGACGATCGAACGCGAGCGCATCCATTCGAAACAATCCCGCAGGGCAAGCCATGCGCCAGTGATCGACGCCGTGCGCGTGCCGCCATCGGCCTGGATCACGTCGCAATCCAGCATGATCTGGCGTTCCCCTATGGCGGGCAAATTCGTCACGGCGCGCAGCGAGCGGCCAATCAGGCGCTGGATTTCCTGCGTGCGGCCCGAGAGCTTGCCTGCCGATGACTCCCGCCGCGTGCGCGTATGCGTGGCGCGCGGCAGCATCGAATATTCCGCCGTCACCCAGCCGCGTCCCTGTCCACGCAGCCATTGCGGCGGCTTGTCCTCCAGTGACGCGGTGCACAACACCTGAGTATTGCCGAATTTCACGAGACATGAGCCTTCGGCGTAGCGGGCGACGCCCCGCTCGAAGCTCACCGGGCGCATCTCGTCTGGCGCGCGCTTGCTGGGACGCATGAAGGCTCCTTTGCATACCGATTAGAGCTGTTCTAACGCGCTTTGGCTTGCGTTGGAAGCGCTCGAGGCCTTCATCTCGCTCTTGCGCTCGTAGAGACATGGTGGGAGCATCGCGTAACGGGGCCCGTAAAAATGGCCCGGTGAAAAGGGAGGATAGAATGGGCGAAACGACCTTCTCCCACGAAGCGAGAGCGCAGGGTTCCCGGCTGATCGCGCTGGCTGGACCCTTCCAATGCGGCAAGACCACGCTACTCGAAGCAATTCTCGCGCATACGAACGCCATCGCCAAACAAGGCTCCGTCCCTGAAGGGTCGAGCGTCGCCGACGCGAGCCCCGAGGCCCGCGCGCACAAGATGAGCGTCGAGGCCAATATCGCCTTCGCCGATTACATGGGCGACCGCTACACTTTCGTCGATCTCCCGGGCTCGGTCGAGTTTGCGCATGACGCGCGCAATATTCTTCCCGTTGCGGACGTCGCGATCGTCGTTTGCGAAGCGGATGAACGCAAGGTTCCCGCGCTGCAATTGACTCTGCGGCAGCTGGAGGAATTGGGGGTTCCGCATCTCTTGTTTCTCAACAAGATCGACGCATCGGCGATCGATATGCGCCAGGCGCTGAATATTCTGCAGCCCGCATCGCGAACGCCGCTGCTCATGCGACAAATACCGATCTGGAGCAATGGCGTGGCAGTGGGCTTCATCGATCTCGCCTTGGAGCGCGCATATGTCTATCGCGAGCATGCGCCATCCGAAGTGATCGAGATTCCGCAGGGCGATGCGAAGATCGAGAAGGAGGCGCGCTATTCGATGCTCGAGCGCCTCGCCGATTATGACGACGCGCTGATGGAGGAGCTGATAACCGACATAGAGCCGCCGCGCGATCAGGTCTTCGACGATCTGACAAAAGAATTGCGCGCCGGGCTCGTGGCGCCGGTCTTCATCGGCTCGGCGGAGCGCGGCGCGGGCGTCACGCGTCTCTTGAAAGCGTTGCGCCACGAGGCGCCCGGCATCGCGCACACGCGAGCGCGTCTCGGCGTGGCCGAGAGCGGTCCGCCAATGGCGCGCATCCTGCGCACCATTCATACGTCGCATGGCGGCAAGCTCTCGGTGGCGCGCGTGCTGCGCGGCGCCTTCGCGGATGGGCAGACGATCGTCTCTGCGCAAGGCGAAGATCGCCTTTCAGGCATGGCCCGTTTGATGGGTGCAAATATTTCGAAGGCGACGGACGCCAAAGAAGGGGATGTCGTCGCGCTCGGTCGCCTCGAACATGCGCGGACCGGCGACACGGTGGTCGCCGATGGCAGGGCCGACGTCGCCACGCTCGACACGCGCGCGCCTGTGCCCGATTCCGTACACGCCCTGGCGCTCGTGGTGAAGGATCGCAAGGACGAGATGCGGCTTGCTGCAGCGATGGCGAAGCTCATCGAAGAGGATCCCTCGCTTGTCTTCATGCATGATCAGGAAATGTCGCAGATCAAGCTCTACGGGCAGGGCGAAATGCATCTGCGCGTCGCTTTGGAGCGGCTGCAGTCGCGCTTCGCGGTCGCGGTGGAGGTCTCAAAACCCTCGGTTGCTTATCGCGAGACGATCCGCCACAAGGTGACCGTGCGTGGACGTCATAAAAAGCAATCGGGCGGCCACGGCCAGTTCGGCGACGTCGTGCTGGAGGTCGCGCCGCGCGGGCGCGGAGAGGGTTTCGCCTTTGCCGAGCGCGTCCATGGCGGCGCCGTGCCCAGGCAATATTTCTCTTCCGTCGAAGCCGGTTGCCAGGATGCGACGATCCATGGCCCGCTCGGGTTTCCTGTCGTCGACGTCGAGGCTGTGCTGACGGATGGCTCTTACCATACAGTCGACTCCTCCGACATGGCGTTCCGCACGGCGGCGCGAATCGGAATGAGCGAGGCCTTGAATAAGGCGGAGCCGATCCTGCTCGAGCCCGTGCTCGCCGTCGACATCTTCGTGCCGAGCGACGCCATGTCGCGCGCGACGGGGCTGGTTTCCGCACGGCGTGGCCAGATCATGGGTTTCGGCCCGCGTGAAGGCTGGCAAGGGTGGGACAAGCTCGAAGCGTTGATCCCGGAAGCCGAGATGGACAATCTCATCGTGGAGCTGCGCTCGGCCACTGCGGGCGCCGGCTTCTTCCGGGCGCGCTTCGACCATCTCGCTGAAGTTGTTGGCAAGCAGGCGCGCGACATTGTCGCGGCGCATGCGGGGCAGCCAGCGAGGATGGCGGCAGGGTAGCGATCAGGCGGGAAAACACTTGCCAAAGGCGATGAGCAGCCTCGGGTCGCCGCGCAATTTGATGCGGCGACCGAGGAGCGCCCAAGGCAAGCTCGTCTCCTTGCGCAAGAATCGTATCCTGGTCTCGCTGTCCGCCGTCACAATGAGGTCCGCCTTGCCCACGAGGCCGTTTTCCACGCGCAACTTTCTGTCGGCGATCATGACGGTCGCTTGGCGCGGGCGCGCGCCAGTGAAGGTGAAGTGATAAATCGCCTCGAGTCCCTCGGATTTGTTGCGCTGAAAGACGTTGCGCAGGCCGCCTAGAAAGCCATCGACATTCGTCGGCCGCAAAACAGCGCCCACATGCTTGATGCGTTTATGCGGGAACCGGCGACCGACATATGCTTCAGCGTCCGAGCCGCGCTTCACATAAATGGTCTCGACCTTCTCCTTCAGCGGATCGACGAAGGCGCGCAGGAAAGTCTTCTTGTCGGCCCGATAGACGCCGATGACGTCTTCGCCCGCTGGACAGACCGCCATGCAATAAGCGGCCTTGTAGTTTGGCCCATAGGCGAGGCTCTGCCACATGGAGACTGTTTCGGCGTCGTCGAATTTCTGCCGGTAAGCGTGTGCGCTCTTCGCATCGGCGATCGTCTCGATGAAGTCCGAGAAGCCGCCCATGAACTCTCGATAGTTATGCGTGTAGCAGGCCGAGAAATCGAAGTGGCCATCGGGCGCGATGGCCCCGGTGGGGCAGGCTGCGACGCACAACTTGCATTCGAGGCAAGGATTATAGTCGATCGGGGCGCAGTCATGTTCAATGCTCAGGTCCGTTACGACGGTCCCGAGCAGGATGAAGTTGCCGAACTTCGGACGGATGACATTGCGGTGGATTCCCATGCGACCCAGACCCGCTGCAACAGCGACAGGCTTATGGGCAATGACCCACATTTTGCCGGGCCACCTCTCCGCTTCCATTGGAAAGGCAAGCGGCGGATAGGCAGCCCGCCGCCCGCGCCCTTCGAGAGATTCGACGATCGCGCGGGCAATCTCGTCGCACTCATGCCGGTATGGTGGAATTCAATGTTGGCGAGGGAGCGAGCCGGGCTGCGGATATTTTCGCGATTCATCTTCACGACAAAGGAAACAAGCGTGCGCGCGAAGGGGAAGGCCGCGAGGATGTCGGCGCGTTGATCGTCGAGAGCGGCGTCATCGATCGATACGAAGCCCACGTCGTCCGCTCCGGCCGCAAAGGCAATTTCACGCAGTTTGAGCGCGTCCAGCGTTTTTGGAACAGCATTCGCGGCGACATTCATGGCATATACCCCTTTTTAGGCACAAAGGCGCGCGTCAATCGCTTTCCTGAGTTCTCACGCTGACTTTCATAAGTTCGCGTAATTCGGAGAGCAGCTTTTGCAATCGTTCCGCGCCGAATTGCGTTTCGACAGCGCTTTGCGCCTCACGCCAGTGCGGCATGGCGTTGGCAAGCGCCGACTCGCCGAAGGGCGTCAGCGCGACTTTCCGCGTGCGGCGGTCTTCGCCGGGCTTCACCTTCACGAGCCCGCGCTTCTGCATAATGGCAAGGTTTCTGGCGAGCGCGCTGCGGTCCATCACGAAGGCTTCGGCAAGCTTGCTCACCGTGGCTCCGCCTGTCAGGGAGCAGGCGATCAGCAAAGAATATTGGGTCGGCTCCAACCCCGTCTCGGCCATGAACTGCCCATAGAGCTTCGTGACGGCGCGGCTCGCGCGGCGCACATTGGCGGCGGCGCAGTGTTGCGCACAGGCTCTGACGTCGGCGGGGTCGAGTTCGGCCATAAAAGATGTATATACCCCTTTGCGGCCTTCGTCAATGTGCGGGCTGACGCCGCGCCCTATGTGCGCTTGGGCGATGATCGCGGGGGAGGTAGCGCGGGGGCCGTTAAGTCCGCCTGGCGTGGAGTTCGAGATGCGAATGTTCATACTGCTTGCCGCGGTGATCGCGGCCAGCTCGCTGAGCTTTGTCGCAGGCTCCGGCAATATGCGAGGGCTCTCGGTCGGGAAGCCGGAGCCACTGGTCGAGGAGGCGAGCGCGCGTTCGCGTTGCGCGAAAAAGGTCGCGCTCGGCGGCGCCAAGACAGGCTGTCTGATGCAGAAGCACAAAGGACGAGAGTGAATCCGCTCCTGTGAGCGGATCTAGCCCCCTGCGCTGCAATGCTGGCCGTCAGAGCAAATAGGCCACGCTTTGCAGAAAAAATCCGCCAAACAGCAGCAGCCCCGCATCCCGATTGGAGCGGAAGAGCTTCAGGGCGAGCGTGGGCGGCGCGTCTTCGTGCGTCAGAGAAGCTTGCCAGGCGAGATGCGCCGCGAAAGCGGTGACGCCGAGATAGGAAAACACGCCGCCGCCAATCGTATAGGCCGCAAGCGCCGCGCAAAGCGCCGAGCCTCCGTAAAGGGCGCCTACCGCGCGCTTTACCTGCGCGCCGAAGAGCCGCGCGGTCGAACGCACGCCGGCGATGGCGTCGTCGCGCACGTCCTGCAGCGCGTAGATCGTGTCGAAGCCAATCGTCCAGAGGATGCAGCTGGCGTAAAGGAGCAGGGCGGGCGCATCGAGCGATCCTGTCTGCGCCGTCCAGCCAAGCATGGCGCCATAGGCGAAGGCGAAGCCGAGGATCGCCTGCGGCCAGGAAGTGAAGCGCTTGGCGAAGGGGTAGAGCAGCACGATCAGCGGCGAGAGAAAGCCGAGCGCGATCGTATAGCCGTTGAAGGAAAGCAGCACGGCAAGGCCGATCAGGCATTGCGCGACGATGAACCAGAGCGCCGCCCGCGCCGAGATTCGGCCGCTCGCCAGTGGGCGGTTGCGGGTGCGCGCCACCTTGGCGTCTATCTCGCGGTCAACGTAGTCGTTGTAGGTTGAGCCCGCGCCGCGCATGACGACCGCGCCGACGAAGAAGAGCGTCAAATGCCAGAGGTTGGGGGCGCGATGCAGCGCCGCTGAAGCGAGCGCGCTGCTTTCCCAGCAGGGAAGGAGCAGCAGCCACCAGCCGACGGGCCTCTCCAGCCGCGCGAGCTGGACATAGGGGCGCATCCAGTCCGGCGCGTGGCGCCAGAGGACGTGATCGGTTTGCGCGTCGGGTAGGGCGGACTCGGCTCCGCCGTCTTGCGTCAGGCTCACAGTGGGCCGGAGGGGAGCTTCGGCGGGGCGCCCAGACCACTTCCATTAGCCGCCTGTTCACGCTGCATCTGCTTCATCTTGGCGGCGGCCATGCATGCCTGGTTGGCGAAATTCTTGGTTTTTGCGCCCGCCTGTTTGAAGCCTTCGAGGACATTGTCAGGAATGGCGCACCACTCCTTGTTCTTGGCCATGTAGCCGACCATCTCGTTCTCGATGCCGACGAGCTTCTTGGCCGCGGGACAGGCGGCGTTCGGGTCCATCTTGCCTTTGCCCGCCTTGCCCAGGTTATTGAGCACCTGGATTTGCGCCATTCGGCGCTCGGTCAGCTTCTGGAAATCCTCTTGACAGGATTGTGCATTGGCTGCGCCCGCGCCGACGACGAGCGCAAGGGCCGATAAGGCCGCGACGGAGCGCGAGAAAGAGGTGGCGCTCATCTTCATTCGTTCGATCCGCTTTCGAAAGGGAGCTTTCTGTTAACAGCAGGCTTGCCGCCCGCGCAAGTTTTAGCCAACCTATCTGCGAACAAAGCGGCCTCTTCAAGGCGGCGAAAATGCGGCGGGCGTGGGCTTTGTCCCGCCAAATCGGGATTCTCGCTTGTCACACTATGATTTCTCCGCGCAAAGGCTCTTCGTCGAGGAGTCGCTTGCGTCCGGCGCAACATTTGTTCCTCCGCCCGAGGCGCTGAACTACCTCCTCAACGTGCTGCGATTGCGGGAAGGGGAACCGATTCTTCTCTTCAACGGGCGCGACGGCGAATATCTTGCGCATCTCGCAGGGGCCACACGACGCTCGGCTAAATTGCGGGTCGAGCGGCGCGTGCGCGAGCAGGCGCAGCGCGCCGATCTCGATTATTGTTTCTCGCCGCTCAAACAGGCGCGCCTCGACTACATGGCGCAGAAGGCGACGGAGATGGGAGCAGGCCGCCTCGTCCCCGTGATAACCAATCGCACGCAAGTTCGACGCGTCAATTTGGCGCGGCTGCGGGCGAACGCAATAGAGGCCGCCGAGCAATGCGGAGTGCTCGCTGTTCCCGAGGCGCTCGACGCCGCGGATCTGTCGGATTTCCTGTCAGGATTGCCAACCGGAAGGTTATTGGTCTTTTGTGACGAAGACGCGCCGATCGCCAATCCGCTCAAAGCTCTTTCGGAAAGATCGGGGCAGGGCGTCAGCGTGCTGGTCGGTCCCGAGGGCGGCTTCGACGAAAAGGAACGAGCAGCTATATTGCGCCTCTCCAACGTCGCGAGAATCTCGTTGGGGCCGCGGGTGCTGCGCGCCGATACGGCGGCCGTCGCGGCGCTTACGGTCGTTCAGGCTGCCATCGGAGACTGGGACGACAATTGATGATAAAACCGCGTAAACGAAGATTGCGTATACGAAAAATAAATTCGATCGTGTTGTTTTTTAACAACAGCGGAAAGGAAACCCGCAACTCGGGACACGATGCTGCCACGATGTTCGGGTCTCATACGCCAATCGCGGAAAGAGGTCGCTCGCTGGCGCGAAAGACCCTTCTGCCGAAACGTTTTGGGGCTCGAGGTTTGGCGCGGTTCGTCGCCCAATCCGAAGAAAGGCTGAACGCCTGATGATATTCGCCGATTTCCGCTCTCTTGCGCCACTCGGGCCCGCCGTTGGGCTTGCGATTGGCGCATGTCTTGCCGCGATTCCGGCGAGCGCAGAAACGTCGAACCAGTGCGCGCGCTACGGCGCTGACTACGTCGCCGTTTCGGGCTCGAATGGTTGCGTCAAGATCGGCGGCCATGTGCGGGTCGACATCGCCCGCTCCCCCGCCGCCGCGCCATTGGGCTATGTGGCCGCCGGCGATGGCGTGCAACGCACGTCCCATCTTCAGCCGATGGCGCCCTTTGGCCTGAATGAGCTCTTCCGCCGCTGACAGGAAGAGTATCGACGCGATTGATCCCGCGGTTCGCGATTTCTTTTAGAGCGCTTTTTACAAAAGTTGCCCGACTTTTGCGATAAGAAATGCGCTCCAATTTTTATTTGATTTGGCGTGGTTTCTTTCCGCTCGCATGATTGCGAGCGGAAAGCGCGCTAGA
>JAMBEQ010000254.1 GCA_024506175.1 Methylocystis sp.
GCCGGTTGGTCGCCCTTGGGCGTGTATTCGGAGACAAGCTCGAAGCTGACGCCGCCCTCGGATTTCGCCGGCCGCTCTGGCCGGTGGGGAGCCCAGGGCTTCTTGTCGCGCAGGTTCGGGTCGCCAAGGCGCAGCAGCTCAGCAAGCGACTCCGACGTGGCCTGCACGCCCCCGCCCTGCGGCGGCTGCGGCCCGAGAAACCACTTCTGAATCTCTTCTTGGTCGAGCGGCGCGCCATCCGCGTCATAGGCCGCCTGCCCCATATCGCTGAAGCCGGGCGCCAGCGCCGGATTGAGCAATTGCGCCAGATGCGGCGCAAGCGGCGCCAGCTCGGGCTTAGAAGCCTTGGCGCGCGTCGGCCGCGCGGGGTCTTTGTTCCGTTTCTCGGGAGACTTCGCCATGGCGGCAATATGGGGGGTGCGGCGGTGGGATGGAAGCGGGGGTTTTTTGCGATCCCCCGGGCGCGCCCTCTGCCCGCGCCTCATGCATCCCTGCGCCGCCTTCGACCGTCGCCGTTCCGCAGCCGCACACCGTGCACATCAGTCGACCTCCAGCTCCTCGACGCGCAGCTCGTCACCCGAGGTCAGCTGCACACGGCGCCCGCCGCACGCCGGACAATCGGCGAAGCGCGCCTCGCGCGGCACGGCCTCGCCGCAATCGAGACATCGACCTTCGCCCGGCGCGCGTCTGATCTCCAATGCGGCGCCTTCCGCGGCCGTGCCCCGCGAGACGGCGTCGAAGCAGAAGCGCAAGGCCTCGGGCTCAACGGCGGCCATGTCGCCGACCCTGAGGCGCACAATTCGCACCCGGTCGAAGCCCTGCTTACGGGCCTCCTCGCAGACGATCTCGACGACGTTTTCAGTGAGCGCCATCTCGTGCATGGAGCAGCTTCGCGGTTCGCCCGTGAGCGACGGCCACCAACGCCGTCGTTCTCGAACCCGATATTACCGCAGCTGGACGGCTAACCCATCTTATTCGCGACTGGGTTGTTCGAAGGCTGGCGAGCGTAGCATAGCGCGTTGCAACGGCGTAGGATTCGGTTGCTTACACCAGCCCTTTCCGCTTCCGCCGGTCTGCCACGCCCGCCATGACAGACGATACGTTTCCCGCTTTCTCGTTTCCAGCCGTCCAGGGCAAGAAAGTCACCGCCGCGTTCGACGGCGGACGCATCTCCTCGGACGGCGGCGTCATGCTGCTCGCCATGGCGGAGCGCCGGCTCGGGGTCGCCGAGCGGCTGGCGCGTTGCTTTCCAGATCGCCGCGATCCTTCGCGCATCACCCACACGTTCGCTGATATGATCCGCGCCCGCATCTTCGCGATCGGCTGCGGCTATGAGGACGCCGACGATCTCGACTTTCTGCGCTCCGATCCGGCCTTCAAGATCCCATGGGGAGGCGGATAGCGACCGACGCTCTGGCAGAGTGAGGCTGCGACGACCGACTCTGGAGATAGCCATGCAGATTAAAGCTGATCAACCTGAAGCGCCGAACGCCATCCGCAGCGATCTTGGTGCAATTTTCGTTTCGTTGGAACTCAGCCGCTCAACTTGGGTAATCACCTCACTGTCGCCGGGCGCCGGCGCGAAGATGTCGAAACACAGTGTGCCCGCGGGGGACATCTGCGCGCTACTCGCGCGATTATTGGATCTTCAGCAGAAGGCGTTCGCACGGACCGGGCAATCGTTTCCGTCGTCATTCAGGAAGCAGGGTTGGACGGTTTTTGGATCCATCGAGTGATGCGGAAAGAAGGGATCGAAAGCCACGTCGTCGATCCGGCCTCGGTTGCGACATCGCGTCGGCGCCGCCGCGCGAAGACCGACAGGATCGACGGCGAGACGCTGGTTCGCACGTTGTTGGCACATAAGCGTGGCGAACCGCGAGTGTGCGCGATGGTCAAGGCGCCGACTCCCGAAGAGGAGGACCAACGCCGGCTCAGCCGTGAACGTAAGGTATTGACCAACGAACGTGTCCTGCACGTCAACCGGATTAAAGGACTGCTGTTCTCACAGGGCGTCTCCGGTTATGAACCGCTGCGTCGCGATCGTCGGCAACGGCTCGATGAGCTTAGGACTGGCGACGGCCGCCCATTGCCGCCTCATCTGAAAAAGCAGATCAGCCGCGAACTTGATCGACTTGAGCTGCTGATTGAGCAAATCAAGGCGGTCGAGACGGAGCGCGATGCCTTACTGGAGCCAGCGGTGAAAACTGAAGGAGCGCTTGCGCCACAGGCGATGTTGCTCGCCATCAAAGGCATTGGTCCCGAGTTCGCCGCCGTACTTTGGTCAGAGGGGCTGTTCCGACATTTCGACAATCGTCGCCAGGTCGCAGCCTATGCGGGCTTAGCGCCGACGCCCTGGCAAAGCGGATCTATTGATCGCGAACAAGGCGTTTCGAAAGCCGGCAACCCGCGACTGCGAACCGCTCTTATTCAAATCGCCTGGCTTTGGCTACGCCATCAACCGCATTCGGCGTTGGCACGGTGGTTCCAGGAGCGAGTCAGGCGCAATGGCAGCCGTCTCAAGAAGATGGCCATCGTGGCGCTGGCGCGAAAGCTGCTGGTGGCGTTGTGGAAATATGTCAGCGCCGGCGTCGTCATCGAGGGCGCTGTGATGAAAGCCGTTTGACGATAGGCGCTCACCGAATGCTTGACGCTTCCAGAACCTGATCAGTTCTGGCGGATCCAGGTGGACGAACCGCAGGCGAGTTTGGCCTGAAATGCCGCTTTCAAGAATGGTCTTGTCCTCCTGAGCCCCCACCGCCGCAAGCGGGATATTGGTGCGGCCGTCGTGAACAGCGACCGAATGTGAGTTTGATCTGGCGAGGAAATGACCAGGTCGTCCAATCGGGCTCAGACCTTGGATGCCGAAAAAGCCCTAAGAGAATGTCCGATGCTCTAGTAAGCTACTTGACCCGAAGCTCCCCATGTGAGCTCGCCTGCGGGCGATTGCCCGACACGGGCCGCGATCTGTGCTCCCAGCCGACGCTGTCGCGCCTCGAGAACGCGCCCACCCTCCGCGACGTGATCCGCCTGACCTATGCGCTCGTCGACCAATGGATGGCCTCTTACGACAAGCCGCCATCCTCCGTCACACTCGACATCGACGACACCTGCGACATCGCGCATGGCCACCAACAATTGTCGCTGTTCAACGCCCATTACGACGAGCGCTGCTTTCTGCCGATCCATATCTACGACACCGAGAAGAGCCGCCCCGTCGCCATGATCCTGCGGCCAGGCAAGACGCCGTCCGGCGTCGAAGTCAGAGCGCATCTGCGCCGGCTTGTGAGGCATATTCGCGAGCGATGGCCGGCGACCCGCATCCTGTTTCGCGGCGACGGGCATTACGCGCGGCCCGAGGCGATGGCCTGGTGTGAAGATCACGGCGTTGATTACGTCTTCGGCCTTCCCGGAACCAAGCCCTTGTCGAAGAAGGTCGAGGAGACGGCGGACGCTGTCCGTGTCGAGCGCGCCTTCAACGACAAGGACGTCGTGCGCGGCTATGCCGAGACGCGCCACCGCGCCAAATCCTGGGACAGAGAGCGCCGCGCGATCGCCCGCATCGAAGCGACGCGGCTCGGCCTCGACATCCGCTTCATCGTCACCAATCTCCCGCACGGCGCGCCGGAGTGGCTCTACGACAGCCTCTATTGCGCGCGCGGACAGGCGGAGAACCTCATCAAGCTCCATAAGACGCAGCTTTGCTCCGATCGAACCTCATGCCGTTCGGCGCTCGCCAATCAGGTTCGCCTCGTCCTGCACACCGCGGCCTATTGGCTGATGCTCGGCGTGCGCGAGGCGATCCCGAGCCCGCGCGATCTGGCGAAAGCCGAGTTCTCGACGCTGCGCCTGCGGCTGTTGAAGATCGCTGCGCGCGTGATCGAGACCGCGAGCCGCGTGCGGCTCGCTTTCTCCGCCGCCTGTCCCGAGGCCGATCTCTTCTACTCCATGCTGGCGGCGCTGCTCATGGCCGGCGGGCCGTGAACGATGGGGCGGGACGCCCCGTCCGCCTCTCCTATCCCTCCAACGCGTTCCAAAAAGTGCGGTCCTCGAAGCGGCGAAAAAGCCGAATGCCCCCGTGCGGCCTCCGAGCCCAACAGCACCGATGACACAAAAAGTCGCGAAGTCACGAATAAGGGCGGCTAAGGAAGCACGGAACGACAAAACGCCCTGCGCGTGGATGCGCGTTGGGCGTTTTTCATTCCTGGGCTTGGGTTTCCCGACTAATCAGTACATGATCCAATATTCGTCCGGGTCACCTCTTTTGTGCACTTTGATCAACCGG
>JAMBEQ010000255.1 GCA_024506175.1 Methylocystis sp.
GATCAGCCCGTCGAGGGCGGCGAAGGCCTCGTAGTCGAACGGCGTGTTGAACAGGCTCCTCGGAAAATAGGCGCCGAGCGGGCCGCCGACCTGCACCGCGCGCACCGGCCGGCCGGTCGCGGTGCCGCCGCCGACGTCATCGACGAGCTCGCCCAGCGTGATGCCGAAGGCGGTCTCGAACAGGCCGCCATGGCGGATGTTGCCGGCGAGCTGGATCGGCATCGTGCCGCGCGAGCGGCCCATGCCGAAATCGGCGTAAGTCTTGGCGCCTTCAGCGAGGATGAAGGGAATCGCGGCGAAGGACAGCATGTTGTTGACGACGGTCGGCCTGCCGAACAGGCCCTTGTGCGCCGGCAGCGGCGGCTTGGCGCGGACGATGCCGCGGCGGCCCTCCAGGCTTTCGAGCAGTGACGTCTCCTCACCGCAGACATAGGCGCCGGCGCCGACGCGCACCTCGATGTCGAAAGCCTGATCAGGGCCGCCGGCACGACATCCCAGATAGCCGGCGTGCCTTGCCGCCGCGATTGCAGCCTGCATGGCGGCGACCGCGTGCGGATACTCCGAACGAATGTAGATGTAGCCCCTGCTGGCGCCGACGGCGATCGCCGCGATCGTCATGCCTTCGATCACGAGGAAAGGATCGCCTTCCATGATCATGCGGTCGGCGAAAGTGCCGGAGTCGCCTTCGTCAGCGTTGACGACGACATATTTCTGGCCCGGCGCGCAGTCGGCGACCGTCTTCCACTTGATGCCGGTCGGGAAGCCAGCGCCGCCGCGGCCGCGCAGGCCGGACTTTGTCACCTCGTCGACGATGGCCGCAGAGCCGATCTCGAGCGCGCGCCTCAGCCCCTTGAAACCGCCATGCGCTTCATATTCGGCGACCGACAGGGGGTCGATGACGCCGCAGCGAACGAAGGTCACGCGGTTCTGGCGTTTCATCCAGGGATGTTCTTCGACGACCCCTATGTTCAGCGGATGCGCGCCGCCGGTCAGGAAGCCGGCGTCGAACAGCGACGTCACGTCCTTTACCTTGGCCGGGCCATAACCGACACGGCCCGCGGGAGTCTCCACCTCGATCAGGGGCTCGAGCCAGAGCATTCCACGCGAGCCGTTTCTCACGATCTCGACTTGCTGGCCGCGAGCGGCGGCTTCCTTGGCGACAGCGGCGGCGAGGCGATCAGCGCCCATGGCGACGGCGGCCATGTCCAGCGGGATATAGATCTTGGTCATTCGCCTTTGGCCTCGGCTACTTTGTCGTCGAGCGTCTCGGCGTCGACCATTCCAATCGGCTCTCCGTCATAAAGCGCGGAAGGGCTGTGGGCGCAGAGGCCCAGGCAATAGACCGGCTCGACCGTGAGGGAGCCATCGGGGGTCGTCTGATGCCATTCCAGCTTGTGACGGGCCAGGAATTCGTTTGCCTGCTTCTCGGCGCCCATCGACTGGCACGATTCGGCGCGGCAGATTTTCAGCGTGTGCCGCCCGTGCGGGGCGCTGTGGAAGTCGTGATAAAAGGAAACGACGCCATGCATTTCGGCTCGGCTGACGTTCAGCGCTTTCGCCATCTCTTTCACGGCGGACTCCGGAACATAGCCGAACTCAGCCTGAAGCGCATGCAATATGGGCAGTGCAGGTCCTTCGAGGCCCATATGGGCCGCAATGATCTCCCGCGCCCGCTCGTCGCTATATGGAGCAGCGCCAGCCATTTCTTCCCTCGCTTTGGGGCGTCGAGCTCAAGACAAGCGCCCATCATTGGAATTATTCCGGCGACAGTGCCGGAATTCCCGATCTCGATCAATACCGTCCCAGCCGTTGCGCCATAGGGCTTGCCTATCAATCGGCCAGTCTGCCGCTTTCAGCGAGCGCTTTTGCCTCTGCAACGAGCGCGCCAACCAGCGGAATGACTGGATCACGTTGTGGCGCGACAAGCCCGATTTCGTAGCCCGCCTCGGGCTCGCCAATCGGGATCGAGCGCAGCGGCGGTTCAGTTCCCAGTGTTTTTGCGAGCTTTTCAGGCATAACCGTCGCCCAGCGACCGGATTTCACATGGTCGTAAAGCAGGATGACGGAGTTCGATTCGAGAATTGGCGCGGGCTCGGCG
The DNA here is from genome assembly GCA_024506175.1 of Methylocystis sp. GTDB lineage: Bacteria > Pseudomonadota > Alphaproteobacteria > Rhizobiales > Beijerinckiaceae > Methylocystis. Next base: position 2,099 of record JAMBEQ010000255.1, read on the forward strand.
CCGCCGGCGCCAATCAGCCGTTCAACAATGCGGCGATTCTGCATGTCCGGCGTCAACAGGCACAAATCGATCCGGCCGACCTCGGCCCAGGTCACACGGTCGCGGTCGCCCAGGGGGTTTCCCTGCGTCGTCAGCAGCCGGTAGCGTTCCGAACAAAGCGGCACGGTTCTGACCCGGCCGAGCGGTTCATTGTTGAGGTAAGTGATGCCGGCGTCGATCTCGAGATTGTCGAGCATCGTCAGCACCTCGGTGGAGGACGCCGAGACCACCTTGAAGCGGACGTGGGGATGTTTCTCCCGATAGGGCGTGGTCAGCGCCGAAACGATGCCCTCCGCCGTGGGGATGACCGCAATCTTGAGCTGGCCCGACAGCCCCTCGCGCAGCGTGCGGACCTCCTGGCGCATGGCGCGGGCGTCGCCAACGATGCGCTTGGCCCACTCCAGCACCCTCTCGCCCTCGGCGGTCAGCCCGTGAAACCGCGACGAGCGGTTGACCAGCAGCACGCCGAGCGTGTCCTCGAGCTGCTTGATGCCGGCGGAAAGGGTCGGCTGCGTGACGCCACACAGCTCCGCCGCGCGGGAGAAGCTCTTCTCGCTCGCGACGGTGATGAGAAATTCGAGTTTGTCGATCACGTGCCGGCTTCCAAAGCGGCGGCGGCTCGGGCGCCAAATTGAGCCCGAGCAAGGGCGGAAGATACGCCACCGCGCCTATGTTCTGGAACTCATACCATCCGCGTCCTTCGCGCCGCAAACTGAAAAAAAGCCCAGCGCGCGTGGCGCTCACTCCGGTCCGCGCCCGCCTGGCAGGCCGATGGATTGCGCTGTATGTTTGGGCGCTGGGACTGGCGCCCGCCACATTTTGTCCGTATTTGGACCATTTCGAGGTGGTTTGAACAGTTTCGGATGGCCGTGTTGGCGCAAGCGCGAGGGATTTGCCAATGACGAAGATGGTGAGACTTAGACGTCTCGGCGCATTCGCTTCATGTTTGGCGATTGCGCTCGCCGCGCCAATCGCCGCCTCTTCGGCGCAGGCGACCCCCGCGCTCGTCGTCGACGTGGCTTCTGGGGCGGTGCTGTCCCAGGACCAAGCGACCGCCTCCTGGTATCCGGCCTCGCTCACCAAGCTGATGACGGCCTATGTCGCGCTCGACGCCATGCGCGCAGGCCGCATCACGATGGACACGCCCCTGATGGTGTCGCCACGCGCCACGCGCATGGCGCCCTCCAAGATGGGCTTTCGACCGGGCTCCGAGGTCACGCTGAAAAACGCGCTGATCATGCTCATGGTGAAGTCGGCGAACGACATCGCGGTCACCATCGCGGAAGGCGTGTCGGGCTCTGTCGAGGCCTTCGCCGACGAGATGAACGCCGCGTCCCAGAAGCTCGGCATGACCCAATCCGTCTGGGTGAACCCGAATGGCTTGCCGGATTCTCGCCAGGTCACCTCGGCCCGCGACCTCGCGATTCTCGGCCGCGCGCTTTATATCCAGTTTCCCGAGTATTCCAATCTCTGGAACATCGGCGCCATGCAGCTCGGCGCCAGCGTTCATCCGACCCATAATGGCTTATTGGGACGCTATCCCGGCGCGGATGGCATGAAGACCGGCTTCACCTGCCCCGCCGGTTTCAATCTTGTCGCCTCCGCCACCCATGGCGGCCAGCGGCTCATCGCGGTGGTGCTCGGCGCGCCTTCGGCGGCGGCGCGCACCGCCAAGGCGGCGGCGCTGCTCGACCGCGCCTTCCAGACCGGCGGCGCCATGGGTTCGCTGGCTTCACTCCAGAGCGGGGGCCCAACGGCGGCGCCCGACATGCGCGATAACGTTTGCCGCCGACGGGGCGCGGCCACGGCCCAGTTCATGAGCGAAGTCGAAGATATTTCGATTCCCATTGGCTCGGCGCCGACGGGCATCCCGCTTCTCGACGCCGCCCGAGGCGGCCAGCAGCAGATCAGCGTCAAGGATCTGGCCCGTCTGCCCCGTCCGCATTTCGAGCCGGTGCAAGTGTTCGTCGGGCGCGCGCCGGGCTATGTCGGCCCCGTGGCCCGCGCCCGCGCGCCGGGCGCGCCGGTCGGCGAGCAGAGTGATCTCGCGGCCTACGCCAATGTGGAGCCAGCCGGCGGCGGGGCCTCGCCGATTAGCCACGCTGCGCCGGACGCCGCCAGCATGCGCAAAGGTAAGGGCAGCGGGAGGCACGGCAGGCATGCCGCGCATTCGGCTGCCGTCGCGCCTGTAGAGAACATCATCGAGGATGATAGCGCACAGTCGGATGCGAAGCCCGCGAAGGCGAAGGCGCATAAACACGAAAAGCGAGCGGCCCTATCCGCCCCGGCCAAACTGGCGGCAAAGCCGACGGCGGGCGCCTCGGCCAAGGCTGGCGTGAAGCATGCGGCGGACAAGATGAGCGCTGAAAAGGCCAAGCCGTCCGGCAAGGTTCATGCTTCCGCCAAGCCGCAACCCAAGGCCCAATGAGCGAGCTCCAGTGAGCGAACCCGCCACGGTCGCCGCACGCCGGCCCCCGCCGCCTGTCCCCCTGACGGTGCTGACCGGATTCCTGGGCGCCGGCAAGACGACATTGCTCAACCGCCTGCTCGCCGCCCCGGAGCTCGCCGACACGCTTGTCCTCGTCAATGAATTCGGCGAGATCGGCCTCGATCATCTCTTTATAGAGAAGATCGACGGCGACATGGTGATGATGAGCTCGGGTTGCGTTTGCTGCACGATCCGGGGCGATCTCGTCGACACGCTCGAGGATCTGTTGAGGCGGCTCGACAACGGCAGGATCAAGCCGTTCCGCCGCGTCGTGCTGGAGACGACCGGCCTGGCCGACCCGGCGCCGATTCTCCACACGATCATGAGCCACCCCTATCTGTTGCTGCGTTTTCGGCTGGACGGCGTGGTGACAATCGTCGACGCTGTCAACGGCGAGTCGACGCTCGACGCTCATGAAGAGGCGGTGAAACAGGCCGCCGTCGCGGACCGTCTGGTCGTGACCAAAACCGACCTGCCGGAAGGCGCCGCCAAAGCAGAGAGCTTGAAAGCGCGTTTGGAGGCGCTGAACCCCGGCGCGCGCATTCTCGAAGCGGGCGAAGCGACGCCCGCCGCCCTGCTCGATTGCGGCCTGTACGATCCAGCGACCAAGACTCCACGCGTGCGCAACTGGCTGAACGCCGAGGCGGTCGAGGAGGCGCATCGCCAGGAGCGCCATCATGGCCACCATCATCATGGCCATGACCATCATCATGACGTCAATCGGCATGATGATCACATCCAGGCGTTCTGCCTGACAGGCGACACGCCGTTTACACCTCCCTCCTTCGATATTTTCGTCGATCTGCTGCGCCACACCCACGGGCCGCGCCTGCTGCGCGTGAAGGGAATTGTCGCCCTGTCCGACGAGCCGGAGCGGCCCGTCGTCATCCATGGCGTGCAGCACGTCTTCCACCCCCCGCACCGACTTGAAGCGTGGCCCGACGAGGACAGGCGCACGCGCATCGTCTTCATCGTCAAGGATCTCGACCGGAAGTTCGTGGAGGGGCTCTATGCGGCGCTGGTTCATCGGCCCGCCCCAGACACGCCCGACGCCCAGGCGCTCACCAATAATCCACTGGCGCCGGCGCGAGGCGGATTGCTGGGGTGAGGTCCCCTCCACATCCCTCCCCCGCTTCACTGGAGAGGGGGCAAAGAGGGTCCTTTCTCCATCCTGAGCATCCGGGGGTTCGCCGCCTCGCCACGACCGCCCGCCGCTTTGGCGCCGCGCTGCTCGACCTCGTCTATCCGCCTTCCTGCCTCGTCTGCCGTAGGGCTGTTGCCGAACATGGCGCGCTTTGCGCGGCTTGCTGGCGGGAGATCGCTTTTATCGAACGGCCGTTTTGCGAGCGGCTGGGAACCCCCTTCGAATGCGACCTCAATCAGCCGGGCCTGATCTCGCCGGAGGCTGCCGCCAATCCCCCCGTTTTCCGACGCGCCCGCGCGGTCGCGCGCTATGACAGCGACAAGGCGCGCTCATTTGCCCATCGGTTGAAATATCACGACCGCATGGAGCTTGCGGCTCCGATGGCCCGTTGGATGGCGCGCGCCGGCGCGGATATTCTCGCGGACGCCGATCTGCTCGTCCCTATTCCGCTGCATCGCATGCGCCTCGCGGCGCGGCGGTTCAACCAGTCGGCCGAGCTGGCGCGCGCCGTCTCGCGCGAATGCGGCGCGCCCATCGAGACTCAGACGCTTTTGCGCGTGAAGGCGACAGCGCCGCAAGTCGGCCTCTCTCGCGCCCAGCGCTCCGTCAATCTCTCTGGCGCCTTCCGGATCGATCCTGAACGCGCGGCGCTGCTCGAGGGGCGCAACGTCGTGCTCGTCGACGACGTGCTCACCACCGGCGCGACCGCAAACGTCGCCGCCCGCGCCCTGCTGAAAGCCGGAGCGGCCCAGGTGGATTTGCTCGTATTTGCGCGGGCGGTGACAAGCGCGTGACATCGGGGCTATAAGCGGCGCAACGAAACTGAGCAGACCTGCGCTGGCCGCCGACGCTGCTTGGCACTCTTTTGTTCTCGCAGGACTTTCGTCGGAAACGCGGTTCCCGCTTTTTCGAAAGCCTGCTCAGGCCCAGGCCCGCTCGCAATGGCGCGAATCGAAATTTACACGACTCCGACCTGCCCTTATTGCATCGCAGCCAAGAAGCTCCTGACCCAGAAAGGCGCAGCTTTCGAGGAGATCAGCGTCGCCGGCGATCCGGCCGGGCGAAAGGCGATGAGCGAACGCGCCAATGGCCGCACGACAGTGCCGCAAATCTTCATCGATGGCCGCCACATCGGCGGTTGTGACGACCTCTATGAGCTGAACGAGAAAGGCGGTCTCGACCCGCTGCTCGCCGCGGAGAGATGAGCATGGTTCATTATACGCTTGTCTGTGACGAGGGCCATCAATTCGATGGCTGGTTCCGTGACAGCGCGACCTTCGAGCAGCAATCCGAACAGCGGCTCGTCTCATGTCCTTTCTGCGCCTCGACAGGCGTCACCCGCGGCGTCATGGCTCCTCACGTGACGCGCAGCGGGCGGGATGGCGCCCCTGAGCTTTTGCGCCAAATGATCCGGCAGGTTCGAGACAAGGTCGTCGCGGGCGCAGAGGATGTCGGCGACCGTTTTCCTCAAGAGGCCCGAGCCATCGAGGAGGGCGACGCGGAACGACGCCCGATCCGCGGCCGCGCGACCTTCGAGGAGGCAAAGGCGCTTCTGGAGGACGGGATCGAGATTCTGCCTATCCCGGATTTGCCTCGCGATAACTAAGTTCCATCACATCGTGCCGAGGGCTCGCCTAGCGCCCGCGCGCCGCTAGTCTTTCGGCGGATCGAAACGCTCGCAAGTCACCGAAGACACCCTTTCCCGCGCGCGCGCTCGGTCGGACGGGCGTTTCGCGAGGGAGCGCACGAGCACGAAGCCGCGCTTGGTAGGCGCAGTGAGGCGCACCTCCTGCGCCGGCGCGTCATCACTGGCGCTTTGCAGCGCGTCCATCTGCCGCTCATCGCCGATGACGACGTCGATCTTTCCCTTGATCGCGGCGCGGTCGGTGATCGCGTGAAAAACATGGCCGGCGCGGGCGTGGAAGGAGAGCGCCAGATAATCCTCGCCGTCCGCCGCCGCCGTCACGCGTAGCAGCCCCTGAGACAAATCATAGACGCAAACGGCCTCGGCGGAGGCTGGGTCTTCGGATGGCAACGGCGTTGAGCCCGGGGCCACGGGCGGAAGCGTGACGAACCTGTTCTCTGGCGCATCGCCGACGGCGGCGAGCACGCGCGCATAAGCATCATGCGGCGCAACTAAAGGCATCAGCAGCACGGACACGATGTGAACGATGCCTGCGATGAAAAGCGTCGCCGCCGCCCAGGGAAGAAAATCGAAGAAGCGGTCCCGGAGCGTCAGGCGCATGTCAGTTTCACGATCGTTGGAAATGCATTCGGGTCCGCGCTGGCGTCCACGTCAAGCGGCGTGTCGTAGAGCCGCAGAACGAGCGAGAATCTGCGCGCCCCTCCCGGAGAAAGCCAATTGCCGGCGCGGGCGTTTCGGGCGATCTCAATCTGGAAGCCGCCGCCCTCCCGCCGCAAGACCTCGGCCGATGAAAAGCCGTAGCGGCCCGTTGGATTGTCGATCAGCGCACCGCCCAAAGTTGCAACCGATAACGTCCAGAAACGCGCCGCCGGCGTTCGATCCACGACCCTATATTCGCAGGCGCCGTCGAGCGGCGCGCCGCTGGAATCCTCCGTGGCGACGAAGACCAGTCCCTGGTCGCGCCCCAAGGGCGCCTCGCCAGAACGCGCGACCGCCGCGCGAGCGTAAGGATCGGCGCTTCCGTCTCCCACTGCGGGCCAGGCTGTCCAGGGGCCGGCGCGCAGCCGGCTGAAACCATAGCCGGTGTTGAGCGCGAGGATCGTAGCGAACATGCCGAGCGCAAGCCCAGCGGCCATGGCGGAAGCGGCGCGGAGATATTTTGCGTAAGGGCGGCGCACGGGATTGCTCGCTATTCGACGGCGCCGATGGTCGGGAAGGCGTTGCGGCTCGGCGTCAAGGCGATCGTGGCCGGCCCGACAATCGAACTCTGCTTGCCGCCCACGGCGCTCTTCGCCTTCTTCTCGATCGATTCCAGCGCTTGCACCGCGCCCTTGGACAGCGTCGCGGGGCGCTGCGGCGCGCCAAGCTCCAGCGGCTTCACGCCATTGTTGGCGCTTGCGGCGGCGACCTCGGGTTTAGCCTCGGGCCGCAGCCCGACGATCGGCTTGAGCGCCACGCCCTGATGCGCGTAGGCCATCACATCGTGCCAGGTGCCGGCGGGAAGCGTTCCGCCTGTCATATTATTCATCGGCTCATTGTCATCGTTGCCGTACCAGACGCAGCCGCCCATCGTGCCGGAATAGCCGCAAAACCAGGCGTCTTTATAGCCGTTCGTCGTGCCGGTCTTGCCGATCACGTCGATGCCGTTGCCGAGGATCGCGCGCCGACCCGTGCCTTCCTCGACCACCTTTTTCATCATGCCGGCAAGGTCAACGACCTTCTCGTAAGGCAGCACCTGCTTTTGCGCAGGCGCGTCGCGATCGTGACGATAAAGGAGATCGCCCTGGCTGTTGCGAATTTCGATCGCCGAATAAGGAATGACCCGCTTGCCGCCGTTCACGAACGCCGCGTAGGCGGCGGAGTGTTCGAGCAGGATCACATCGCTCTGACCGACCGGCAGGGACGGCGTGTCCTCGAGCGGCGTCGAGATCCCGAGCTTGCGGCAAGTCTCGATGATCTTGGCGCGGCCGATACGGGAATCGCCGTTTCCAATCGCTTGCGAAAGCTGGATCGCCACGGTGTTGAGCGACCTCGCCAGCGCCATAGCGAGCGGCATCGAGCCGGCATAGCCGCCGCTGTAGTTGTGGACGCAGTAGTTGCCGATGCAGGTCGGGCGGTCTGTGACGATGGTGGTCGGCTTGAATTTCCCGGACATCAGCGCCGTAAGATAGACGTACGGCTTGAAGGAGGAGCCCGGCTGGCGAGAGCCGTCGGTGGCGCGGTTGAACTGGCTTGCGCCATAATCGCGCCCGCCGATAATCGTGCGCACCGCCCCGTCGGGCTCCATCACCACCATCGCCGACTGCCGCACATGGAAGGAACGGCCCTGCTCGCGCAGATTCGTTTCGATCACGTCCTGGGCGTGTTTCTGCACGTTGGAGTCGAGCGCCGTGCGCACAGTGAGAACGCGATTGTCGCCTAGCTTGCCGGTGGCGGCCAGCTTGCGGATCTCGCCATAGGCGAAATCGAGATACCAGTCGGGGCTGTCCTGCCGCTGTCGGTCAACCGGCGTCGCTGGGCTCCTTTGCGCCGCGATGATCTGGCTCTCGGTCATAAAGCCCGCGTTCACAAGATTGTTGAGCACATCATTGGCGCGGGCGCGGGCCGCAGGGAGATTATTGTGCGGGGCGTATTTCGTCGGCGCCTTGAAGAGGCCGGCGAGCATGGCCGCCTCGGCGAGCGAGACGTCCTTCACCGATTTGCCGAAGTAGAATTCCGCCGCCGCTTGAATGCCGAAGGCTCCGCCGCCCATGTAGACGCGGTCGAGATAGAGCTTGAGGATCTCCCGCTTGGTGAGATGGTGCTCCAGCCAGAGCGCGAGAAAGGCCTCATTGATCTTGCGGGTGATGGTTCGCTCGTTCGAGAGGAAAAGGTTCTTAGCAAGCTGCTGCGTGATCGAGGAGCCGCCCTGCACCACGCCGGACGAACGGGCGTTTACCGTGAGCGCGCGCAGCGTGCCGATAACGTCGATGCCGAAATGGTCGTAAAAGCGGCGGTCCTCCGTCGCCAGCACGGCCTTGATGAGATAATCGGGATATTCCTCGAGCCGCACGGCGTCGTCGTGCTTGATGCCGCGCTGGCCGACTTCATTCCCATAGCGATCGAGGAAGGTGACGGCGAGATCCGTCTGCTTCAGCCAGTCGCCCTCGCTCGTCATCTGAAAAGCCGAGTTCGCGAGCGCCGCCATGCCGACGAGGCCGACGAGGCCCCAGGTGAGCGACTCGC
>JAMBEQ010000256.1 GCA_024506175.1 Methylocystis sp.
CCTCGAAATCCGCGATGTCGGCGCGAAGGAAGGAGAATTTCGCGTCGCCGACGATCGGCGCAAGAGACTCGAGGTTGCCCGCGTAAGTGAGCTTGTCGACAACCAGCACATCGTGCCGCTCGCGGGCAACGGCCATGCGAGCGACCGCCGAACCGATAAAGCCGGCGCCACCTGTGACGAGAAGTCTCAATCCAAAAATCCTCCGATGTGAAAAACCGCCCCGCGCACTGACGCACAAAAATCGGTTCGAGCGCCGCGCAACGTCGACGACTCGAGGAGTCGGCGACATCAATTCGATGGTGCGAGCGGGGAAATAGCATGGGAGGATCGAAACGAAAAGCGCCAACGAGAGCCCACGCAATGGCCCAGCTGGGCCTCACATCAAATCGGCTCTCAGCAAAGAGCATTTTTCCCCTGAACTCTTGCGTTTGCGCGCCGCCTCGTCCACGGACTGGACAAAGACGCTCAGTCGTGCAGCAGGGAGCGCCCGCACTTTCTTCCGGCCCCACGGCGTCACCCAATGGTCACAAGGATATTGGACGCGCAGCCCTTCAGTGGCCGCCGTAGGAAAAATGCTGATAGTCGATCATATGCGTCCATCTCCCGCCCCAGGACCAGCCGTGGCGCGCGAAGGCGCGGGTGACGGCGTCACCCTCGAGGATGATCCCCGTCACGCCTGGACGACGTTCGTGAGGCTCGTCATAGGCCCTGCCGGCCTCCGGCGCCGTCACGGCGCCTTCGCGATAGGGGTTCTGCACCGGGTTGATGTCGATGGCGAGGCCGAGCGCATGTTTCGAGAGACCGCCGTGATCGGTTGTCCGGCAGTTGAACCCGCTCGTATTATTGGCGGCGATCGACTTGTCGTCGTCGCCGCCGAAATCGTCGACGAGCCGCATCTGATAGATACGAAACCTGCCCGCAGCATGGATTTCCTCGAAGATCGCGGCGACCTGCGCGGCGACGCGGCGCGCGACGACAAGTTCGCCGGTCTGCGTCGCCCCGTCGAAATCGCGGTAGGGAACATGCATCAGCACGAGTTCGTCGCGCGTCGCGCAGGGTAGACCCACGCGCGACGAGCGGCCCTGCATGTAGCCCCATAGGTCGTCGGGGATCGGACCATAGCTGGCGCGCTGCGTCTCCCCCCTCGCCGGCGCCAGCAGGGCCGCGAAAAGAAGCGCGCTCGTCGCCGTCCGCCTGCCCCGCGACCTCCCCGCCATGACGCTGTTCCTTGCGCTCGGGTGAACCTTTCTCGTCTTCACGCGGCAAGGCGCCAGAAAAATGGCGGCTTCCGAAGTCGGAGCAGTCGGCGACGGCAAGCTGCCGAAGGTCCGGGAATCCCAAAGGCCGGCCGAGGGCCGCAGGGGGTGTCACATTCGCGCCCTCCGTGACGGCAGTGACCCGCCAGCATTGGACCTCGGCGGTGCGCGGCGGAGATCATGGTTGCGCGCGGGATCGAAGCATGCTCCAAGAGGGCTAGCCGAGGTCCAAACAACCTTGCCAGCACGCAGCGGGCGCGCGTTCGCTTATGAGCGCGCCCTGGCGGCGGCTTCATTCATCGTATTCTGACGCGGCGGCGCACATCCGTGGACGGTTCCACGAGTCGAAAAAACGTCCTGCCAGCGCGTCACACACAGCCAGGCTACTCACCCAGTGACTTTTTTTCAAACGGACGCCACGCTCGCCCGTGCGCTCGCGGAGCGCAACTACAATGCCCCTACGGCTGTGCAGTCTGCGGTTCTCGCGACCGAGACCCAAGGCGGCGACATCCTTGTTTCGGCCCAGACAGGCTCAGGCAAGACCGTCGCTTACGGGTTGGCCATCGCTTCAGCCATCCTCGGCGACGCTGAAAGAATGGCCAATACGCACGAGCCGATCGCGCTCATCGTTGCGCCGACGCGCGAACTTGCCCTGCAAGTCGAGCGGGAACTGAGCTGGCTTTACAAATATGCGTCGACGCGGATCGTGGCCTGCGTGGGCGGGATGGACGCACGCCTCGAGCGTCGCAAATTATCCGAAGGCGCCCATATCGTGGTCGGCACGCCCGGGCGCCTCCGCGATCATATCGAGCGCGGCGGATTGATCACCACGAGGCTCGCGGCGGTCGTCCTCGACGAAGCGGACGAAATGCTCGACCTCGGGTTTCGTGAGGATCTTGAATTCATATTGGAATCCGCTCCGCTCGACCGACGGACATTGCTGTTTTCAGCCACCATGCCGAAGGGCATCGCGGGTCTCGCCAAGCGCTACCAGCGCAACGCGCGGCGGATCGACGTCGCCGGCGGAGAGCGGGGTCATGCCGATATAGAATACAGGTCGATCCGCGTGGCGCCGAATGAGACGGAGCTCGCGACGGTCAATCTGTTGCGCTATTTCGAAGCAACCACGGCGATCGTCTTCTGCAACACACGCGAATCCGTGAGGCATTTGCATGCGACGCTGGTCGAACGCGGCTTTTCGGCCGTGCTTTTGTCGGGCGAATTGAGCCAGCATGAGCGAAATCATTCCATGCAGGCGCTTCGCGACGGGCGTGCGCGCGTCTGCGTCGCGACTGACGTGGCCGCGCGCGGCATAGACCTGCCGAATCTGGGCCTCGTGATCCACGCCGATCTTCCCCACGACGCGGAAGCCCTGCAGCATCGCAGCGGACGCACGGGACGCGCCGGCCGCAAAGGCGTCAGCGCGCTGCTCGTGCCCGCGCCGCGCCGCCGGCGCGCGGAACGCCTGCTCGCAGAGGCGGGCGTTCGCGCCCAATGGAGCGGGCCGCCCACAGCGGAGGAAATCCGCGATCTCGACCAGAAACGCATGCTGGAGGATCCCTTGCTGATAGAGACGCCCAGCGACGAGGATTTTCGCATGGCGCGCCTGCTTCTTGCCGAGCGAAGCCCTGAGCAACTCGGCGCGGCGCTTGTCCGCCTTTACCGATCGCGTCTTCCGGCGATCGAGCAAGTGGTCGACCCCGGCGAGGCCCCCGAGCGCCGCGACATGCGCAATCCGCGGAACCCGACTGCACAGACACGCGACGCGTCAGGCAAGCGCCCGCATACAGTCAGCCTGCCGGGCGAGGCGGCGTGGTTTCGCCTCAACATCGGCCGCAAGAAGAACGCCGATCCGAAATGGCTATTGCCGATGCTCTGCCGGCGCGGCAACGTCTCCAAACAGGAAATAGGGGCGATCCGCATTTTCGACCACGAGACGAAAGTGCAAATCGCAGAGGCGGTCGCCGCGAATTTTGCCGCCAACATGGCTCGCCCAAGCGGCGACAACATTCGCGCCGAACGATCGAGCGGTCCGCCAGCGCGGGGACGCACGCCATTGCCGGAAGGCCCAAAGCCAAAAAGAACCCAGAAGCCGAAGCAAAAGAAGACCCCGAAGGCATGAGAGGGATTCTATCAGGCCAGCGGGCGCTTTCCGTGATCGACCCGCGTCGCGATCCAGACGACATGCCGGGCCCCGCCTCGTCTTCCATTGGCGCGCACCTTGATCTCCTCGACGCCGAACCCCGCCCTGTGGAGCCGCTGGGTGAAGCTGCGATCGGGGCCGGAGGACCAGACGGCCAGGACGCCTCCGGGACGCAAAACGTCACGCGCGGCCGTCAATCCCGCCATTTCATAAAGGCCATCATTGGCTTCGCGCGTCAGCCCTTCCGGGCCGTTGTCGACATCGAGCAGGATGGCGTCATAGGGCGCGCGCGTCGAGCGGATGATCTGGCCCACATCCTCTTCCAGGATCGAGACGCGCGGGTCGGTCAGACTCGTCCCGTGTAAATCCGCCATCGGACCGCGCGCCCACGCGACCACCGCGGGAACGAGCTCCGCGACAGTGACGCGCGCCTTCGAATCCAGGACGGCGAGCACGGCGCGCAAAGTAAAACCCATCCCCAGCCCGCCGATGAGTATGCGCGGGTCCGGGCGGAAATGAATTCTCTCGCATGCGAGCGTGGCGAGCGCCTCCTCGGAGCCGCTGAGGCGACTGTTCATCAATTCATTCTGGCCCAGCATGATCGAGAATTCGGTTCCCCGGCGCATGAGCCGCAGCGCGCCCTCGCCGCCAGGTATCCGGGCCGTGTCGATCAGGGACCAGGGAATCACGCGCGCCTCTTCAGTCGATCAGTCGTCAACGCACTCGTCGCTGCTCGTCAGAGTGCGCGGCGAAATATCAAGCTTAGATTATTTGCTGGCATATCGACAATCTCGGGCCCTTCGAAACCGGCTTTCCGGCCAAGATTAGTCACCGTTTCGAGATCACGCACGCCCCATGAAGGATGCTGCGCGCGAAGGCCGGCGTCGAATTCGGCGTTGCTTTGTGCGGTGTGCGCGCCGCCCCGCTTGTAGGGACCATAAAGATAGAGCGGCGCGCCGGCCGGCAGAATTGCTCCGGCATTGTCGAACAAGCCCACCGTCGCCGCCCACGGCGAAATATGGATCATATTGATGCAAATGACCGCGTCCGCCCGCTCGATTGGCCAGGGCGCCCGCGCCGCATCCAGGGCGAGAGGCGGCTGCACATTTCCCACGCCGGCGGAGGCGATCCACGCCATGACGCTCTCGCGGGCCTGCGGGCTGGGGTCGGATGGCGCGAATGTCAACTTTGTCAGCTCCGCCGCGAAATGCACGATGTGTTCGCCGGAGCCGCTCGCCACCTCCAGCACGATTCCGTGTTCCGGCAGAACGGTGCGCAGGACGTCCAGGATGGGCCCGCGGTTGCGGGTGGCCGCGGCGGAGAAGAGGCGATTGTCGCCCATGCGCTCACCGAGTTTCGGACAACAACCGCTTCCTTCTTTCGCGGGCGATCGCCTGATCGAGGGCTTGAAGGAAACGGGACCGGTTTGTCGAGGAAAAGGGCGGTGGGCCGCCGGTCGTCTCGCCCGTCGAGCGAATATGCTCCATGAGAGAGCGCTGTGCGAGGGCGAGGCCGATCGAATCCTCTGTAAAGGCGCGCCCATAAGGCGCAATTGCATGCGCGTCTTTGGCCAGAACGCGCGCAGCCAGGGGAATATCGCTGGTCACAACCACATCGCCCGCGACGATGTGTCCCACGATCCAGTCATCGGCGACGTCCGCGCCGGCCTCGACGACTACCCTCGTAATCAGCGGCGACGTTGGGATTTGCATGAAGCTATTGGAAATTACAAAGGTCTGCAGTCCGTACCGGATGGCGACTTTGTAGGTTTCCTCCTTCACCGGGCAGGCGTCGGCGTCAATGTAGATCTTAAGGGTCATGACAGCAGGATAGCACATGGACGGCGGCCTTCGCCCGCGCTAGAGCCCAGACAGGACACTTTTTCAAACCGGTCTCGGACAACGTCGAACCGGTTGGGGCCCTCGGGCATGACGGGGGGCCGCATCCTTGGCCACGCGGCGCCGACCGCGGCGGCGTTTTGCCCGCCGCCGCGGTCCTTCGTTACGCAGTCAAAGCGCTAGACCACTTTCTCAGTAGACGATGCCCTGCGTCAGTGAGTTGTTGGTCGAGGAAATGTTGGTCTGGTTCGAGGTTTGCTTGTTCGACGTCGAGGCGACTGCCGTGGCCGTAGCCGAGGTCGAAGGCGTGGGCGTGGGCGTGGGCTTCATGTGATTCCCCATGTGACTCCCCACGGGCTTCATCCCGCCGCCCCCCGTGCCGGCCCCAGCGGCGACGGCCACGCCAACCGCAACTGCCGGAGAGACGTTCACCTGATTCGAGACGTTAACCTGAGGCACGACGTTGACGCCGATCTGCGGTGCAAAGTTGGCTGTCTGCGTGGTATTGCCGCCCATATGCGGCGGCGG
>JAMBEQ010000257.1 GCA_024506175.1 Methylocystis sp.
TGGCGTCGGCCTGATTGCCGAAGGCCTGCACTTCGATGTCGCCGAGCTTCAGGCTCTCGCCAAGCGTGCGCAGCGTCCCCACTTCTGCGTAGCCGGATTTGGCGCGCAGCTCGATCACCGTGCCGCCGGCGAAGTCGATGCCGAAATTCATGCCCTTGAAAATGAAGAGCGCGACGGCGATGAGCGACAATACGGCCGAGAAGGGATAGCTCACGCGCCGAAAGCGCATGAACGGGAATTTCGTGTTCTCCGGAGCGAGGCGCAGGAGTTTCATCGGTCTTTCGCCTCTTAGATCGGCAGCTTGGTCGGACGCGCGTAGTGATACCAGACCGCGATCATCATGCGCGTCATGGTCACGGCGGTGACGATGGTGGTGAGAATGCCGAGCCCGAGCGACACGGCGAAGCCGCGCACCGGACCAGTTCCCAGGAAGTAGAGGATCAGCGCCGCGACGCCCATGGTGACGTTGGAGTCGACAATGGTCGCGAAGGCGCGGTTGAACCCGGCGTCGAGCGACGCGAGGATTGACCGGCCGGCGTGATTTTCCTCTCGGATGCGCTCGTAGATCAGCACGTTGGAGTCCACGGCCATGCCGATGGTGAGCACGATTCCGGCGATGCCGGGCAGCGTCAACGTCGAGCCGAGCAGCACGAGACCGGCGAAGATGAAGGCGATGTGCACGAAGAGCGCCAGATTGGCGAAGACGCCGAAGACGCCGTAGGTGATCAGCATGTAGAAGACGACGAGGCCCGCGCCCACATAGGCTGCGCGTTTGCCGGCGTCGATCGAGTCCTGGCCGAGGCCGGGGCCGACGGTGCGCTCTTCGACGATGTTGAGCTTGGCGGGCAGGGCGCCGGCGCGCAGCAGGATTGCGAGATTGTTCGCCTGCTCCACGGTGAAGTGGCCGGAAATCTGGCCAGAGCCCCCGGTGATCGGGGTCAGAATGCGCGGCGCCGAGATCACCTTGTTGTCGAGGATGATGGCGAAAAGCCGTCCAACATTTTTCGAGGTCACGTCGCCAAATTTCTGCGCGCCGCGAATATTGAACCGGAAGTTGACGACCGGCTCGCCACTGCGCTGCTGGTCGAAACCGGGCTGGGCGTCAGTCAAATCCTCGCCTTGCACCATGACCTGTTTTTCGATCGGCAGCTTGCCTTGTTCGTCGACCTGCTCGAGCTCCTCGACCTCGGCGGGGTTCTGGCCCGGCTCCGCGACGAGGCGGAATTCGAGCTTGGCTGTCTGGCCAAGAATATCCTTGAGCGTCTGCGGGTCCTGAAGGCCGGGAACCTGCACGAGGACGCGGTCGTCGCCCTGGCGCTGGATCGAAGGCTCGCGCGTGCCGAGCGCGTCGACGCGGCGGCGGATGACTTCGATTGACTGTTCGACAGCCTTGCGTGACTTGTCGCGCAGGCCCGCATCGGTGACGGTGATGCGAATGAGGCCTTCGGGCGTCGCATCGACGTCGAGCGGCGACGGGCCGCCGATCGCCGCCGTGCTGAAGCTGCTGCGCAGCTGACGCAGACGCGGCAAGATTTTCTCGCGATCGGCGGCGTCCGGCACGCGGAGCTGCACGCCGCGCTGCGTTGCGCCGATGCCGCCGGTGATCGCCACCTTCTCCTCGCGCAGAATGCGGCGCACATCGTCGCGCAAATTCTTGATTTGCGTGTTTAGGAGGTCCGACTGATCGACCTCCAGCATCACATGCGAGCCGCCCTGCAGATCGAGGCCGAGCACGATCGTCGCCGGCGTCAGCCACGAGGGCAGCCGCGCCGCGAGCGCCTGATAATTCGAGGGCGATAACATGCTCGGGACCGTCACCAGGACGGCGGCGAGCGTCATCGCCACGATGGCGAGGAATTTCCAGGTCGAGAATCGCAGCATCGTGTCGCTATTTCGTCAGAGGGGCGGGCGCGTAAAAAGCGCTCCCTTAAGGTTTCGCCTTTGTCTGCGCGGATCTCGCCGCGGGCTTGGCGGAGGGTTTATCCGCCGCAGGCTTGGCGGCGGGCTTGTCGGCCGCGGGGGCGGCAGGCGCCGGCGTGTCCTTCACTGGCTCGCCCTTGGAGCGCACTTCGGAGATCGCCGTGCGAACCAGGCGGATACGGGTGTTGGGGGCGATCTCGAGCTCGACTTCGTTGTCGTCGATCGCTCTCGCCACCTTGCCGACGAGGCCGCCGGTTGTGACAATCACATCGCCGCGACGAACGTTGCGCAGCGCTTCGAGCGCGGCTTTCTCGCGACGCGAGCGCGGGCGGATGACGAGAATGTAGACGATGCCCATCACCACGAAGATCGGGATGAGCTGGGCGAAGAGGTCGGGCAGCGACGGCGGCTGGCTGGGCTCGGCGCCGCCACTGGCGCCGACGCTCGTCTGTGTCTGCTGCTGCGGAATCGCTGCGCTCGGCGCGGGGGCCGGTGGGGTGGGCGCTGCCGGCGTCGGCGCCGCAGGCGCGGTCTCGGCCGGGGGCGCCGCCGGCTGTTCGGTTTGCGCCATTGCGTCCGTGATCAATCTCATCGCAGCGTCTCTATCTGGCGGCGCGACGCGCGTATCACAGGCGTCGGGCAAGGCCTCGGGAATGGCCGCGGACTATAGCCGCTCGCCTTACGAAAGCAATGCCAGATGCCGTTAAAGCGAGCATTTGCGGCCGCCAGCGCGATCGCTCGAAGCCGACCGGTCTCTTTGGCGAGGGAACAGTCTCGCTCTGGCGGGCGTTCACCGATCGTTCAGGCCCGGAATCCGAAGCTGCGGATACGCCCTCTGCGGTGACGCGAGCCTTCAAGACTTGGGAGAAAGGTCCATGATCAAGAAGATTTCCTGTGTGGCCTTCGCGGCCGGTCTTCTGTTCTCGCCTGATGTGGCGCTCGCCGGCGGCTGGCACGGTGGTCCTGGCTGGCACGGCGGTGGTTGGCACGGCGGTCCTGGCTGGCACGGCGGCTATGGGGGGCGTGGCGGCCCCTGGGGCGGATATGGCTGGCGTGGCGGCTATTACCCGCGGCCATATTACGGCTGGCGCGGCGGCTATGGCGGCGGCAGCTGCTGGCGCTGGTGGTACGGCCGTTGGGTTTGGGCTTGCTAAGCGCGACCCGCAAGGCAAGCTGACGCGAGCTGGAAGCTCAGGCCTCCAGCTCCTGCGCCAAGGCGCGCATGAAATCCACGCAGGCGGCCAGCTGGGAGATTTCGATGTATTCATCGGGCTGGTGGGCTTGGTCGATGCGCCCGGGCCCACAAACGACCGTGGGCGCCCCCGCTTTCTGGAAATGGCCGGCCTCGGTGGCGTAAGGGACGGCGATGGTGGCGTTGCGGCGCGCCAGACGCAGGGCCAAGGTCTCCGCATCCGAACCGGGCTGCGGCGCGAGGCCCGGCACGGTCACCAGCGTATCGTTGTCGATCCCGCATAGTGGGAACCGCGCGAACACGGTCTTGCGCAAATCTTCGGCGCAGGCCTCCAGCCGGTCGCGCGCCAATGCCGGATCCGCGCCGGGCAGGCCGCGAAACTCCCAATGAAACTCGCAGTCTTTGGCGACGATGTTGCGCGCCGTGCCGCCCTTGATGACACCCACATGGATGGTCGAATAGGGCGGGTCGAAGCGCCCCGACGGATCGCCCGCGGCGCGCAGCTCCTCCGACAGGCGCTCGAGCTCCATCACCAGCCGGCAGGCGATATGCACTGCGCTGACGCCGCGATGCAGATTGGCCGAATGAATTTCGAACCCGCGCACGCGAGTTGCGAAGGTCGTGACGCTCTTGTGCGCGTCGGCGACCTCCATGGAGGTTGGCTCGCCCACGATGACGGCGTTGGGCCGGGGCAGATCGACGCCGAGCCGCGCGATCATATCGAGCGGGCCGAGGCAGGTCGTCTCCTCGTCGTAGCTCAGGAGAATATGAATCGGGCGCGCCAGCGCCGCCTTCTTGAATTCGGGGATCATCGCCAGGGCGACGGCGCCGAAGCCCTTCATATCCACCGCGCCGCGTCCATAGAGACGCCCGCCTTCGCGGCGGAGCTTGAAGGGGTCCGAACGCCATTCCTGGCCCTCGATGGGCACGACGTCGGTATGGCCCGAAAGCAGAACGCCGCCCGGCGCCATCGGGCCAATTGTCGCAAAGATCGCGGCCTTGTCGCCAGCGGGGTTGGGGGCGCGCGCGAAATGCACGCCCTGCTCGCGCAGATAGCCCTCCACGAAATCGATGAGCGGCAGATTTGACTTCGAGCTTTCGGTGTCGAAAGCAACGAGCCGGGCAGTCATGTCGATTACGCGTTCGAGGGCGTCCATCGCGTCCACGTCAGTTGAGCGTCGGGTTGGATGTAGGGCTGTCGAGCGAGAAGGCCGGAACCTCGACGTCGAATGTTTCGCCCGAGTCCATGACCATTCGATAACTGCCGTGCATCAGGCCCGAGGGCGTGGCCAGCGGACAGCCGGAGGCGTATCTGAACGTTTCGCCGGGCTCGAGCACGGGCTGCTCGCCGACAACGCCCGGCCCACGGACTTCCTCGCGGCGGCCGTTGGCGTCGATGACAATCCAATGGCGCGAGAGCAATTGCACGCGCGCGCGGCCAAGATTGGCGATCTCTATCGTATAGGCCCAAAAGAACCGGTCGTTCATCGGGTCCGATCGCTCTGGCAAGAAGTCGGGGAGCGCGGTGACCCGAATGTCCCTGGTGATGGCGGTATACATGGCGCGGGAGCTTAAAACGGCTTCCCGGAAAGGGAAATGTCTTTCTCGCGGCCCTTAGTAAGACCGAGCGCCGATTCTTTGAGCGCCTCTGTGTGACAGATTGGGCACAGGCTCGGCCAAATCGAATCGAACCGCCTGCATCGCGGCTTGGCTGTAACGCGTCTACAGTCAATAGTTGCGGTCGGGAAACTGGGATTAGCATGCTTTATTCTCGCCTGCGCGTGTTGCTTCTCGCGGTGGCGATGGTCGTGCAGGCCATCGCCGGCGCAAGCGCAAACGCGCGCCCGCTGGCGGGCGGCCCCGAGCTTGGCTACGAGCATTGCTCGAAAGCGCCGGGAGAGGCACCGTTCGATAACCGGTCGGACGGGCAGGGCCACAAATGCGAGTCCTGCTGTCTCTGCTCAGGCCCGCCCTCGGTTTCCCTTTTCGATGGCGTCGCCTTTCCGGTTGAGCCTACGGCCTTTCATGTCCTCGGCCGGGCGTTGGCCAATGTTGATGGCGCGCCCCCGCGTCTGACGCGGGTTGGCCTCGCGCGGGGACCGCCCGGCGCATAGGCGCCTCTCGGGCAACGCGCGCACAAGCCCTCCTGTCACCCATAGAAAGCGGCTTCGGCCGCCCGATCAATCCGCTTTGCTTTCCCGCAGAGCCGAGCCTGTCCCTGTCACGGGCGGACTTCGGCTCGCGAGCGCGCGAATGTGTCTGGAATTCAAAAATGTCTCGTCGTTCCGCTTTTCTAGGCGCCGCCTCGGTCAACGTCCTCGGCTTGTTTCTTGCTGCGACCGCGCTGGCGCAGCAGTCCCTCCCGACCATTAACGTCGGAGCCGCGCGCGGCTCGGCCCGGCCGGGTCCTTCAGCGCCGCGGAGTGTGGGCCCCGCCCGTGCATCCGTCGCTGCGCCGGGACCGGTCGTCCCCCCCGCCGCTGCTTCTGGCCTCGATCGCTATGCGGAGCCGAAACCCGCCCCCTTCAGCCGCACGATCCCGCAGAACGTTCCGGCCGTAGTGGAGTCGCGCACGCGCAAGGAGATCGAGAAGTCCGTCAACCTGATGACCTCCGCGGAAGCCTTCAAATATCTGCCCTCGCTCCTCATTCGCGAGCGCTATATCGGCGACCGCAACGCCATCGTCTCCGGCCGCACGACCGGCACGATCGAGAGCGCCAAGACGCTCGTTTACGCCGACAACATCCTGCTCTCGAACCTGCTCGGCAACAGCTTCAACTTCCCGCCGCGTTGGGGCTTGGTTTCGCCCGCCGAGATCGACCGCGTCGACGTGATCTATGGCCCGTTCTCGGCGCTCTATCCGGGCAACTCGATCGGCGGCGTGCTGGCGATCACGACGCGCATGCCTGAGAAATTCGAGCTTCACGCCTCGGCGACGGGCGCGCTGCAGCCCTTCAGCCTCTATGGGCGCAGCGAGCTCGATGGTTCGGGCAACGCCAATATTCTGGTCGGGGACCGCATCGGCGATTTTCGCTATTTCTTCGCCTACGACCATCTCACTTCGCAGGGGCAGGCTCAGACCTTTCCCGGCAATTTCATGACGCCGGTCACTGGGGCGAACAATGGAACCCGCTTCTTCGGCGGCTACCAGGACTTCAATCAGAACGGCGTGCCGCGCATCATCACCGGCGCGGCGGGCGCCGACTTCGTCCAGCAAGACATGGGCAAGTTGAAGATGTCCTACGACATCGGCCCGCTGGTTCGCGCGACCTACACCGTGGGGGTCTGGAACCTGAGCAACTCGACGACAGTTGAAAGCTTCATCTATGACCGGAACGGCGTGCCAATCTACAATACGCAGAATGGCAATGCGCGCATCGGGAATTTCCTTGTCACGCCCGGCGGCGTCAATCCGGGGTGGGGCGGCGCCACCCATCTGATGCAGGCATTCTCGCTCAAGCGCGACACGGGCGGAGAATTCGACTTCGACTTCTCCGGGACGTCCTACAACTACCTTCGAGATTTCTCTAACGGCTATGCCTCTTACGGGCTGCGGCCAAATGCCGGCGCGACGGCCTACAACATCAATCCGACCGGCCTGAACACCGTGCTCTCCGGCACCTATTGGCGCACGGGCGACATGCGCTTCATCTGGCGTC
The DNA here is from genome assembly GCA_024506175.1 of Methylocystis sp. Taxonomy (GTDB): domain Bacteria; phylum Pseudomonadota; class Alphaproteobacteria; order Rhizobiales; family Beijerinckiaceae; genus Methylocystis. The sequence continues at coordinate 6,772 of JAMBEQ010000257.1, forward strand.
CGGTCCAAGATGTCTTCGGAAAGCACGAAGTGTCTTTCGGCGGGCACCAGGATGTCTATTCGCTGAACTCGGTGCAGACGACGACTGTTTCCGGCAACAACAACTTCCCGCTGGCGCTCAACGGCGTGAACTATGGCAAGACGGAAACCAGAGCCGTCTATGTCCAGGACGCCTGGAGCTTCCTGCCTGATTGGAAATTCATTGGCGGCGGGCGCGGGGAGTTCTGGAGCGCCTTCAACGGCTCCAATGTCGCGGGCGGTCTGAGCGCCGTGAACACCGCGTCTCCGCTTGTTTCGTTGACGCCGGTCAAGGCGACGGCGGGCGCTTTCCCCGAGGCCTACAAGAACGCCTTCTCTCCCAAGGCGGCGCTCGAATACCGGGTGACCCAAGATTTTGCGATGCGCGGCTCGATGGGGCGCGCCTATCGCTTCCCGACCGTCACGGAGCTGTTCCAGTCGCTCGCGACGCCAAGCACCGTCCTCGTCAACAACCCCAATCTCCAGCCGGAGATCTCGACCTCCTGGGACCTGACGGGCGAATATCGGAAAGTCGACGCTTTCGAGGGGCGGATCGGATTGTTCAATCCACGCGTGAGCCTCTTCTTGGACGATCGCTGGAACGTTATCGTCAGCCAATCGTCGATCGGACCGAGGGGGCAGATCATCACCCAGAACACCAACCTCGACAAAGCGCGCTTCCGGGGCGTCGAGGCGGCGATCGTGATGAAAGACATGTTGACGCCCGGCCTGGACTATTCGGGCAGCGTCACATTCGTCGACGCCAAGATCCTGTCGAATGGAAGCGCTCTGTCGCTGATCGGCGCCGCCTCCGGCTCGCCTTTCCCGACAGCGGGCGGCATATTGCTCAACGGCATGCAATATCCCCGCGTGCCGCGCATCCGCATCCGCTCGGTGGTGAGCTACAGCCCGACGAGGGACTGGTCGATCTCCTTTGGCGCGCGTTACGCCTCGGCGGCCTTCGTGACGCTCAACAATGTCGACTTCAACCACAACAACTACGGCAGCGTGGACAGCGAGTATCTCGTGTTCGACGCCAAGCTGAATTACAAGGTCGCCCCCGAGTGGACGCTGACGGCGGGCATCGACAACCTCGGCCGCTGGAAATACTACGTCAATCCTAACCCCTACAACCAGCGCACCTTCTTCCTGGGCTTGAAATACGACATCGGCGGGCTGGACGGCGGCGCGACGGTGGCGGGGCTTGGGGGCGGCGTCGGCGCTCCTGCGCCTGGCGTTCGCTGAACACAAAGACGCCGTGCGCCCAAAATGCGTGCGGCGTCTTGACGCAGTGCGGCAAAGGCGTCGCCGCGCTGCTTGCCCAGACGGGCTGCATTTGCTTCAATCCAAACGCGTGTTTGGCGCAATCTCAGATTAGGCTTTTCCTCATGCCCCGCGCATGGCTGACACGAGTGCTTTTTGCTTTGGCGCTGGCCGTCCAGGTCATCGCGCCGATGGCGGGAAGCTTTGCAGCCGCGCTGGATAACGAGGTCGGCTCGATTGGCGTTTGCCTCAAGGCCGCCAAAGACCAAGCCAAGCATCAAGTTCCAGGTCACGCGCAGAAAGAGCGCGACTGCCCAATCTGCCAGATCTTCTGCAACGGTGTGGCGCCGGTCGCAGCGCGTCCCCCGGCTCCAGGCATGGCGCTCGTCCAATGGGTCGAATTCCGTTGGACGGTGGCGGACCGCGTCTTGCCTGTCCTCTTACAGGGCCTTGCGCACCGCGCCCGCGCGCCCCCGAGCTTCTCCTGATCGTTCGAGCCTCCACCACGAGGCGCCGCCTGTAACAGGCGCGCGCCCGGTGGGCAAAGCAACGAATAGGGCCGCATCTGAGCGGCATGGGAGAAGTCACGTGAGCAGCAAGAAGAAGCGACGGCCAAACGGCCGCGACTGCGCCATGGCGCGCGCTGCGCTTTCGTCAATGTACGAATGCGAGCGGGGCGAGCGGAAAAATATGGCCTCGGCGGCGCCGACGATTGCGCCCGTCCTGGCCATGTGGCGCGACGCCCAGCAAAGAGGCATCCGCCTGATTGATTTGGAGCGCCGGGCGCGGTTTGCGCGCCTGGAATCCTGAGTTCGGAGAGATGACGCAGCCGTCTTCCTTCCTGCGCTCTAGCGCGGCGAGCCGTTTTGCGCGCGCGCTGTTGCTGGTCGCCGCCCTTTTGGCAGGCGCGCCGTTAGCGGCGGCGCTTGCGGCAGGGCCACGCGCGGGAGCGGATGCGCCATATCTCTTTGTTTGCTTCGCGTCGGGTTCCCCCTCGCCCGATGCGCAGACAGGGCGGCCAGGCGCCGCTGGCGGTCACGGCATTGACTGCGTCCTTTGCCAGACGCTCTGCAGTGGCGCCGCGCCCCTTGCCGCTCGGCCCGGAGTCGTCGTAGCGGCGCACATCCAGAGACTGAACCTCCCCTGGATGTTGGCGGACCGCGCCGCGGCGACGACCCGGACCCGTCTGCCTCACTGGGCGCGTGCGCCGCCGGTTTCCGGTTGAAGCGCCCCAGGCGGATTTGCGTCGGCGCTTGTTCTCCCTCCTTGAGGCGCCGACGCGAATCTCGGGTCAACGATCGCCGCCCTGCGGCGCGGAGGAAAAAATGTCCGAGCCACTCTCGTCGGTTTGTCTGGAGATCATCGGGGCGGTGCTGATCGCCACAATTTTCATTATCGACAACCTGTGTCACGAAAGCGCCGCCTCGCTCCGCGCGGCCGTCGTTCGCAATTGCGCCTCAAATCGGGAAAATACTGGCCCAAGAAAATAATCCGCCTAAGCGCACATTCCTTTGCTCCTAGGGGATGTGCGCCTTTTTTTCGGTCGCCTTTCCGAAATCCTGCTTAGCGCGCTTCCCGCTCGAATGGAATCATGCGAGCGGGAAGAAATCGCGCGAGATCAATCATCTGGAATGCATTCTTGTCGCAAAGTCTGTCGACTTTTGCGCAATGCGCTCTAGCCCCGACCGGCCGCTGCGAGGCCCTCGGCGAGATCCTCGATCAGATCCTCGGCGTCCTCGAGCCCCACCGAGAGGCGCAGCATCCCGTCGGTGATGCCGAGCGTGGCCCGGACCTGCGGCGTGAGGCGCTGATGGGTTGTCGTCGCCGGATGGGTGATCAGGCTTTTCGCGTCGCCGAGATTATTCGAGATCTTGATCACCTGCAGGGCGTTGGCGAGCTTGAAGGCCGCCTCCTTGCTCTCGAGGAAGAAGCTTACCAGCGTGCCGCCGCCGCTCATCTGTCGGCGGGCCAGCTCTGCTTGCGGGTGATCCTTACGGAAGGGGTAGAGAACCTTTGTCACGCCCTTCTGCTCGGCGAGGAAATCGGCGATCCGCGCCGCGCTCGCCGTCTGCTGTCCAACGCGCAGAGGGAGGGTTTCCAGACCTTTCAGCATCACCCAAGCGTTGAAGGGCGAGATGGCGGGGCCGGTTTGACGCAAGAAATTATGGATGCTTTCCTCGATCAACGCCTGCGAGGCAAGGATGACGCCGCCCAGGCACCGGCCCTGGCCGTCGATATGTTTCGTTGCCGAGTAGACGACGACATCCGCCCCGAGCGCCAGCGGTTTTTGCAGCAACGGCGTCGCGAAAACATTGTCGACGACCAGGCGCGCGCCTGCATTGTGAGCGAGGTCGGCGATCGCCTTTAGGTCATAGACTTCGAGGCCTGGGTTGGTCGGACTTTCGAGGAAGAAGAGCTTGGTCTCGGGGCGGATCGCCGCCTTCCATTGCGCCAGCTCCGCGCCGTCGACGAGCGTCGAGGCGACGCCCAAGCGCGGCAGCAGGTCCTCGACCACATAGAGACATGACCCGAAAAGCGCGCGCGCCGCAACGACATGGTCGCCCGCCTTCACCTGAGCGAGGAGGGCGGCCGTGACGGCGGCCATGCCACTGGCCGTGGCGCGGGCGGCCTCGGCGCCTTCGAGCAGGCACATGCGGTTCTCGAACATGGCGACGGTCGGGTTCGAGAAGCGCGAATAGATGAAGCCGGGATCGTCGCCCTTGAATCGCGCCTCTGCCGCCTCCATCGTCGGATAGGCGAAGCTCTGCGTCAGAAACAGCGCTTCCGACAATTCGCCGAAAGCCGAGCGCGTGGTTCCGCCGTGGACGAGAAGCGTCGCCGGCTTGAGTTTGCGGGGGGCGTCTGCAGACAATTTCTCTCCCTCCGGCGCAGGAGCGCCAAATCCTTATGCGCGAGGCGCGCGGCTTCTCGAAAACGGGTATCCTCGGGGAGACCCGGCCTTTTAGCGCCTTTGTTTTCCGTGGCGGCAAGCCGGCCGGCTCAAATAACCACGCGATTCTATAAGGGCCGAGCCGGCCTCGCTGTCAACTGGGCCCGTCTTGCGTTGGGCCGCAATTTGGCGCTTATGCCTGAAGGGCGCTACGCGCGCCCGCCAGAGGGGAAAACTATGATCGGCGTGCTCTCCAGCCGACAAATCCAGGCGATGGTCGAGACCGGCGCGATCCGCGCCTCGGCGCCGCTGGCCCAGGGGCAGATTCAGCCGGCAAGCTTAGACCTGCGCCTTGGTCCAAAGGCTTATCGCGTGCGCGCGAGTTTCCTGCCCGGCAAGGAGCGGGGCGTCGCGGACATTCTCGAGGCGCTTGCCTATGATGAAATGTCGCTCTCGGGCGAAGGCGCCATTCTCGAGCGTGGCTGCGTCTATGTTGTGCCGCTTCTGGAGAGTCTGGCGCTCGGCTCAGACGTCTCGGGCGCCGCCAATCCCAAAAGTTCGACCGGAAGGCTCGACATTTTCACCCGCCTCATCACCGACCGCGGCGAGCGTTTCGACGAGGTGGAGCCCGGCTACAAGGGGCCGCTCTACGCCGAGGTTTCGCCGAGAAGCTTCTCGGTGCGCGCGCGGCAGGGGTCGCGGCTCAACCAGTTGCGGTTTCGGGCGCGACATGAAGGGGCAGGGCAGGGCGGCTTTGCGCTGTCCGACGCGGCGCTCTCCGAATTGAACCACAAGACGCCGCTTGTCGATGGACTCCTCAATCTGCGCGACGGCGTGGTGCTGCGCGTCGCGCTCGGCGCTGACGCCTTTAACGGGATCGTCGGCTATCGGGCGCAGAAACATACGGATGTGATCGACGTTGATCGCGTCGGGGCGTACCGCATAGATGATTACTGGGACCCGCTGCCCGCCCGCGATGGCAGGCTCATCCTCGATCCAGGCGATTTCTACATACTCGCCACGCGCGAGCGCCTCGCGATCCCGCCCGGCCTCGCGGCTGAAATGGCGCCGATGGACGCCGCGATCGGCGAGTTTCGCGTGCATTACGCGGGATTTTTCGATCCCGGCTTCGGCGCGGGCTTGGACGGGCGCCCCGGCGCGCGGGCGGTGCTCGAAGTCCGGTCCCGCGAAGTGCCCTTCATATTGGAGGACGGCCAATTCATCGGCCGTCTGGTCTATGAGCGCATGGCTGAGACGCCTGCGGCGCTTTATGGCGAGGCGGGCGTTTCGAGCTATCAGGGGCAGGGGTTGAAGCTCTCGAAGCACTTCCGAGCGGAGTAGGCGCCTCCATGCCCGCGGTGGTGAAGAGTAGCGCCCGCCAGTGGGCGGAAACTGAAAGACGGACACGCACATAATGGCCCTTTCGGACTTTATCCGCCGGCTCCGCCCAGATCATCTCCTCGGCCAGATTACCCTTCTGATCCTCGGCTCCATCGTCGTCTATCAGCTGGTCATCGTCCTGCTGCTGCATGTTATGGAATCGGAGGGGCGCCGCCATTATGTCTCGGAGGCCGATTTTCTGACGGGTGTGCTGCTTGCGCTCGACTCGGCCCCGGTCTCGGAGAGAGGGGCGCTGGTCCAGAAGATCCACTTCGCGGCGCCCTACACGAGCATTGCGATCTGTAGCGACAAGCCCGCGGCGCTGGAGACCAAGGAGCCGATTTTCGAATCGGAAATCCGGCGGATCAACGCTCACTTGATTAGCGGCGCCAAGGCGTTCGAGACGACGCCGCTCCACAATGTACAGGATACATTGGCTCTGCCGCTGGAAAAGGGCGGCTATGCGGTCGTTTCGGTCGCACAGCATCGAAAGCCATCGCGGCTGTTGTGGCGCTGGTTCTCGGAGCCGGAAGAGCAATATCCGATCTTCATGTCACGCTGGGGGCGCCTTGGCTTTCTCTTCTTCATCAGCGCCTCGGTGATTCTGATCTGGCTTTCGAATTACATCATTGCGCCTCTGGATGAGCTTGCTCGACGAGCCGAATCCTTTCCGACCAAGGCGGATTTCTCCTGGCCTCTCATCGATCGCGGTCCGCGCGAAATTCGCGATCTCACGCGCTCGATCAAGGCCATGAAGTCGCGCATCCTCGCGATGATGGCCGAGCGGACGCAAATCCTGGCCGCTGTCAGTCACGACCTCAAAACCATCATCACGCGTCTCAGCCTGAGGACGGAATTCATCGAAGACGATAGGCTGCGCTGGAAGATGCAGAAAGATATCCGTCTCATGGACGCCATGCTGCGGAAGAACCTCGAATATTTGCGCACCGAAAATCCGCGCGTCGACCACTCGGCCATCGCGCTCGACAGCGTTATCCACACCGTCGTTGACGAATTCAACGACCTCGGCTGCGACGTTGTTTATGACTGTGACGACAAGCACACGATCCGCGGCTCGCTTTCCGATATGCAGCGAGTCTTCACCAATCTCGTGGAAAACGCGACGCACCACGCGAAGCATGTCGAGGTCAAAGTTTCCGAGGTCGGTGGAAATATGGTTCAGGTCGACGTTGCCGACGACGGGCCAGGGATACCAGACGAGCTGAAGGCGAAAGTATTCGAGCCCTTCGTGCGTTGCGACACCGCCCGCACGCTCGGAGAACACGGGGGGTTCGGGCTGGGGCTCGCAATTGTCCGCTCCCTGGTCGAAGGCCACGGCGGAGCCGTTCAAATGCTGGATCGGGCGCCGCATGGCCTGATCGTCCGTGTGACCTTGCCGCTTGTCGCATCCGTGTCTGAGCGGGAACTCGCCTAAACGCGGACGCGCGCGACGCGCCGCGTGCGGGTCCTGCTTTACGCCGGCTTTTTCCTGCGGGCCGCGCTATGGCCTAGCCGGCGCCACTAGGTCTGGCGAAAAGCCTGGCGCGGGCCGCACCCCGACGATCTCATATTGGGTCCGGCGCCGACACAACAGGGGAATCGGCCAGGCGAGAGTGAAAAGCTTTTGCCGATATTCGAGCGTGACGGGGCTGCCGTCGGGAATGGACTCGAGTTGCTTCCGGACGTCCCGGTCGGGAACGGAGAAGTAGAAAGTGTTGTCGACGCTCTGGCCGGCGCCCCGGAGCGCGCCCGATCTCGCGAAATTCGGTAAGGCAAGCTGCCCTTCGGTCGTCCAGCAGGCGATGCCCTTGCTTGAGAGCTTGCCGATCACGCCCGTGCGCACGCCGTCGGAATAGTTGATGAGGTTCAAAAGGGCGACCAAAATGTAAAAGGCGAGAAGCAGCGCCGCAAATAGAGCAGGCAACTTGAATTTCCAAGGGAGCGCCCGGAAGCGGGCGAGCGGTCCGACCGCGGTGGTGGTGGAAGCCATGCTCTCGTTCCTTCTCCGTTGCCTGCTGGCGCCCCAAGGGCGAACATAGAGACAATGCGATCCCGAAACAGAGGCGAACGCTTTCTGCGCGATTTGCGGGCAAAGCCGGCAGTCCGGCCGCTCGGCCGGATTCCTGCGCGCCGCCGTTGAATCTCACCCTCACAAGCGCTACAGAAGGAATCGCGCGGGCGTAGTTCAGTGGTAGAACGACAGCTTCCCAAGCTGTATGTCGAGGGTTCGATTCCCTTCGCCCGCTCCAAATAAGCCAACCACTCAAAGGTTGTTCTCGATCGCCGAAGCCGCGACCTCAGGCTTCGGTGGACTCGCGGTAAACGCCGCTGCGCTTGGTTCCGGCCAGCAAAGGGGTCCCAAAGTGCGGTTTCTCTGGTTCATCCCCATTGCATTCGTTTTGATGGCTCATCCTGCTGCGGCGGGGGAACTCTCAGCTGGGGCGAATTCGCGCGGCCATAAAGAAGAGCCCAGGAAAGCGATAAGGGGGCGGCAGGATGGCGCCGCCGCGCCGCATGACGAGAAATCGTCTTCGGAGCAGCCGCCAGGAATGGGGTGGGGAGGCTTTTACGGGGGCCCCAATAGCGGAGCGGGCTCCGGCCGCTGAAAGCCGTTCGGCTGATTTTGTCGGCCACCTTTGAGCATCCGGCGCGACGTGCGTCTCCACGTCTACCCGTCCCCCTCCGGTCTCTGGGTAAGCCGCAAGAGCTGATCCGCCCGGCTGAGCGACGAGCAGCGAACGATCTGGCCCTGTTCCGGATTTGCAACGGCGGAAGCATCCTCTTCTTCTTGAAAGAGGATGATACGGATATTGGGGAAAAGCAGGCTCGCGCGCTGCGCCATGTGGCGCATCTGGGCATGGGCCGCCCCTCCAACCGTGAACAGGACGAGCGCCTCCGGCTCGGCGTCTCCTTCATCATGCCTCAGCGAAGCGAGGGCGAGGAGGCCGGTCGCCGCCCGCACGCAAGCCAGTGCTTTTCCCGTTGTTTCAGACAGAACGGCGACCGCCAGCTCTCCCGCGGCGACATCGACGGGGCCGAGCCCGGGGATGACGACGACCGCTCGCCCAACCGGCTCGGCATCCGGTTCCCTTGCTGGAAACGCTATCGCCACGGCCTCACGCATGGTGTCGGCAAGCGCTTCGGCCCGATCCGCCGAGATGCGACGCTGGCGAAAGTCCTTCGCGCCGATCGCGAGGGCGGGAAGCACGATCACGTCGCAGATACGGACCAGAGCGCGCGCCGTCCCATCGCTCTCCAAGGCTTCCGCAGCCGTCGCCGCGTCTCTGGCGAGCAAGCGGTGATAATATTCCTGCTCGGGCGTGAGAGGGGGGCGATCGCCGAACAACAGGCTGATGAACCCCATCGACGGGAAAAACTCGCCAAGCACAACGAGGGTGGTTGTCAGAGGCGCGGCAAGCAGGAGACCGACGGGCCCCCAGACAACCCACCAGAAACTGCCGGCCGCGATAAAGGCGAGAGGAGAGAGCCCGACATGCCGGCCCATCACCACCGGCTCGACGATGTTCGAGGTCACCAGCTCCGCGATCAGGAAAAAAGCAAAGACGGCGAGCAGCAGGCTCCAGCCCGGCGAAACCGCAGCTGCGAGCAGCAACGGTGGGAGGGCGGCGACAAATACGCCTATGAAGGGAATGAAGCGAAGCAGAGCGGCCGACATACCCCACAAGATTGCGTTTGGGATGCCGAGGGCGGCCAGCACGCCGCCCGTCAGGAGGCCGAAGGCCAGATTGATCGCGCCCTGGCCCAGAAAATAGCTGGAAAGGCGCTCTCCCGCCGTGCTCAGAGCCGCCGTCGACTCGGACATGTTCCCGACGCCGGCGAGACGGACCACCCTGTCAACAAGGTCGTATTGGCCCGCAAGCAGGACCGCGACGTAAATCAAGGTGAGAAGCGCCGTCTCGGCGGGGCCCAGCACGGATCGCAGCGTTTCCAGCATTCCGGCGACGCCGCCTGGCCGCCCGTTGTCGACGACGACCCGAACTTGCTCCTCCTGGCCCGGGCCCTGGGTCTGCTTTTCGATTTCCCTCTGCAACGCGTCCAGAGAGTCGACCGCCCGCTGTAATGCGCCCCCCGCGGTAGAGGGAGTGAGCATATGCGCCTTGTCCACGAGATTGTTTTTGTAGGTCGCCAGGCTGCCGGTGAGGCTTACGATCTGTGAACTGAACGAGGTCGCCGCGAAAAGCGTGGCTCCGACGCAGGCGAAGAGGACCAGCACAATCGCCAAGACCCGGGGCGCGCCGAGCTTCGCGAGAAAGGCGACCGCCGGCGAAAGCATGAAGGCGACCACGGCGGCGAGCGACAAAGGCATCAGCACTTCGCGCCCGTACACGATAGCAACCACAACGACAGCTGATACGAGGAGCTCCGCCACTACTGAAACCGCCCCGGGGCCGCCTTTACAAGGCCGCGGTGTCTATCGCGCGGGCTGAGTAACTTTGCCCAGCGCCCGCGCTCATTGCCTGAGTTGCTGCGCCGCCCCCGTCGCGGCGCGGCCCTCACAGCCAGCCACGCCCATAGTAGTGATTGGGCGCGCGCCCATAGTAGTGGTTGGGTGAGCTTCGTTTGGCGGTTTGCTGGTTTTTATGCGCAAGATGGCGACCGTAGAGGCAGCCGCCAATAGCGCCCAGCATTCCATGGTGTCCTGCATAGTGGCCCGCAACGCCGCCGACGATTGCGCCCTTGATGCAGCCCTTCGCCATAGCCGCTTCACTTGGCGCTAAGACGCTCAGCGAGAGGCACAGTAACGCTGCGGTTCTTTTCATGGTGTTTGGTCCTCCTAGAGCGAAGCCAACTTATGAAAGAACCCTATGTTCCTGGAAATTTTCGAGAAGCAGCATGAGCTGCGCCGCGCGGCCATGAGGGACGCCCGCAAGAAATTTTGGGAAGGTGAGCGCTAGGGGCCCGGGCTCCTCTCGGAGGCATGGGCGGGCGCGCCAGACCGGGGAGGGCGTTGGCAACGCGGAAGCCGTGGCGGACAGACGCAGCCGCGCGAGGGGATCGCGTGAGAAGGCCAAGGGGGAGCAGTGCGGCCCCCAATCGCCATTTCGGGGAAGCACGCGAGGCGGTCGTGATCTGTAAATCTTTGATTTTAATGGTGGGCGCACAAGGGCTCGAACCTTGGACCCGCTGATTAAGCGTCAGCTGCTCTACCAACTGAGCTATGCGCCCCTTCAGGAAACGCCGTCGTCGCCGGCGGCGTCTCTCGAAGACGGGGGTGATCTAACAAACGGCCCGCGTCCTGTCCAGCCTTTCGACGTGCGCTGCGCAATAATTTTTCATCCGCCCCGTTCTGGCTGGTGATGCGCCCTCAATGCGGACCCTGACCCGGCCAGCCGTGGATCAGCTTGCCGCGCACGACGAGGTCAGACCATTCCCTGGCCTTGTAGCCATGGCCGGCCTCGGGCGTGTCGGCGGACTGTTTTTGCGCGCAAATGTCGGGAGCGTCCTTATATTCGGGCTTCAGCCCGTCGACGTAGAAGTAGATCACGTTCAGCTTGAGCGCCGAGCGGAGCTGATTGATGACCGTGCCGCGTTTGTGGACGAAGACGCCCCACTCGGTGTTCTTATGCGGCCCGCCCAGTTCGGCGGGTTTGAAGCCATAGGCGTAATCGCCTTGGCCGCTCACGAAGTCGAATCTTATGTAGCAGAGCTTTCCCGCAGGCTCGGGCTTGGCGCTCAATTCGCGGGTGACGATCACGTCCTGGTTGTTGTAGGCGACCATATAGTCGACCGGGAAATGCCAAACGTCTACAGTGGCGTAATATTTGGCGAGTTCGGCCTCGTCCTTGTCGGCGGCCTGCGCCGGCGCCGAAAGGCAAGCCGCAATCGCGCCGGCCCCCAAAAGCCCGGCCAAGAAACCGCTCCACGATCTCATTCTCATAAAGCTCCCTTTGACGCGGGCCGGTTTTCGGTCGCGCGCCGCCCGCCTGTCCCCGGCGGCGGCGAGGACGCCCGCCTCCGCAACTGCACGTAATGAGGCGCGCGCGTTTCGCAATCGCCTGCGACAATTGCGCGGGGCGCGGAGACGCGTGACAGGCCCGCCCGTGGTATGGGCGCCTGAACCGGGCGCCGAAATATTGTGCGGCCAGCTTGCCGCGCTGCCGCAAAGATTGGGACAGAGCGGCGTTGCGTCTTCCCTCCGGCGAAAAAGCGCGGTAGCACTTCCCCCTGACTCTGAGAATGGAACGAAAGATGTCGCGCAAGAAAATCGCTTTGATCGGCGCCGGCCAAATCGGCGGGACATTGGCCCATCTCGCAGGCATAAGAGAGCTTGGCGACATCGTTTTGTTCGACATCGTCCAGGGCGTGCCGCAAGGCAAGGCGCTCGAT
>JAMBEQ010000258.1 GCA_024506175.1 Methylocystis sp.
CGGCGGTCTTCATCACCGCGATCATCACCCTGGTGCCGACCATCCAATTCTCCGGCTTGCTGCAGCCGGTCTCCACCCTCGCGGGCAACGCCAAGCTCGTTGGAACGATCTGGCCGACCTCCTATTACATGCATGCGAGCAAGGGCGCTTTCACCAAGGGGCTCGGCGCCGATCTCTTGATGCAGGACATCACCTTCCTTGCCATTTGCATCCCGATCCTTTGGACGGTGAGCACGCTCGCGCTCAGAAAGCAGGAGAAGTGAGCCATGAAAATGCTGCTCAACATCCTGTGGCTGGGGATCAAGGAGCTGCGCAGCCTAGGCAGTGACCTCGTGATGATGTTTTTCGTCGCCTACGCCTTCACCGGCACGATCTACATCCAAGCCACCGGCACCTCGAGCGAAGTCAATAACGCCTCCATCGCCTTTGTCGATGAAGACCATTCAGCGCTCTCGAAGGAGCTGATGAACGCCTTCTATCCGCCGCGGTTCCAGGAGCCAGACCTGATAGCGGCCGACCAGGTCGAAACGGCCATGGACGAAGGCCGGTTCATGTTCGTGGTAGCGATTCCGCCCCGCTTCGAGTCGGATTTGAGGGCTGGGCGCCATCCCGATATTCAGCTCAGCATCGACGCTACCGCCATGCAGCAGGCGGCGATCGGCGCGGGCTACATTAAGAACATTATCAACGACCGCATCACCTCCTTTTTCACGCGCGCCAGCGGGGCCAATCCTCAACCGATCAATCTGGTGATCCGCCGGCTTTTCAACCCCAATGGCGTCGCGGCCTGGTTCGCCAGCATCGTCGGCATTATCAATCAGGTTACGATGCTCACCATCATCCTAACCGGCGCCGCCGTCATCCGCGAACGCGAGCATGGGACGCTGGAGCATCTGCTCGTCATGCCGCTCTCCGCCTTTGAAATCGCCATTGCCAAGGTCTGGGCTAATAGTCTCGTGATCCTGCTGGCGACCGCCGCCTCTCTCTACCTCATCGTCATGAAGGCCCTCGAGGTGCCCTTCGCCGGCTCCATCGCCCTGTGGTTTTCCGGCGTCGTGCTTTACCTCTTCTTCGCGACGGCGCTTGGCATCTTTCTGGGCACCATTTCCCAATCCATGGCGCAGTTCGCACTTCTCATCATCCTGGTCGTCGTCGTCCTGCAGCTTTTGTCCGGCGGCAATACGCCAGTCGAAAGCCAGCCGCAGTGGCTGCAGTATATGACCTTCTTCCTGCCCTCCCGGCACTTCGTCAGCTTCTCGCAGAAGATCATCTATCGCGGGGGTGGGATCGAGGCGGTCTGGCCGCAGTTCGCCATGGTCGCCGCCATCGGCCTCGGCTTTTTCGTTTACAGCCTCTCGCTGTTCCGCAAATCCATCGCTGTCACGAAGTAGCCATTGCCGCGCGGCCCGCTTCGGGATCCTGCCGAGGATCAACAATGCTTTGTGAGTGCCGCGAGCGATAGCTCGTTAAATCCTCGCCTTAATCGAAAATTAACCTTAGGAAGAACGAGCATATTTGATTCGGTTTTCACGGGCTGTTCGAGCAGCCGGTTTGACGAGGGATTGGGGGCGAGAGTCTTGATGCGGCATGCTAAGGCTAGGCCTCGATCGACCGCTTTCGCTGCAATGGCCTTGCTATTTTCCCTCGCAGCGAGCGGTTGCGCGGTTGGCCCGGATTTCATGCCGCCGGAGGCTTCGGTTCAGGATAACTGGATCGAGAAGCCCGACAGGCGCGTCTCCAATAAGGAAATAAAGCGCGACTGGTGGTGCGTCTTCAACGACCCGACCCTGGATCGCCTGGTGCACGTCGGCGCCGATCAAAACCTGCCCGTCCAAATCGCCGGCTTAAGGATTCTCGAAGCCCGGGCCCAGCTTGGCATCGCCATCGGCGAATTGTTCCCCCAGCAGCAGGAGGCGACGGGCGCGGCGACCTGGAATAAGATCAGCGAGCGCGCTGCGAACAAAGCCAATCTGCCGATGCACGCCTTCGCCGACTACACGCTAGGTTTCGACGCAGCTTGGGAGATTGATTTCTGGGGTCGGTTGCGCCGCAATGTTGAAGCGGCGGACGCCACCATGACCGCCACGATGGCGGACTACGACAATGTGCTCGTATCGCTCATGGGCGATATCGCCCGCGTTTATACGGAATTGCGGACCTTCGAGACGCTGCTGGAGATCGCTCGGGAAAACGTCCGTCTCCAGAGGGAGGGGCTGCAGATTGCAGAGGCCCGGTTCCGAGCCGGCGCAACCTCCGAGCTCGACGTCGCGCAGCAACGCGCCTTGCTGGAAAATACGCTCGCAACTATACCGGAGCTCGAGACCGGCGTGCAGCGATCGAAGAATGCGCTGAGCGTGCTTCTGGGGCAGCCGCCGGGGGGCGTCGAGCCGCTGCTGGGCGGCCCGCATAGAATCCCTGCCGCTTCCCCCCGCGTCGCCATCGGTTTGCCGGCAGAGCTGTTGCGGCGGCGGCCGGATATCCGCGTCGCCGAGATGCGGGCGGCGGCGGAAAGCGCCCGCATCGGCGTGGCCGAGGGAGAACTTTACCCGCATTTTTATCTGTTCGGGGAAATTGGCGTGCAGGCCTCCGATGTCGCCAAGCTCTTCGCGCCCGGCAGTCTGTTCCTTACGGTAGGCCCAAGTTTTCGCTGGTCGATCCTCAATTACGGGCGCATCGCCAACGCCGTGCGCGCCCAGGATGCGCGCTTCCAGCAGGCGCTCGTCGCTTACGAAGACACGGTGCTCCGAGCCGCGCGCGAAGTCGAGGACGCGCTCATTGGATTCCTGAAGGCCCAGCAACGCGCCGGCAATCTGCGGCGCTCTGTGGCGGCGGCCCAGCGCGCGGTGGAGCTATCCTTTATCCAATACAAGGAAGGCGCCGAAAATTTCCAGCGCGTGCTCGACGCGCAGACGCGGCTTCTCGACGAGCAGGAGAGGCTGGCGGAGACCCGCGGCGCGATCGCGGCCAATCTCATTGCCGTTTATAGGGGGCTTGGCGGCGGTTGGGAGATCCGCACCGGCAAGCCGATCGTGCCGGAGACGACGCAGCTTCAAATGGCGGCCCGCACGGATTGGGGTAAGCTCCTACCAGCGCCGCCTGCGCCGCAGACTGATCAATTGCAACCGCCGACGCCCGCTGGCGCGACGCCGCCGTTGATGCGGCCTGATGACGAACCCGCCTTCCCAGGGGGCTTCCCGCTCCTGCCGGGCAGGCCAGCCAATTAGGGTTCTGTCGCAAATTTTGCGTGAGGGCGAGATGCAGGACAGCAGTCCTCTCGAGGCTTACGCCGCGAGAGCGTAGAACTGCTTCGCTGGGCGCAATTCGCCCGTGGTTCGCAACTGCCCTTTTCGGATCATGTGCATGAGCTCGACGCCGGCGAGCGTTGCTGCGGCCGAGCGAAAGGATTTGAACCCAAGCGCCGGCCGCGCCACCCGCTCGATCGCTCGGTGGTCCTGTTCGATGATGTTGTTCAAATATTTTCTTCGCCGGATCTCGATGCCCGCCTCGTGCTCTGCGTTGTAGCTCTCAATCGCCGCAGTGTTGGCGCCGCTGTTGTCGATCGTGATCTTCCTCGGCGCGCCGTTCTGACTGATCGCTTGCCGCAGGAACCGCAACGCCGCCTTGCGATCCCGCTTGGCGGTCAGCAGGAAGTCCACCGTGGCGCCGGCTTTGTCGACGGCCCGATAGAGATATTTCCAGGAGCCTTTGACCTTCACATAGGTCTCGTCCAGCCGCCAGCTGGAGCCGACCGGTCGCTTGCGGGAACGGAACTGACGCTCCAACTCGGGCGCGTATTTGACGACCCAGCGATTGAGCGTTGAATGGTCGACCTCGACCCCGCGCTCTTTCATCATCCCCTCGAGCTGCCGGTAACTGATCGGGTAAGCGACATACCAGCGCACGCCCCAGAGGATCACGTCACGTTCGAAATGTCTCCCTTTGAACTCGATCATCGCGCTGTTCCGACTGCCCCGCCAACAGCCTAACCCAAGCCGACCTCAGACAAAAATTTGCGACAGAACCTATGCATCAACGTCGACCAATGCGTGGTGGCGGCGAGCCCGCTCGCCACACTTACCGACCGCGACCGCTAAATCTCGCGCATGCTTTGCATCGCCGAGGCGACGCAGGTCGTGAAGCGCAAGCTCGGGCTGCGTCGGCCATGGAGCTGATGCGCATGCCCCTGAAACAGAAGCTGGCTTGAGGCCCCTTCCGATATATATCGACGCGATATCGGCGCGCCGTTTCTCGAACGATTCGGTGCGACGTTGGGCAGCGTGCAAGCTGACACTTTTGTCGCAGTTCCAACAAACTTGTCGTGATAGAAACACTTGTGTCCGTGTTTTCCTGCCGCAGCGACATCGCTAGCTGCTAGGAAAATGCTTGCTGTCCAATGGGTTTAGGAACCGCATCGTCAGATCGCGGCTGGTTCGGTCCTTGCTTGCGGTCTTCGCGAAAAAAAGAGAGTGGCTCCCGTCCTCGACGCGGAAAGTCGCCGCTTTTGGGAAACGCAGTGGGGGAGAGGAATGCCCGCCATCGAGTCGTTTTACGACGTGATCCGACGCCAGGGGATCACGCGTCGTAGCTTTACGAAATTCTGTTCTCTGACCGCCGCGAGCTTGGGGTTCGGCCCGGTCGCGGCCTCCAAGATGGCGTATGCGCTGGAGACCAATCCGCGCGTGCCGGTCATCTGGATGCACGGCCTCGAATGCACCTGTTGCTCGGAGAGCTTCATCCGCTCGGCGCATCCTTTAGCGAAGGATGTCGTACTCTCCATGATCTCGCTCGACTACGACGACACGATCATGGCGGCCGCGGGCCATCAAGCGGAAGCGATCCTCGAAGAGACAAAGGAAAAATATAAGGGCAAGTATATTCTCGCGGTCGAAGGCAATCCGCCGCTCAACGAGGGCGGCATGTTCTGCATCGACGGCGGCAAGCCTTTCGTCGAGAAGCTGAAATGGATGGCCGAGGACGCTATGGCGATCATCGCCTGGGGCGCCTGCGCCTCCTGGGGCTGCGTGCAGGCGGCGGCGCCCAATCCCACGAAAGCGACGCCGATCGACAAGGTCATCAAGGACAAACCGATCATCAAGGTTCCCGGCTGCCCGCCGATCGCGGAAGTGATGACTGGCGTCGTCACTTATATCACGACCTTTGGCCGCCTGCCGGAGCTCGACCGTCAAGGGCGGCCGAAGATGTTTTATTCCCAGCGCATCCACGACAAATGCTACCGCCGTCCGCATTTCGACGCCGGCCAGTTCGTCGAGGAGTGGGACGACGAATCCGCGCGCAAGGGTCACTGCCTCTATAAAATGGGCTGCAAGGGTCCGACGACCTATAACGCTTGCTCGACCGTGCGCTGGAACGGCGGCGTCTCCTTTCCGATCCAATCCGGTCACGGCTGCATCGGCTGTTCGGAAGAGGGTTTTTGGGACAAGGGGCCATTTTACAAGCGGCTTTCGAACATCAGGCAATTCGGCGTCGAGAAGAACGCCGACGAGATCGGCATGGCGGCCGCGGGCGTCGTCGGCGCGGCGGTGGCGACCCATGCCGCCGTCACGGCGGTCAAGCGCGTGGTGACGAAGCGCGAAACCGAGAAGCTCTGAACAATCCCATTATTACTGACGCGAGCGCGCGCACGCGCCTCGCCGCGACAGGAATCAAGTCATGGGCATCGAGACTCCCAACGGCTTCAATCTCGACAATTCCGGCAAGCGCGTCGTCGTCGATCCGGTCACGCGCATCGAAGGCCATTTGCGCATCGAGGTGAATGTCGATTCCAATAATGTCATTCGCAACGCAGTTTCGACGGGAACCATGTGGCGCGGCATCGAAGTTATCCTGAAGAACCGCGATCCGCGCGACGCCTGGGCGTTCACCGAGCGGATTTGCGGCGTTTGCACCGGCACCCATGCGCTCACCTCGGTGCGCGCGGTCGAGAATGCGCTGAACATCAGCATTCCCGAAAACGCCAATTCGATCCGCAATATCATGCAGCTCTGCCTGCAGGTGCACGATCATCTGGTGCATTTCTACCATCTGCATGCGCTCGATTGGGTCGACGTCGTCTCGGCCCTCTCCGCCGATCCGAAGGCGACCTCGGCGCTGGCGCAGTCGATCTCGCCCTGGCCGCTGTCCTCGCCGGGTTATTTCAAGGACCTGCAGACGCGGCTGAAGAAGTTTGTCGAGTCCGGTCAACTTGGGCCGTTCAAGAACGGTTATTGGGGCCATCCGGCCTACAAGCTGCCGCCGGAAGCCAATCTGATGGCGGTCGCGCATTATCTGGAGGCGCTCGATTTCCAGAAGGATATCGTCAAGATCCATACCGTCTATGGCGGCAAGAATCCGCATCCCAACTGGCTCGTCGGCGGCGCGCCCTGCGCGATCAACGTCGACGGGACGGGAGCCGTCGGCGCGATCAATATGGAGCGGCTCAATCTCGTCTCGCAGATCATCGATCGTTCGATAGAATTCGTCGAGCAAGTTTATATACCGGACCTTGTGACCATCGCCGGCTTCTACAAGGATTGGCTCTATGGCGGCGGCCTCTCGGGCAAGAGCGTCATGAGCTATGGCGACATTCCCGAGCACGCCAACGACTATTCGGCCAGCAATCTCCTCCTCCCGCGTGGCGTGATCTTGAACGGCAATCTCAAGGAGGTCCTGCCGATCGACAACGCCGATCCGGAGCAGATACAGGAATTCGTCACGCACTCCTGGTACAAATATCCGGACGAGACCAAGGGGCTGCATCCTTTCGACGGCGTCACCGAGCCGAACTACAAGCTCGGCCCCAACGCCAAGGGCACGCCGACCAAAATCGAGTCGCTCGACGAGGGCGGCAAATATTCCTGGATCAAATCGCCGCGCTGGCGCGGCAATGCGGTCGAGGTCGGCCCGCTCGCGCGCTACATCATCGGCTATGCGCAGGGCAATCCCGAGTTCAAGGAGCCGGCGGATCGTCTGCTCAAGACGCTCGACGTTCCCGTCACGGCGCTGTTCTCCACGCTCGGCCGCACTGCCGCGCGCGGTCTCGAATGCCAGTGGGCGGCGCGCAAGATGCGCCACTTCCAGGACAAGCTCGTCGCCAATATCAAGAATGGCGACATGGCGACGGCAAATGTTGATAAGTGGGAGCCCAAGAGCTGGCCGACCGAAGCCCAGGGTTATGGCTTCACCGAGGCGCCGCGCGGCGCGCTCGGGCACTGGATCAAGATCAAGAACGGCAAGATCGACAATTACCAGTGCATCGTGCCGACCACCTGGAACGGCAGCCCGCGCGACCCGAAGGGCAATATCGGCGCTTTCGAGGCGTCGCTCATGGACACGCCCATGGCCGACCCCGAGAAGCCGCTGGAAATCTTACGCACCATTCACTCCTTCGACCCGTGTCTGGCCTGCTCGACTCACGTGATGAGCCCGGACGGTCAGGAGATGGCGTCGGTGAAGGTCCGCTAGGGAGGGGGCCATGGTCGACGGCATCCAAGTTGCTGGCGTCTCCGACGCGCATGGCGCCCGCGCCGTCGAGCGTCAGACCGTCTATGTCTATGAGGCGCCCGTTCGCGTCTGGCATTGGGTGAACGCGCTCTGCATCACCGTGCTGTTCGTCACGGGCTATTTCATCGCGAGCCCCTTGCCAAGCGTGCCCGGCGAAGCGAGCAACAGCTTCCTGATGGGCAACATCCGCTTCGCCCATTTTGCGGCGGGGCAGGTTCTGGCCGCCTTCTATCTGCTGCGCATTTACTGGATTTTCGCCGGCAATGCGCATGGCCGGCAGATCTTTTACCTGCCGTTTTGGAGCCGCGACTATTGGGCGGGCGTGGCGCATGAAGCCGCCTGGTATCTCTTCCTCGCCAAGGCGCCGAAGAAATATGTCGGGCATAATCCGCTGGCGCAGCTGATTATGTTCTCCACGTTCACCGTGCCGCTGATCTTCATGATCGTGACGGGCTTCGCGCTTTATTCGGAAGGCGAGGGGATCGACTCGTGGCAGCACAAGGCGTTCGGCTGGGTCTTCCTGATCTGGCCGAACAGCCAGGAGGTGCATACGCTGCATCACCTCGGCATGTGGGTGCTCGTCACCTTCGCAATCATCCACATCTACGCGGCGGTCCGTGAGGACATCATGAGCCGCCAGAGCATCATCTCTTCAATGATTTCAGGCGAGCGCATCTTCAAGGACGAGGCGGCGGACTGATGGACGCGGGCGCGCCGAAAATCCTCGTCCTGGGCATAGGGAATATCCTCTGGGGTGACGAGGGTTTCGGCGTGCGCGCCGTCGAGGCCTTTCATCGGCGCTTCGAGACGCCCGAGACCGTCACCGTGCTCGACGGCGGCACGCAGGGGCTTTATCTCGTGCACTTCGTCGAGGAGGCGGATTATCTTCTCGTCTTCGACGCCATTGATTACGGGCTCGAGCCCGGCGCCTTGAAGATCGTCCGCGACGAAGAGGTGCCGAAGTTCACCGGCTCTAAGAAAATGAGCCTGCATCAGACCGGCTTTCAGGAAGTGCTGAGCGCCGCGGATTTGCTCGGCCGCTATCCGCAAAAGCTGGCGCTCATCGGCTGCCAGCCGCTCGATCTCGAAAATTGGGGCGGCGCGCTTACCGCGCCCGTTCAAGAGGCGATCGATGCAGCGGTCGAGGCGGGCGCACAGCTCCTCGCCGAGTGGGGCGTGGCCTTGTCCTTGCGTGACGACAATACGACGATCGCGCTGCTTACCAATGACATCGATCATCAGAGCTATGAAAGGCGCGTCTGATCCGGCGCGTTGGAGGTTTACAAGGAGCTGGCCATGAAGTCCTTCCCCACAGTCGCCTTCGCTCTCCCCCTCATGGTCGCCGCCGGGGCGGCGCAGGCCAATCCCGGGTTGCATGTCCACCCGCATTTGACCGATGCCCCATTGGTCGATCTTCACCCGGCGCTGGGGCTCGCACTCGTCGTGGGGTGCTGGGCGGGTCTCGTCTGGGCGACGGAAGCTTTCGCGACGGCGCGTCGTCGTCCCTTGGCCGCCCTTACGAAATAGCGCCGCCGATGTGTCTCGGCTTCCCGATGACGGTGCTATCCGGCGATGACGCGCGGACGCTTTGCGAGCGCAAGGGCGAAACGCAATCCGTCTCGATGCTGCTCGTCGGCGCGCAGACGCCGGGAACGAAAGTGCTGGTACATCTCGGAACCGCTATGCGCGTTCTTGACGGTGAAGAGGCGCAATCGATCGACGATGCGCTCGATGGGCTCGAGGCGGCTTTGAATGGCGGCGACTTCGAGCAATATTTTGCCGATCTCATTGACCGCGAGCCACAATTGCCGGAGTTCCGGCGGGATCAGAAATAAGGAGTAGGCATGCCCCTGCCGCACGCTATCATCGACCGCATCGGCGCCCCGCTCATCGATGAGACGAATGCGGACGCCCTTTTGAGCGCGCGCGGCGAAGACGGGCGTTTCCTGCTGCTTTTTGCGGGGGATCCCGCGCAGCGGCCGGAGGCCACGGATGTCGCGGTAATTTTTCCGGAACTGCTGGAGGCGTTCGAGGGCCGTCTTTCTGGCGCGCTTGTCGCCGCGAATGCGGAGAAGAGCCTAGGGCAAAGATTTCAAGTCGACGTGTTGCCGAGCCTCGCCGTGATCCGCGGCGGCAAGACGATCGGCGTCATTCCGCGCATCCGCGATTGGTCCGAGTATCTCGAAAAGATCGAGGCTTTCCTCGCCCCCGACGCGCCGCCGCTCGCCAAGGCGGGCCCTCGCGTCGAAATCACTTTCTCGCAAAACGGAGCGACCGTGTGAAGGCCGGCTTTTGGGTGGCGCCCGAAGGCGCCGACGACGCCATAACGCTGCTGCCGATCGGCGGCGAGGAGGCGCTCGATACGCGCCGGGCGGTGAATTTCCTCGCGACGCGGTCTGCGGCGGAGCTCATAGCGCGCTGCCCTGCCGTCGCTGAGCTGCTGCCGCAGCTTGCCGACGCGCTTGCCGCGCAAACGGCGAAGGAGCCGAATAGGCTGTTCGACATCACCGACGTGCCGGCGGACGACCGCGAGCTCTTGTCCCAAGTGGTAGGCGAGGGCGAGGTCGCCGGGGTCGCGGTTTTGACCGACGGCGTCGTCGCGCAGGTTCAGGAATCCGTCATGGCGGGCCTGTGGCGGGTACGCTTCACTGACGCGAGCGGCGCGCTGGTCGCGGATTATCTCGAGGTCGGCGCCATTCCGCAGGCGGTGCGCAAGGCTGCAGAGCTCGCCGCCGCCGACATCAGCTTCGGCGCGCCGCCCCAGGGCGCAATGAACGTCATGCCGGTGCTAGCGGAAATTCGCGAGCGGATGGCGGCGCTTACGCCCACCGCAGCCAGCCACATCATCAACTTCTCGCTTCTGCCGATGAGCGAAGCGGATATGGCCTTTTTGCAGGAGACGCTCGGCGATGGACCTGTAAGGCTGGTTTCTCGCGGCTACGGAACCTGCCGGGTGCTCGCGACCGGCGCGCGCAACGTCTGGTCCGTGCAATTCTTCAACGCCATGGATACGATCCTCCTCGATACGCTGGAGATCGGCGGCGTTCCCGCCGCCGCCTGCGCCGCGGATGAAGATTTCCGCGACTCGGCCGAGCGGCTGCGCGAGATCGACGAGGCCTATTTCAAATGAGCTTCGAGAATTTCGGCCATACGGAAACGTCCGACGACGACTGCATGGAATGCGGCGTCTGCTGGAGCGTCTACGATCCGGTCGAGGGCGATCCCGTCTGGCAGATACCGCCGGGCACGCCGTTCTCCGCCCTGCCGGAGGACTGGCGTTGTCCGAATTGCGACGCGCCGCGGCCGCGTTTCATGCGGCTCGGCAAGTGAGATTTGGCGCGTGAGACTTGGCGATGGACGATGAGGCGGCCAGAACGATCGGGGTGACGCTCGCCGGGCTCTATGCAGGCGTGCGCGCAGGGCCAATGCGCGACGTGCCGATCTGCAACGAGGCGCTCGACGTGGAGGCGATCGGCTTTCGCGCCTTCGGAGAGAGCGCCGTCGGCGTCGTGGTGACGCCCTGGTTCATGAATTTAATCGTCGTTCCCGAACCGCCGATCGCCCCTGGCGGCCCCGTCCGCATCGCCTTGCCGGCCGGCGACGCCGAATGCGTCCCCGCCCAGCTCGACGGCTTCGGCGCGATCCTTGCCTGCTCGCTCTTCTCGCCCATGTTCGGCTTTTCCGATATGTCGGCGGCGCGAGAAGCTGCGGGAGAGGCGATGAAGGCGCTCTTCGATCCTGAACTGCTCGATGAAAAGCCGGCGCAAAAACCGGCGGGGCTGGATCGCCGCGCCTTGCTGCGTGGCAGGCTGTCGGCCGAAGAGGTGGCGCCATGAGCGCGCTCGCCGGCCCCGGCGCCATACGTATCGACGCGGACGTCGATACGGACGGGCGCGTCGTCTCGGTGTTCGTGAATTCGAGCCGGCCGGCGGGAATCGCGCGTATCTTCCGCGGGCGCGGCCCGCAAGAGGTTCCCCAGCTCGCCGGCCAGCTCTTCAGCCTGTGCGGTTTTTCACATGGAGCCGCGGCGCAGCTCGCCATTGCCGCCGCGCGAGGCGAAGCGTTGAGCGACACCGCGCAATTCTCCGTCACGATCGGCCTTGCGGCCGAACAGGCTGTAGAATCGCTTCGCTCGATGGCCCTCGGCTGGCCGCAGGCGGGCGAGTCGATGGATATGGCGCCCGCCGCCGCGCCCCTGCGCGAGGCCATGAGCGCGGCGCGTCTCGTCATGGCCATTGCGGCGCGCGGGGAGGCCTGGGTGCAGCGCGCCGAGCTTGGCGCGCCCGTAAAGGCCATCGAGGACGCCGCGCGGTCCCTGGGCCTGTGCTGCGAGGCGCCGGACGCGCCCGAGCGTGAGAGCTTCCTGGCGGCGGTCATGGCGCAAGCCCAAGCCGACGCCTTCGCGCGCCCGCACGCGCCCGACGCCTTGGAGGCGGCGGACGACGCCATTGTCATCGAGTCCTTGCGTAAGGGCCGGGATCATTTCGCCGCCTCTCCAACCCTGCCGCATCGCATCGTGGAGACGGGGGCTTTCGCCCGGCATTGGCGGGAGACCGAGAGCGGCGGTTCGGCCGTCGCGGCGCGGCTCGCTGCGCGGTTGATTGCGATCGGCGAGGCGCTGGACATTCTGCGTCGCGCGCTGTCGCGGGGCAGGGCCGAAATGAGCGGCGCCGCCGTCCTTTGCCCGCTTGGCGCGGAGGAAGGCTTCGCCGCCGTCGAGACCGCGCGCGGGCGCCTCTATCATTGGGCGCGCCTCGACGACGCCATGCGCGTGCGAGACTATGCGCTGCTCGCGCCGACCGAGTGGAATTTCCATCCGGCGGGCCCCTTCGCCGCGGCGCTGCTTGGCGCCAATATCGGCTTTGGCCCGGCGGCGCGGCTGCGCATCCGGCGCCTTGCCGCTGTCTTCGACCCTTGCGTCGCCTTTCAGGTCGAGCTGCGCGAGCCGCTTCATGCATGAGATGGCGCTCACGCAGAGCATCGTCGACATCGTCTGCGAGGAGGCGCGCAAGCAGGGCTTCGGCAAGGTGCGCGTCGTGCGGCTCAAGGTCGGCGACATGGCCGCCGCCGAGCCTGAGGCCTTGCGCTTTTGTTTCGACGCCGTCTCGCGCGGCACTGTGGCTGACGGCGCGACGCTGGACATCATCCGCGCGCCGGGCGAAGGTTGGTGTCTCGACTGCGGCAAGACTGTGCCGCTCAACGAGCGCTTCGGCGCCTGTCCCGAATGCGGCAGGCGGCATGTGCAGCTGACCTCAGGCGACGAGCTGCGCATCGAGGAGCTGGAGGGCGACTGATGTGCAGGGTGTGCGGCTGCGGAACGGCGACGGTCGAAGGCGAGAAGGCGGGCGAGAGCAACCACGCCGTCCATCATTACGACCATACTCATGATCATGGCCACGGGCATCATCATCACCATGGCCATGATCACGACCACCATCATCATCACGATCACGCGCATGACCACCGTCACGATCATGCGCATGGCGAGGCCATTGACTTCGGCGCTGGCGCCGCGGGCGTTCATGTCCCCGGCCTGAGCCAGGAGCGCATCGTCCGCATCGAGCGCGACATTCTCTCCAAGAACGACGCCTATGCGCGCGACAACCGCGCGGTCTTTGCGGAGAAAGGCGTGCTGGCGCTCAATCTCGTCTCGAGCCCCGGCTCGGGCAAGACGACCTTGCTCGTCCGCGCAATTGACGATCTCAAATCCAAACTTGCCGTGGCCGTCATCGAGGGCGATCAGCAGACCTCGAACGACGCGGAGCGCATTCGGGCGACAGGCGCGCCGGCGATCCAAATCAACACCGGCAAGGGCTGCCACCTCGACGCGCATATGGTGGGCCACGCGC
>JAMBEQ010000259.1 GCA_024506175.1 Methylocystis sp.
CGCGCGTAATGAGTTTGACGCCGCCGATCTCCCGAGCTTCCGGGCCGGCGCCATTGCCGGCGCCCCCGCCCATGGCGAGCTTGCGCTTGGCGTCGGCGAGTTCGCGTTCGAGTCGTTTGCGCTCTTCAATGAGCTGGGCGAGGCGGGTCGGCGCCTCCTCCACTGGCGCGCGCATCAAGGCGGCGACGTCTTGAAGCGCTCTCGCTTGCGAGACGAGATGGGTTCGGGCGCCCTCCGCCGTGCGCGCCTCTATGCGCCGAACGCCGGAGGCGACGGCACCCTCGCCGATGATGGTGATCAGCCCGATGTCGCCGGTGCGGGAGACATGGGTGCCGCCGCACAGCTCGACGGAGAAGGGATGACGGGCACCCGGGTCGGGGCGGCCCATCGAGACGACGCGAACCTCGTCGCCGTATTTCTCTCCGAAAAGCGCGCGGGCGCCGGATTGAATCGCTTCGTCCTGCGCCATCACCCGGGTTTCGACCGGCGCATTGTCCTGAACGATTTCATTGGCGAGCGTCTCGACCCGCGCCAACTCTTCCTCGCTCAGCGGCTTGGGATGGGTAAAATCGAAGCGCAGGCGATCGGGGGCGACGAGCGATCCTTTCTGGGCGACGTGATCGCCGAGAACCTGACGCAACGCTTCGTGGAGAATGTGTGTCGCCGAATGATTGGCGCGCGCCGCCTTGCGTCGGGCGTAATCGACCTCGAGCTCCAGCTCTATTCCAGGCACGATTTCGCCCTCCTCGACGACCCCCTCATGCACGATGAGGTCACCGAGTTTCTTCAATGTGTTTTCGACGCGGAAAGTCACGCCTTTGCCGCGGATGACGCCAGTGTCGCCGACCTGACCGCCCGATTCGCCATAAAAAGGCGTCTGATTGAGGATGATGGATCCGCGCTGGCCCTTTTCGAGAAGGAAGGCCTCGGCGCCGTCGTGCACGAGGGCCGTCACGACGCCTTCGCTCTTTTCCGCATCATAGCCAAGAAACTCGGTCGCGCCGATGCGCTCCTTGAGGGCGAACCATAAGGTTTCCGTGGCGGTCTCGCCGGAACCCGCCCAGGCCTTGCGGGCCTCGGCGCGCTGGCGCTCCATGGCGGCGTCGAAGGCCGCCTTGTCGACGACGATGCCGCGCGGACGCAGCGCATCCTCGGTGAGGTCGAGCGGGAAGCCGTAGGTGTCGTAAAGCTTGAAAGCGGTCTCGCCCGAGAATTTGCCGCCTTCGGTCAAGCCGGCGGTTTCTTCGTCGAGAATGGCGAGGCCACGCGCCAGGGTCGCGCGGAACCGCGTCTCTTCGGACTTCAGCGTGTCGATGATCAGGGCCTGGGCGCGGACCAGCTCCGGATAGGCCTGGCCCATCTCGGCGACGAGCGTCGGCACGAGACGCCACATCAGTGGCTCCCTGGCGCCGAGAATCTGCGCATGGCGCATGGCGCGGCGCATGATTCGCCGCAAGACATAGCCGCGGCCTTCATTCGAGGGCGTCACGCCGTCGGCGACCAGGAAGGAGGACGCGCGCAGGTGGTCGGCGATCACACGATGGCTTGCGCCTCGATCGTTGTTGACGGGAACGCCGGTGAGGTCGGCCACGGCGCCGGTCAGGGCGCGGAAGAGATCGATCTCGTAATTCGACGTCACGCCCTGGAGAAGCGCGGCGATGCGTTCGAGCCCCATGCCGGTGTCGATCGACGGGCGGGGGAGCGGCGCGCGCTGACCCGGCGCGACCTGCTCATATTGCATGAAGACGAGGTTCCAGAACTCCAGGAAGCGGTCGCCATTCTCGTCCGGGCTGCCTGGCGGGCCGCCGGCGAGGGCCTCTCCTTGATCGTAGAAGATCTCCGAGCAGGGGCCGCAGGGGCCAGTGTCGCCCATGCTCCAGAAATTGTCAGCGCTGGAGATGCGTATGATCCGGCTGTCGTGAAAGCCGGCGATCTTTCTCCACAGATCGTACGCCTCGTCGTCGTCATGATAGACGGTGACGAGGAGGCGGTCGACAGGAAGCTGGAATTCCTTGGTGATGAGGCCCCAGGCAAGGTCGATCGCGCCTTCTTTGAAATAATCGCCGAAGGAGAAATTCCCGAGCATCTCGAAGAAGGTGTGGTGTCGGGCGGTATAGCCGACATTGTCGAGATCATTGTGCTTGCCGCCCGCGCGCACGCATTTCTGCGCCGAGGCGGCGCGGGCCTGATGCCGTCGCTCGACCCCGGTGAAGACATTCTTGAACTGCACCATCCCCGCGTTGGTGAACATGAGGGTGGGGTCATTGTGGGGGACGAGCGGAGAGGACGCGACCTTCTCATGGCCGTTACGGACGAAATAGTCGAGGAAGGCGGAGCGTATCTGGTTGACGCTGCTCATTATGCGTCTCTCTAGGGCGT
>JAMBEQ010000260.1 GCA_024506175.1 Methylocystis sp.
GCGTAATTCTCGTCGACGAAACCGGCGCCGTGATCGACGGCGACCAGGTGATGGCCGTCGTCGCAAAAAGCTGGCGCGAGCAAGGTCTGCTCGCCAAGCCGGGCATTGTGGCGACGATCATGTCCAACCTCGGCCTGGAGAGGCACCTGGGGTCGCTTGGCCTCGTTGTGGAGCGCACCGCCGTCGGCGACCGCTATGTCATCGAGCGCATGCGGCAGGAAGGTTACAATGTCGGCGGCGAACAGTCCGGGCATGTCATTCTTTCCGATTATTCGACGACCGGCGACGGGCTCGTGACCGCCATGCAGGTGCTCGCGGAGGTGAAGCGCAAGGGCAAGCGCGTGAGCGAGGTGTGCCACTGCTTCGAGCCCCTGCCGCAGGTGCTCAAGAACGTCCGCGCACAGAAGAAGATGCTCGAGAAGGACACGGTCGCGCTCGCCATCGACTCGGCGCGCGCCCGGCTCGGAACTGCCGGACGCCTGATCGTTCGTCCGTCGGGGACCGAGCCTGTCATCCGCGTGATGGCCGAGGGTGACGATCGCGATCTCGTCGAGAGGCTGGTGGCGCAGGTGTGCGACGCTCTATCCGAACCGGCCGGAATGGTCGCTTGAAAAATCAAAACGTGCGGGCCGCAAAAAGAGGCCCGCACCGTTCACAAAGTAAGTTCGTGGTAAAGCGGTAAGGTTAACTTCGCTTTAAACGTTCACGCTCATGGTTACGCCCATGGCTATGCGCCTCGGGTCCGCTCCGCGGCCCTCTTTACGCAAAAGGGGAAGTAATCATGGGCCGTTCAACCGCCCTCCTTTTCGCGGCCGCTATCGTCGTTGGCGCGAACGCCAGCGCGCGAGCGGCCGATTTGCTGCCGCCGCCGCCGCCAATCGAGCCGCCGCCGCCTCTTGATTTCAGCGGCTGGTATCTGCGCGGCGACGTGGGCGTCGGGGCGCTACAGATCTCCGACTGGCGCTTCACGCTGCAACCTGACGTCACCACAGGCCTTCTGCCGGCCGGGCCCGTGTGGAACACGAACAGGCATCTGGCGGACACCGTTTTTGCGGGCGGCGGCGTCGGCTATCAGTTCAACAACTGGCTCCGGTTCGATCTGACGGGCGAATACAGGATCGACGCGGCGTATAGCGCGACCAGTCACTTTGCCTTCACGGGCGCCGGCGGCGCCATCTTCTACGGTCCTGACCAATATGCCGCGAATCTCGGCACGGCGCTGTTCTTGGCGAACGCCTATGCCGATCTGGGCACATGGTACGGCGTCACGCCGTTTGTCGGCTTCGGCATTGGCGCGGCCTTTCACAACCTCAGTCCTTTGACGGACATCGGCTTAGGGATTGCTAACGGCGGCTTTGGGACTTCCGCCGCGACCGAACAAACGAACTTCGCCTGGGCGGCCATGGGCGGCCTGGCGTTCAACGTCACGCCGAATTTCAAGGTCGAAGTGGGTTATCGGTACCTCGACATGGGCCGCATCAACAGCAATCCCATCGTATGTAATACCGTGCCTTGCTTCCGAGAGCGTCACTTTTTCGATGTCGCCTCGAACGACATCCGGGTGGGCTTCCGCTATGTGATCCCTTCGCTGATCCCGATGCCCCCGCCGCCGCCTCCGCCCCCACTGGTGCGCAAATACTGACCTCTCTTCGAACGGCGCGGGCGCTTCCCGCGCCGTTTTGTTTTCCGCCGCGGCGATTATACTGCCGGAAATGCTCGACCCTACCGACGCCGCTCCACTCACCAACGCCCCCGAAATCAGCGTCACCGAACTCGCCAACGCGCTCAAGCGCACGGTGGAGGACCGGTTCGGGCGCGTCCGGGTTCGTGGGGAAATCTCGAACTACCGTGGGCCGCATGCCTCCGGCCACGCCTATTTCTGCCTCAAGGATCAGGGGGCCCGCCTGGACGCGGTGATCTGGAAGCAAACCTTCCTGCGCCTGCGCACAAGGCCTCAGGAGGGGCTCGAGGTCGTCGCGACGGGTCGCATCACCACCTTCCCTGGCAAATCATCCTATCAGATCGTCATCGAGGCTCTGGAGCCGGCCGGCGTCGGCGCCCTGATGGCGCTGCTCGACGAAAGGCGCAAGAAGCTCGCCGCGGAGGGCCTTTTCGACGAAGCCCGCAAGCGCCCCCTGCCCTTTCTCCCGAAAGTCGTCGGCGTCGTCACCTCTCCGACGGGCGCCGTTATCCGCGACATTCTGCACCGGCTGAACGACCGCTTCCCGCGCCGTGTCCTCGTCTGGCCGGTGCGCGTGCAAGGAGAGACCTCGGCGGCGGAGGTCGCGGCGGCGATCGACGGCTTCAACGCCCTACCCCCAGACGGCCCGATCCCCCGCCCCGATGTCCTTATCATCGCGCGCGGCGGCGGCTCGCTCGAGGATTTGTGGAGCTTCAACGAGGAGATCGTCGTACGCGCGGCGGCGGCGAGCGCGATCCCGCTCGTCTCCGCCATTGGTCACGAAACAGACACCACGCTGCTCGACTTCGTCGCAGATCTGCGGGCGCCGACGCCGACGGGCGCCGCCGAAAAGGCCGTGCCGGTGCGCGCCGAACTCGCCGAGCATCTCGTGGGACGCGCGCGTCGCCTCGCGGCGGTGAAGACGCGCGGCCTGGAGCAGCGGCGGGCGCAGCTCGCGACTTTTGCGCGTCTCCTTCCGGCGGCGGAGCAATTGCTGCAGACGCCGCGGCAGCGGCTCGACCGCGCTGCGGAGCGCCTGCGGGCGACGCTACGCGCGACGCAGGATGGCCGGCGCCTGCGCCTCGCGCGGCTGGCGCACATCCTGTCCCGCCATTCGCCACAGGCGGAGCTCGCCGGGCAGAAGGAAAGGCTGCGGGGCTTGGGCGCGCGCCTGAAGATTGGCTTGGAGTCGCGCCTGGCGCTGGCGCGTCACCAAAACCAGGGCGCTACGCAGCGCGTCGGAACCGCCGCCGCCCGGTTGGCGCATGCATTCAATACATTTGTCGCTCGGCGGAGGGAACGTGTCGAAAGGCTCGGTCGGCTGCAGGATTCCTTGAGCCATAAAGCGGTGCTGGCGCGCGGCTTCGCGCTGGTGCGCGACGAGAGCGACAGGCTCGTAAGGAGCGTGTCCCAAGCTCCTTCGGGCGCGGCGCTGACAATCGAATTCGCGGATGGGCGCGTCGCCGCCCGGGCGGGGGAAACGGACGGGCCAGCCGCTCACGCCGCGCGCAAGAAGCTCCGAAAGACCCCCGGCGACGATCAGGGATCGCTCTTCTAGCGCGCTTTCCGCTCGCATGGAATCATGCGAGCGACAAGAAACCGCACAAAATCAAAAACTTGGAGCGCATTCTTCTCGCAAAAGTCTGTCAACTTTTGCGGAATGCGCTCTAATTACTCGAACCGCATCTGAAAGGCGACGATCTCGCGCTGCATGGGCGAGCGCGGGATATAGCAGAAGACATTGGTGGAGAGCTTCGCCTCCTGGCAGTGCTCGTGCGTCTCGGTCCAATCGTAGCCCAGATTGTCCATGCACGCCTTGATCTTGTGCTCGATCAACTGAGGGTTGTTGCGCCGCTCCATGGGAAAATCGCGCTCGGCCTGGAATTCGCAGTCGGTGACGTCGAGCTTCTGCCCCTCGAAATAGCGTCCGCTCGCGCCGCTCGTGACGAACATGGCCTCGGTCGCGAGTATGAAGACCAGGCCGACGATGAGCGCGGCCTTCTCCTGCGTCTTGGACTTGAGGAAATGCATATCGAAAAGCGACAAGACGCCGATAACGACCAGCCCCCCGCCGATGATCAGCGTGAGCGGCGACAAAAAAGGCGCGATCCCTTCATTCATCCTGTCCTCCAGACCCGCCGCCGACTTGTAATGATAGTCGGGCCCGGAGCGCGGGCAAGAACGATGGCGGGTTCTTGACTGCCAGACTAAGCTTTTTTGACAAAAATCACAGCGACTTTGTCGCATGCCCTGGCCCCCGGAGGCCTGCCGGAAGCGCAGCCGTTCATAATTCGTTAACCAGTTAACCCTTTATTAAGGATCCGGCCAAATCGTTCGAATGCGACGGGTTTTCCACACCTCGGATTAAGGTTGATGGAACCTGCGCTTAACCATGCGAGACTAGGACTGGCCGCGGTCCCAATACGGTACGAGGAGTCGCTAAATGGTCATTTCTGCAAGCGTTCGCTGCGCCAGAGTCGCCGTCGCCCTGACAGCGGCGCTGGCCCTGACGGCCTGCGCGAAGAATGCCGCGGAAGAAGCCGGCGCCGATCTCGCCGGCGGCGCGGGCGGACGAGGCGGCGTCTCGCGCAGCGGCGTTGCGAGCCCCGGGAGCCCGCAGGATTTTGCGACTAACGTCGGCGACCGCGTTTTCTTCGAGACGGATTCGACCGAGCTGACATCGACGGCCCAAGGGACGCTCGACCGGCAGGCAGACTGGCTGAACCGCTATGGCCGCTACAGCTTCACCGTCGAGGGCCATGCCGACGAGCGCGGCACCCGCGAATATAACTTCGCGCTCGGCGCCCGCCGCGCTGAGGTTGCCAAAAACTATCTGATTTCCCGCGGCGTCGCCGCCGCCCGCATCCGCACGGTGAGCTTCGGCAAGGAGCGCCCGGTCGCGGTTTGCGACGATATCTCCTGCTGGTCGCAGAACCGGCGGGCGGTCACGCTGCTTGCGGGCGGAAATTCATAACCCGGAGCATAAACAGCGCTTGCGTCGGCGGCGCTGTTGCGGCATGAGAGGCGCGCGCCGTGGCGCACGCAGGAGTGTAGCTCAACTGGTAGAGCACCGGTCTCCAAAACCGGGGGTTGGGGGTTCGAGCCCCTCCACTCCTGCCATTCTTGGTAGTCGCTCCTTTCGTATCAGAGCCTGACGCAGCCAATAGGCCCAATGATCCGACTTGGACTACTTTTGCTCGCGCTATCGCTCGCCGGCTGTGGCGTGAAATATCATCTTCGACCGAACGGCGCCTGCGCGACTCCGGGCGTTTCCCCGTTTGCTGATAACTGCCCTAAGCCTTAAGCGTTAAACGTCAGATGAGCGCGATGAGCGCCCTCACCCTGCAGAGGCGTCGCCGAGAGCGCATCCCGCAAAAGTTGCGGAAAGCCCGCTAACGCCCGCCCTCCAAGCACGCGCATCTCGACGAGAGCCGTTGCAGCAAACCACTGCCTCATCCTTGCGTCCTCTGTCGGATAGCCCCTCGGCTAACAAAGACCCCTGCGCCGGCTTATTGACGCTTCGCTCCTGCCTCGATTTCGCCCAAATGTTATCCACAGAATAAACGCGCTGGGTGCGTAATGCGTAACATGCGGAGTTTGCGATGGATTTGCTCGATATCGACCGGAGCGGCGCTGAGGCCCATTCCGTGGATTATCCCCAGGGGGCCATTGCCGGCTACGTGCATCAGGAGCCTGCGCTTTCGGAAGGCGAGACCGCAGTGGCGCTCGATTTGGTGTCGGAAGCAGCGGCGGCTTTCAGGTACCTTGAGCAAGAATCAACACAGGCTCTCTCCCAAGCTCACGACTTGGCTTTTTCGCTCCAAAACAAGCTCGAGCTGGCAGAGGCTCGCGCTCAACGGGCTGAAGCGACGATAGACGAGCTTAGCGAGGCGGTCGCACAGACCCGAGAGGAACTGCAAGCGCTGCGGATTCAACTCTCCGCCAAAGACTCGCAACTCCTCGCCATGGACGAGCGCGCCAAGCGCGCCGAGAGAAGAGCCGATGAAGCGGAGCAGCGAGCGTCGGATGCGAATGTCTCGGTAGCTCGTATCCTGGAGGCGATCCGGTCACAGCTTCCAGCGAGACAGTAACCTCGTTAAGATGATGCTCGGCTGCCGCCGCGTTTCGCGCGGCGGCCCCTCTTGTGAGGCTTCCAGTCAACTCGAACCATACAAACGAAAGCAAAATGAGCGAGAGAAGTCCGACCCCTTTGGCTGTCGCCATCCTAGGCTTGTTGTTCGCTATCATCAGCTACGGGATCCACGACGAAAAACTTGGCGTCGTCGTATATGGATCAGGGCTCATTTCCGCCGGTTTTGCCTTGGCGCATTGGTTCGCAATCCCCCTCCAAAGACGCAAAGTCCGGCGTCCGTGAGATTTTGCGCAGGCGGCCGGGAGCCATAGCGCCGGCCCCCTCGCCTATCGCTTCGACGAGTAAGCCGGTCGCGCAAGCTTTTCAGCTCACAGCGGATCGGCTCGCATTTGCTCGCCCGATTTCATTTTAAAGCGCGTCTTCCCGTCCGGATATAACCAGACGGCAATCCACGAAATCGTTATTCCGCAGAAGCGCAAGCCCGGCATCCTATATATCGGCTGTGGGCGCGCAGAAGCGCGGCTGCTCCCGAAACGAGGATGCAGAATGACGCGTATTCCATCGATCGTTCTAGCGTGCGCCATGGCGGTTTGCCTTGCGCATCCCGGCCTCGCTGATGCGCCAGGACCAGACCAGAAAAGCGCGGAAGCAAAGGCTGCCGAAGCGCGCGGGCTGCCGGCCGAGGCCGTGACCACTCATACGATCACGCTGCAAGGCGAAAAGGTTGCGTTCACCGCGCGGGCGGGCGCCATTCGGCTCAAAGACGTAAAGAGCGAGGCGCCGCTGGCGGATGTCGCCTATGTCTCCTACGAGCGTAACGGCGCCGAGGCGTCGGCGCGCCCTGTCGCCTTTGTTTTCAACGGCGGGCCGGGCGCCGCGTCGGCTTGGCTGGGCCTGGGCGCTCTCTCGCCCTGGCGGCTAAGCTTTCCGTCGGAGGCGCCCTCTCCGTCCGCACCGCCCATCCTGGTCGATAATACGGAAACATGGCTCGCCTTTGCCGATCTCGTCCTCATCGATCCGCCGGGGACGGGCTATAGCAAACTGCTTTCCGACAGCAGCGACATCGAGAAACGCTTTTTCTCCGTCGAGGGGGACGCCGAAGGGCTCGCGGTCGTCATCCGCAAATGGCTCACGGCGCGGGGGCGTCTCGCCTCGCCGAAATACATCGTCGGCGAAAGCTATGGCGGGTTTCGCGCGGCCAAATTGCTTGCGCCTTTGAGAGAGCGCGAGAATATCGGCGTAGACGGCCTTTTCCTCGTCTCCCCGGCGTTGGATTTCACCTGGCTGCCGGGCGGGCGCAATCTTCTGTCTTACGGGACGCTATTGCCCTCGATGACGGCGATCGCGCGAGGCGCGAGCGCTCGGAAAGATCTCGCGGACATCGAAAGCTACGCCGCGGGGGAATATGTCGTCGACCTTCTCAAAGGCGAAAACGACGCGCAGGCGCAGGCCCGCATGAGCGATTCCGTCGCGCGCTTCACCGCGCTCGATCGGTCGTTCGTCTCGCGGCTCGGCGCGCGCATCGACGCCAAAAGCTTCAGCCGTGAGCGCGATCGCGGGCGCCAGCGCGTCCTGAGCGTTTACGACGGGAGCGTCGAGAGCTTCGATCCTGCGCCGTTCGCGCCGACAAGCGACTGGACCGATCCGGTTTTGGAAACATGGCGCACGCCGCTCGGCGCAGCGATGACCCGGCTCACCCAGGAAAAGCTCGCCTGGCCGATCGGCGACGCACGCTATTTCGTCCTCAACGACAAGATTGCGCACCGCTGGGATTATGGGAATGGCGGGCGCGTGAATGCGGAAGCGCTCACCGATCTGCGAGACGCCCTGGCGCTCGATCCAAGGCTGAAGGTTGTTGTCGCCCATGGAGTCGCCGATCTCGTCACGCCCTATTTCGCAACCAAGCTGATGCTCGATCAGCTCCCAGCCTATGGCGGGCCCGGCCGCGTCCGACTCGTCGTGATGGCGGGCGGCCATATGCCTTACCTTCGCGACGAGTCGCGCTCCCGCATGCGCGACGCGGCGAGGGCGCTGATCGAGGGCCGTTGACCGATCGGCTAGAACGCATTCCGCAAAAGTTGAGAGGCTTTTGCGACAAGAATGCGCTCCAGGCTTTTGTTTCTGCACGATTTCTTATCGCTCGCATGATTCCATGCGAGCGGAAAGCCCGCTAACGCCGATGAGGCTGCTTGCCTGGCGATCTGGCGGCGCCTATTTGAGACGCCATACTCGCTCGGTTACGCCTTCGAGAGGTTTCCCCATGAAAAGATTCTGGCTTGGCCCGGTTTTCACCCTCGGCCTTTCCGGGTTGGCGTCCCTCGCGCTCGCTCAGGGCGCCGCCCCTGCTCCCGCCGCCCCCGATTGTGCAGCGCAGGCTGCCGGTAAGAAATTGGCCGGCGCGGCGCTCAACAGCTTCATGAAGAAATGCGAACGCGAC
Organism: Methylocystis sp.; assembly: GCA_024506175.1. Lineage (GTDB taxonomy): Bacteria > Pseudomonadota > Alphaproteobacteria > Rhizobiales > Beijerinckiaceae > Methylocystis. The sequence goes on from JAMBEQ010000260.1 coordinate 8,212, forward strand.
GCAGCGACCGCCTCTTGTGAGGCCACGGCCGCGGAGAAAAAGCTCGCCGGCGCGGCGAAAGCGAGCTTCACCAAGAAATGCGTGAAGGACGCCGCCGGAAAGAAGCCGCCGGCTTGAGCGGCTGAGCCGAACCTCAGACAGCCGCGAATACTGAATGGTTCTCGCTGACCGCGCCTCGCTAGAGGCATAGGGTCGAATGCTTGCGCGCAACGAGGCGCTTTTCAAAGAAGTGAGACGCAGGCGCAGGCTCTCCTCGATCGACTCATTTGCAGCCGCCCTCCCCTTCGGCTAACTCTCACGCTTCTATCAGATGAAGCCCTCCTGCCGAGCCCTATGTCCTATCGCGCCCCTGATATCGCTTCTTTCCGCCGCATCGTCGTCAAGGTCGGCTCCTCTCTGCTGGTCGACCCAAAGGAGGCGTCAGCAAAGCGGAGCTGGCTCACGCGGCTTGCCGACGACATTGCGACGCTGCACCGCGGCGGCGCGGATGTTTTGGTCGTTTCCTCCGGCGCGGTGGCGTTGGGGCGCAGCGTGCTCTGCTTTCCGCATGGCGCACTGCCTCTAGAAGACAGCCAGGCCGCCGCTGCCGTCGGCCAGATCGCCCTCGCCCGCCTTTGGGCGGAGGCGCTGCACGCGCGCGGACTCACCGCCGGGCAGGTGCTCGTCACCTTGGGCGACACCGAGGAGCGCCGCCGCTACCTTTACGCGCGCGAATGCCTCAACCGGCTCCTGTCGCTGCGCGCCGTGCCGGTGATCAACGAGAATGACACGGTCGCCACCGCCGAGATCCGCTACGGCGACAACGACCGGCTCGCCGCCCGCGTGGCGACCATGGCGAGCGCCGATCTTCTAGTGCTGCTCTCGGATGTGGACGGGCTCTATACCGCGCCGCCCGCCTCGGACCCGAACGCCGAGCACATCCGCGTCGTGCCGCGCGTGACGGCCGAGATCGAGGCCATGGCGGGCGGCGCCGCCTCGCAATATTCGCGCGGCGGCATGCGGACGAAGATCGAAGCGGCGAAGATCGCCACGACCGGCGGCGCCCATATGGTGATCGCCGACGGCCGCGCCGAGGCGCCGATCGAGCGCATCTCGAAGGGCGAACGCTGCACGTGGTTCCTCACGCCCTCGAACCCGATAACGGCCCGTAAGAAATGGATTGCGGGCTCGCTCGAGCCGAAGGGCGCCGTGCATATCGACGAGGGCGCCGCCAGGGCGCTTCTCTCCGGCGCGAGCCTGCTGCCGGCGGGCGTCACCCGCATAGAAGGCGCCTTCGCGCGCGGCGATTGCATCGTCATCCGCGACCACCGGGGCGGTGAAATCGGGCGCGGCCTCGTGACCTATGACGCCGTCGACGCGACGAAGATTGCCGGCCGCTCGACCAGGGACATAGAAGGGGTCCTGGGCTACAAGGGTCCCGACGAGATTATTCATCGGGACGATATGGCGCTCGCGGGGGAGTGAGCGGAAGCGCCAGAGCTTCCGCCATGGCGCCGCCCCAAAGGCGAGTCGCTCAGTGCCGGGCACCGATCGACTGAGCCGCCCGATTGCAGGCTTCCTCGCACCGACGGCAAGCGTCAGCGCACAACCTGCAATGTTCGTGCTTGCTGGCGTGTTTCTCGCACTCTTCGCCGCAAATATTGCAAGCCAAGGCGCAGGACTGCAACGTCGAACGTAGCAACTCTTCGTTAGAGCCCGTCCGTCGCGACGCTATGGCTGCCGTCGCGATGCACATGTCCGCGCAGTCCAGGTTGAGGCGAATGCACTGGCGCAGTTGCTGGACCATGTCTTCGGCAACGCAGGCATCAGCACAAATAATACAGGCGTTGGCGCACTCGTAACATTCCTCGACGCATGACACCAAGTCTTGGTTGACGTTGCCCTTGACGTCAGGGTGAGTGCTGAGCGTTTCTGCAACGTGCATGATCTTCTCCGAGGTTAGAGGCCTGCCTTAAACCCCTCGGAGGCGATCTTGGTTTCGTTTCGTCGCGCTCTTTCCGTCGTTCCGACGGGTGGCGGCTTGATGCGGTGGCAGAAGAAGTCGCGCTCGCAGCTGCAGCCGAAGACGAGACGAACGAACTCAAAAGCGACAATTTGCGCCCCGTTTTGCGTGATTGGCCTGCATCCGCATGATTACATGCGAGCGGAAAGCGCGCTAAGACGATCCTTCGACGATCGCAGGGAAGCTCATGAAACGCCATATCGCCCTTTTCGCCGCCGCTCTCCTCTTCGCCGCGCCCGCTCACGCGGAAAAGTTTCGTCTCGCGTTGCAAAAGACCGGCACGAGCGGCTGGGAGATGGCCGTCGTGAAGGCGTTTGGCCTCGACAAGGATGCGGGGCTGGAGCTCGAGGTAACTGAGCTCGCCTCGCCGGAGGCCGGCAAGATCGCCATCCAGGGCGGGGGCGCCGACATCATCGTTTCCGATTGGCTCTGGGTTGCGCGCGCGCGCGCCGAAGGCGCCAAACTTACGCTCTACCCCTATTCCACCGGCGTCGGCGCGGTGATGACCAAAGACGCGACCATCAAAAGCGTGAAGGATCTCCTTGGCAAAAAGCTCGGCGTCGCCGGCGGACCCTTGGACAAAAGCTGGCTGATGCTCGAAGCCTTTGCGCTGAAGCAGGGCGTCGATCTTGCGAAAAGCGCCACAGTTCTCTACGGCGCGCCGCCGCTCATTGCAGAAAAAGCCATGCAGGGCGAAATCGACGCGGCGCTCGAGTTCTGGAATTTCGCCGCGGATCTCGAGGGCAAGGGTTTCGGCCGCACAATCGACATCGCCGATGTCGAGAAAGCGCTCGGCGCCAAAGGAAACGTCGTCATCACCGGTTACGTCTTCGACGAGGGCTTCGCAGCTAAAAACAAGCACGCGCTGGACCGCTTCTTCGCCATGACGGCGAAAGCCAGGGCGCTTATTGCGCGCGACGACAAGGCCTGGGCGACGGCGGCGAGCCGCATCGGCCAGAAGGACGCGGCGACGCTCGACATTTACCGCAAGCGCTATGTGGCCGGATTTCCCAAGCGCACGGTTGCGGAAGAAGAGGCCGATGCGAGTGCCCTCTATAAGGTGCTCGCGGAAATCGGGGGCGAGAGGCTCGTCGGGCCCGCCAAGACGCTCGATCCGGGAACCTTCTACAAAGGCGGCGAGGTCGCGGCGCGTTGATCCGCCTCATCTCGCTTACGACGCTTCTTGGCCTCTGGCAGGTCGCCGCATGGCTCTCCGAGCCACGGCGACTGCCGGGGCCTCTGCTCGTTTTCGAGACAATTCTCGAAGAAGCGCGTTCGGGTGCCCTCTTCTCAAATCTGGCGATCACCCTCGCGCGGGTCATCGCCGCCTTTGTCCTCGCCATGAGCCTCGGCGCGGCCGTGGGCTATGTCATGGGCCGCAACAAGATCGCCGACCGGCTGCTCGACCCCTGGCTCGTCGCATTGCTGAACTTGCCCGCGCTCGTCGTCATCGTGCTCGCTTATGTCTGGGCGGGGCTGACGGAGGCGGCGGCCATCGGCGCCGTCGCGCTCAACAAGCTGCCGAACGCCGTCGTGGTGATCCGCGAGGGCGCGCGCGCGCTTGATCCGCAGCTCGAGGAAATGGCGCAGGTCTTCCGCTTCTCGCCCCGCGCCCGGCTGCGACATGTCGTGCTGCCGCAGCTGGCGCCCTATTTCGCCGCAGCGACGCGTTCGGGCCTGTCGCTCGTATGGAAAATCGTGCTCGTCGTCGAGCTGCTCGGGCGCTCCAACGGCGTCGGCTTCGAGATCAACATGGCGTTCCAGCAGTTCGACATGAAGCTGCTTTTCGCCTACGCCCTACCCTTCGTCGCGCTCATGCTCGGCGTCGAAACATTCCTGGTGCAGCCCCTTGAACGACATGTCGCCCGCTGGCGGCGCGGCGTCGCTGGACGTCGCGGTTACGCATAAAGATCACACGAGCGCCGACGGGCGCCCGCTGCGCGCGCTCGACGAGCTGCGCCTGACCCTGCCGATCGGCAAGGCAGGCGCCCTTGTCGGCCCCTCGGGCTGCGGCAAGACCACGCTGCTGCGGCTGATCGCCGGCCTCGATCACGACTACGCCGGTCATATTCGCCTTCCCGCTCATGGCCGTCTGGGGATGGTTTTTCAGGAGCCCCGCCTGCTGCCCTGGCGCAGCGTCGCCGACAACATCCGCATCGCGGCGCCGGAGGCGACCGAGCAGGAGGTTGCGGCGCTGCTCGACGACCTCTCGCTCGCCGAACATGCGGCGCATTATCCGGGAGAATTATCGCTCGGCCTGGCGCGGCGCGCAGCGCTCGCGCGAGCGCTTGCCATAAAGCCCGACCTGCTGCTTTTGGACGAACCGCTCGTCTCGCTCGACGCCGCGCTCGCGCGCGAGCTGCGCGACAAGATCGCGGCGCTGATCGACGAAAAGCGCATCACGACGCTCGTCGTCACCCATGATCTTTCGGAGGCTATCGCGCTCGCCGACAGGATTTTTCTGCTCTCGCCGCGCCCCGCGCGCGTGATGACGACGCTCGACATCCCGACGCCGCGCGGACGTCTCGGCAAAGAAGCCGCCCAGGCGCTGGAGACGCAAGCGCATGACGCCTTGGCCTCGGCGCGGCGTCCGCTGTAGGCAACCCTCCTCGTAAAGCTGGCAAGCGCTGGCCGTGAGCTCATCCCTCCCCTTTACGCGGAGGGTGTCGCGCGACAGCGCGACGGGTGGGGTCAGGCCCATCCACTTTCGTTGTGGCGCGAGAACCCCACCCGGCGGCTTGCGGCCGCCGACCTCGACTCGCCAATCGACCTCTTTACCCAGATAATCGACGAAACGGCGCGTGCCGGCGAGCGTCAACCTATCCACGATGCGAACAATGCCGGCCGCGCTTTCCTCTACAACGAGCGGCGCCTCGGGTCCGCCCATATCGGTTCGCACCCACCCTGGATGCATGGAAATAACCGCAATCCCTTCCGGCTCGAGATCGTCAGCCAGGCATTGGGCGATCTTGTTGAGGCCCAGTTTCGAGACGCGGTAGCCCACGGTGAATGTTCCTCCAGCGCCATCGAGCCCAAGACGCTCGACATCAACGCAATACGCGGCCGCTCTCCTTGCCTGAGCAGCGGCAGGAATGCCTGGACGACGCGCAACGGCCCGAGCGTGTTGATGTTGATAAGGTCGAGCACGCCGTCAAAATCCATGTAGAGCGCGGACTGGCGCTGCGGCCCATAAGCGCCGGCGTTTGCGATCAGCGCGTCGACCGGCTCGGAGACCTCCGCAGCCGCTGCGCGGATTTGCGCCTCGTCGCGCGTGTCGAAGATGAGGATCTGCCCCTTGTCTCCCAGAGGCGCGAGGGCGTCCTGCAGGGCCGCGTGGCCGCTTTCGCTGCGCACGCTCGCGGTCACGCGCTCGCCTCGCGCTGCGAGCTGGCGAGCAATCTCTAAACCAATGCCCCGGCTCGCGCCGGCGATGAGCCAATGCGACATAACCAGTCTCCCGCTAAAGCCACGCATTCCGTATAGCTAGCGCGGCGTCTTGTCTTCGGCTCTCGCGATGCTAGCCTTTATGCTCCGGGGGGCTACCCAATGACGGCGCAAGAAAACCAAGGCGGCAGGGCCACTTATTTCGACGGTAATGTCGGGCGGCGTCGCGCGGTCAGCCTCGCTTTCGGCCCCGCGCTGGAAATCATGGAAGATGGCGCCCTGCTCGCCGCCTGGCCTTATGCGGAGGTGCGCCGCCTGCCGCCGCCGGGCGGGATCATGCGGATCAGGGCGCTCGGCGCGCCGAAGGGGGCCTGGCTTGAAATCGACGATCCGCAAACGCAAGGCGACATCGCGCGACACTGCCTTCTGCTCCTGGGAGAGAAGACGGCGCCCAATCCAGAGGGGCGCAGGCGCCTGGCCTATGGGCTGGCCGCTTGCGTCATGTTTGGCGGTTTTCTCTGGGGCGGCGTTCCGCGCATGGCCGACGTCATCGCGCCGCTCATTCCTGTCGAGTGGGAGAAGAAGGTCGGCGAGAGCGCCGACGAAGAAGTGCGCAAGACGTTCCCCGGCAAGAGCTGCAAGGCGCCCAAAGGCGTCGAGGCCTTGGCCAAAGTCTCGCAGCGCTTGCAGGAAGCCTCTCGCCTGCGCCTGCCGGCGACGATCGAGGCGATCCCATCGATCGTCCCCAACGCCTTCGCCCTGCCAGGCGGAAAAGTCTTCCTGCTGTCGGGCCTGTTGGAGAAAGCTCAGTCCCAGGATGAGGTTATCGGCGTGCTGGCCCACGAATTCGGGCATATCGAGAACCGCGACCATCTGCGCCGCATCATCGCCACGGGCGGCACGGCCATGCTGGTCGGCCTGGCCTTCGGCGACATGACCGGCGGCTCGGCCATGGTCGTCGTCGGGAATTCGGTGCTCAACGCCGCCCATTCGCGCGAGAACGAGGCGCAAGCCGACGCTTTCGCGGCCAAGACCTTGGGCGCGCTCGGCCGGCCATCAAAACCCTTGGGCGAATTGTTGCTGCGGATCACGGGAGAGGACGACGGCGGCCCGTTGAGCATTCTGCGCGATCACCCGCTGAGCGCGGATCGGCTGAAGGCGTTGGAAGCCGCCGACAATAGCGCGACGGCGCCGCCGCTGTTGAGCGAGGAGGAGTGGAAGGCGCTGAAGGGGATTTGCGGCGAGCGCGGAGCGAAGCGAGCACCTCGTACAAACGCTGGATAGCCCGCTTCAGCCCCCTTTTGCGCCCCCTCACATCGCCGCCGCATGCGCCTCTTCGATCCGCGCGACGCCGCTCCTCACCGCCGCTTGGACCTTCTCGAAGGCCCGGACCTCGATCTGGCGCACCCGCTCGCGAGAGACGCCGAACTCTTCCGAAAGCGCCTCGAGCGTCACCGGGTCGTCGGCGAGGCGGCGCGCCTCGAAGATGCGGCGTTCGCGCGGGTTCAGCACATCGAGCGCGCCGCGCAGCGCCTTCATGCGGTTGTCGCTTTCCTCCTGCGCGGCGAGAATGTGCTCCTGGTCGTCGCCCTCGTCGACGAGCCAATCCTGCCATTCGCCCTCGCCCTCCTCGCGCAGCGGCGCGTTGAGCGAGGCGTCGCCGCTCATGCGGCGGTTCATCTCGATCACGTCCTGCTGAGAGACGCCCAGGCGCGTGGCGATCTTCTCGACATTCTCTGGCCTGAGATCGCCTTCCTCAAAAGCGGAGATGCGGCTCTTCGCCTTGCGCAGATTAAAGAACAGCTTCTTCTGGCTCGCGGTGGTGCCCATCTTCACGAGCGACCATGAGCGCAGGATATATTCTTGAATCGAGGCGCGGATCCACCACATCGCATAGGTGGCGAGGCGGAAGCCGCGATCGGGCTCGAAGCGCTTGACAGCCTGCATGAGGCCGACGTTTCCCTCGGAGACGATCTCGCCAATCGGGAGGCCGTAGCCACGATACCCCATGGCGATCTTCGCCACGAGCCGGAGATGCGAGGTGACAAGCACCTGGGCGGCCTTCGGGTCCTCATGCTCGCGCCAGCGCTTGGCGAGCATGTATTCCTGCTGCGGCTCCAGCATGGGGAAGCGGCGGATCTCGGCAAGGTAGCGGGCGAGGCCGCCTTCTGCGACGATGGGCAAAGCATTCGCCATTAGTCGGTCCCTCCTGGCGGGCCCCCGGGGCGGCGAGCCCGCGATGGTCGATCGCGAAAATCGCCGATCGCAACAATGCTAGTATAGGCCGGAAAGGCCGTCCGAGAAAATGACCTTCCCGTGACAACTCGCTAAAGTCGGGATTAAGATTCTGTAATAATGGAACCGGCGAAAGCGTGGCTTGGATGATCGAAAGCTGGGACCCAGCCTGGGAAAATTCTGCTTTTATTTACTGATTCCGCCCAGCACCCCGCGCAAGATTTCCTTGGCGATGCGATTGCCCGCCGTACGCGCCGCGCTTTGGGCGGCCGAGCGCAGGGCGGCCTCGACGGGCGAAAGCTTCTTTCCTTTGGCCGAGCCGAAGACTGTGCCGAGCAGGCCCCCGAGCGTTCCGAGCAATCCGCCGCCGGTCGAGCCCTGACCGCCCCTTTGCAGGGTCTCGTAGGCCGAGTCACGATCGACCGCCACGTCGTATTTGCCTGAAAATTTGCTCTCCCGGATCACGGCGGCGCGCTCCTCCGGCGCGACCGGCCCGACGCGGGCTGCGGGCGGCGCGATCAGCACGCGGTCAACCATCTCCGGCGCGCCCTTCTCGCCGAGCATGGACACGAGCGCCTCGCCGACCGCGAGATGCATGATGGCGTCCGTCGTATCGAAAGCCGGATTTCTGCGAAAAGTCTCGGCCGCGGCGCGCACCGCTTTCTGGTCGCGCGGCGTGAAGGCGCGCAGAGCGTGTTGAATGCGGTTGCCGAGCTGGCCAAGCACAGTGTCCGGCACATCGAGGGGGTTCTGCGTAACGAAATAGACGCCGACGCCCTTGGACCGGATGAGCCTCACGACCTGCTCGATGGCCGTAAGCAGCGCCTTGGGCGCATCGTCGAAGAGAAGATGCGCTTCATCAAAGAAGTAGACGAGCTTCGGCTTGTCCTGGTCGCCGACCTCCGGCAGCGTTTCGAAAAGCGCGGAGAGCATCCACAAAAGAAAGGTGGCGTAGAGCCTCGGCGACCGCATGAGCTTATCGGCGGCGAGAATGTTGACAACGCCCCGACCGTCGCGATCCGTTCGGACGAAATCAGTAATGTCGAGCTGCGGCTCACCGAAGAACTTGTCGCCGCCCTGCGTCTCCAGCACGAGAAGCTGGCGCTGAATCGCGCCGACGCTCGCGGGCGAGATATTGCCGTATTTTACCTTGAACTCGGACGCGTGCTCCGCAACATGCGCGAGCGCGGCGCGGAGATCCTTCAGATCGATGAGCAACAAACCCTGCTCGTCCGCGACCTTGAAGACGATATTGATGACGCCTTCCTGCGTCTCGTTGAGGTCGAGGAGCCGCGAGAGGAGGAGCGGCCCCATCTCGGAGACGGTCGCGCGCACCATATGACCTTGCGCGCCGAAAATATCCCAGTACGCGACGGGAAAGCGATCGGGCTGATAGTCGAGGCCGATTTCCTCGGCGCGCTTGACGAAGGCGGGCTTGGAATCGCCGGGCTGGGAGAGCCCAGCCAAATCGCCCTTCACGTCAGCGAGAAAAACGGCGGTTCCGGCGTTTGAGAAGCCCTCCGCCAGAAGCTGCAGCGAGACCGTCTTGCCGCCGCCGGTCGCTCCGGAAATGAGGCCGTGGCGGTTGCCGAGCGACAGGGTGAGATAACGATAAGCTCGAGTCGGCACCCCATTCGTCGCGCCCACGAGGATCTTTCCGGGGGCTGCGCTGGGGTGACGCTCGCTCGCACTCATGACGTTTCAAACTTCCCTTGGAATCAGCGGCGGGGTTAGGCTACATCATTCCCGCGGGCGCCGCATCTGCGCCGCAGCGCAGCATTGGCGCCCACCGTAAGCGGCGGCCTTGGCGAACGCGCAGCGTCCAGCTAATCTAAAAAACAAGCGCTGAACCGTGGCGTCCTTCGGGGGATTAGACGCCGGAGTTCATCATCAGAAATCCAAAGCCGCTCTCCCGCTCGGCGACAATTACGCAGCGACGCGCGTTGTCAAATCGACCAAACGCTTAAGCTGAGACACGCCGGCACCTCGCGCGGCCAATAAACGATGCAGGGAAGGAACGCATGTCCAGAGGTTCGGCGAGAGGCAACAATAGGGGCGGCAGGCGCAGCGACAAAAAAGCCGCGTACAGTCCGACGGTCTCGAAAACGCTTCTCATCGGCGCGGGCGCCGTCTTCGCCCTCCTCTTCGGGATCTTCATCGCAGTGACGGGCAACAAGCCGCCGGCCCCGCCGGCGTCGGCCATCGGCGGCCCATTTCAGCTGACGGCGCAGACGGGCGCGCAGGTCAGCGAAACTGAGCTGCTCGGCAAGCCCCATCTCATTTTCTTCGGCTACACGCACTGCCCCGACGTGTGCCACACGACTCTCTTCGAGATGTCGGAGATTATGCGCGCCCTCGGGCCCGACGCAAAGGTCGGCGGGCTCTTCGTCACCGTCGATCCCGAACGGGACACGCAAGACGTTTTAAAGGATTACCTCGCGAGCTTCGATCCGAGAATCATGGGCCTGACAGGCCCGCGCGCGCAGCTCGAACCCATGTTGCGCGCCTATCGCATTTACGCCAAGCGCGCGCCCGGCAAGGATGAAGACTACGCTGTCGATCACACGACGGTCGTTTATCTGATGGACAAGAACGGCCGCTTCGTGACCTCTTTCAACGTCAATCGCAAGCCGGAGGAAGCAGCGAAGGAACTCGCTCGTTATCTCTAAATCAGACTGCGACCCGCAACCTTATCGCAAGCGGTTTTTTTGCGGCAGTTGCGTTTTTCGAACTCGCGACTCACGGCGCCTTTCGTTAGCATGTTCAGCATGCTTCGCCTTTTGCGTGACGGGCCTTCCGGCAAAGGTTCGTCTCTCATAACTCTCGAACACGCCGGCGAGACCATTGTCGTCGCCTTGCGCCGCGCGACCACCGCGCGGCGTTTTACCCTGCGCGTTCGCTTCGCGGCGCGCGATGCAGTTCTCACAATGCCCAGTCGAGCTTCAATCCGCGAGGCGCGCGCTTTTGCAGAGCGCCACGCGGCGTGGATCGCCTCGCGATTGAACCGCTTGCCCGCCACGATTCCCTTCGCACATGGCTCCGTTGTTCCATTACGCGGCGTCGATCATGCGATCGTCCATATGCCCGCACGGCGCGGCACGGTCTGGGCTGAGGAGAGGGAGGACGCCGAGACAGGCCGCGCCCTCTGCGTCGCCGGGCAGGTCGAGCATGTGCATCGGCGCGTGCAGGACCATTTCAAGCGTGAGGCGCGGCGTGACCTCGAAGACGCCGTCGCGCGCCATACCTCGTCGCTCGGATTGGAGCCCCGCGGCGTCGGGCTGCGCGATCCAGTGAGCCGCTGGGGTTCCTGCTCCTCTTCAGGGTCGCTGAATTTTTCCTGGCGACTCGTCATGGCGCCGACTTTCGTGCTCAACTACCTTGCGGCGCATGAGGTGGCGCACCTCGTCCATCTCGACCATTCGCCGCGTTTCTGGTCGCTGGCGCGCCGTCTTTGCCCCGAGACGGACCGCGCAGAGGCTTGGCTCTCGGCGCACGGAGCCCATTTGCACAAGTACGGGGCCAAGGGATGATGCTCGACCGGCGCCGCCTCATGATCGCAGCGGCGCTCTTGCCCCTCGCCGCTCGGGCGCAGACCGGGATCAAGACTGGGAGACGGCTCCTCATCCTCGATTTCGAGATTGTCGACACGTCCAACGAACCCGTCGACCAGCGGGCGGATCATGCGCGGCGTCTCACCCAAGCACGCGACGACATCGCCGCAGGGCTCGCTGCGCGGGGAACCTATGAGATTGTCGACCGCTCGGTCGTCGCGGACGATCTCGATCAAATTCTGAAGCTGACCTATATTCGGACCTGCAACGGCTGCGGCGTGACGCTCGCGAAGAAAGCGGGCGCCGACCTCGTGATGACCGGCCTGGTGAACAAGGTAAGCACGCTGATCCTGAGCATGGGCGTCTCCATCACGCGCGTGTCGTCCGGAGAGCTTATCTATCATCAAGGTTTCGACTTCCGCGGCGACAACGACCAGTCTTACGCGCGCGCTGCCAAATTCTTCACCGAGCGAATTGCGCGAGACCCGGTGATCTGAGCAGGATTTCGGCGATGCGTCGTGCGGTTTTCCTGAAAAATCCTGCCAAGCCAACGAGACGAAAGATGAGCGAAACCGAAATCGCGAAAGTCTCCCCGCCCTGGACCGCCGTCTATTTGAGACCCCGCGGCGCCCTGCTGCAAGAGCTCGTCACGCGCGCGCAGTCCTTGCCGCCGGTTCGCATGGGGGTGGTTCACCCCTGCGATCGGCCCTCGCTGGAAGGCGCCCTTGCGGCGCGCGACAAGGGGCTGATCGTCCCGACCCTCATCGGCCCCTGCAAGAAAATGGAGGCCGCCGCTCGAGAGGCGGGCGTCTCCCTGGAAGACGTCGACATCGTCGAGGCGCCGCACAGCCATGCGGCGGCGGATCAGGCGGTGGAGCTGGCCCGGCGCGGCAAAATTCACGCGATCATGAAGGGCGCGCTGCATACGGACGAACTGATGGGCGCCGTGGTGCGCGACGGGACGGGGCTGCGGACCGACCGGCGCATCAGCCATGTCTTCGTCATCGACGCCCCAACCTACCACAAGCTGCTGTTCGTCACCGACGCCGCGATCAACATCGCCCCGACGCTGGACATCAAGCGCGACATCGTGCGCAACGCTGTGGACCTCGCCCATGCGATGGGCGTGATGCGGCCGAAAGTCGCCATACTCTCGGCAGTCGAAACGGTCGAGCCAAAAATCCCGTCGACCGTCGAAGCCGCCGCCCTATGCAAAATGGCTGACCGCGGCCAGATCGCCGGCGCGATCCTCGACGGGCCGCTCGCTTTCGACAACGCCATTTCGCGCGAAGCCGCCGACGCCAAGCATATCGGCTCCGAGGTGGCGGGCGACCCAGATATTCTGGTGGCGCCCGACCTCGAGGCTGGCAATATTCTTGCCAAGCAGCTCGTCTTCCTCGCAGGCGCCGATACCGCGGGCGTCGTCCTCGGCGCCCGCGTCCCCATCGTGTTGACCAGCCGCGCGGACGACGTGAAATCGCGTGTCGCCTCCTCGGCGCTGGCCCAGCTTTTCGCGCACCGGCCCCGGACGGCGAGCTAGCGCTTTTTCCGCTTGCTTGGAACCATGCGAGCGATAAGAACGCATTCTTTGTCGCAAAACCCTCTCAACTTCCGCGGAAGGCGCTCCAGCCTCGACAGGAGCCCCCGCGCGTGGCAGAAGGCGCGGGAAATCTTTCAGGCAGCGGGGCAGGCTTTGGCTTCCGCCGTCATTGCGAGGAGCAAGGCTCCGAAGCAATCCAGGGCCGGCATCGCCGCGCCGGATCGCTTTGCTCGCATTGACGGGCGCTAACGGCCTATCTCGCAGACAGACGCGCTAAAATGAACGATATCGCGAAACTCGAAGAAGACACGTTGCGCCAGATCGCGGAAGCCCCCGACGAGCCGGCGCTGGAGGGCGTGCGCCTAGCGGCGCTCGGCAAAAAGGGCGCGATATCGGCGCTTCTTTCCACGCTCGGCAAGATGTCGCCCGAGGAGCGCAAGACCGAAGGCGCCAAGATCAACGCGCTGAAGGACAAGGCAAGCGAGGCGCTCGCCGCTCGCCGCGCCGAGCTCGCCGAGGCGGCGCTCGAGGCGCGCCTAAAGGCCGAGACGCTCGACGTGACGCTTCCCGCCGCGACGAGCCCCCTGGAGCGCGGCCGCATTCATCCCATTTCGCAGGTGATGGACGAACTTTCCATTATCTTCGCGGACATGGGCTTCGCCGTCGCCGAGGGCCCGGACATCGAGAGCGACGACTACAACTTCACCAAGCTGAACTTCCCCGAGGGCCATCCTGCCCGCGAGATGCAGGACACGTTCTTCCTCGCGCCGGAAGCCGGCGAGAAGAAGCTGCTGCGCACCCATACGAGCCCGGTGCAGGTGCGCACCATGCTTTCGCAAAAGCCGCCGATCCGCGTCATCTGCCCCGGCCGCGTCTATCGATGCGACTTCGATCAAACGCATACGCCGATGTTTCATCAGGTCGAGGGGCTCGTCATCGACCAATCGACGCATCTCGGGCATCTGAAATGGGTGCTGGAGGAGTTTTTGAAAAGCTTCTTTGAGGTGAAGGGGGTGAAGCTACGTATGCGCCCCTCCTTCTTTCCGTTCACCGAGCCCTCGATGGAGGTCGACGTGCAGTGCCGTCGCCAGGGCGGTGAAATCCGCTTCGGCGAAGGCGAGGACTGGATGGAGATTTTGGGGTGCGGCATGGTCCACCCGAATGTGCTCAAAAACTGCGGGCACGATCCGGACGTCTATCAGGGTTTCGCTTTCGGCGTGGGCATCGACCGCCTCGCCATGCTGAAATACGGCATGTCGGACCTGCGCGCCTTCTTCGACGCCGACACCCGCTGGCTGGAGCATTATGGGTTTAGGCCGCTGGATTTCCCGACGCTCGCGGGCGGGTTGAGCGCTTAGCAGAAGAGGGGAAGTCGAATGACCGTCTCTGCGTCGACGCGATGTGCAATCGAAAATGCTCTCATGCAAACGCTCGGCCCGTCGGCTATCGACCACGTCGTGATTCGTGAAAAGCTTGATCACGCTGATGAAGAGTCATTATTCCTAGAAGTCGTCATGAAGCGGAGCGACGCGCCGCTGTCAGCCGATAAGTCGGTCAATGCAAGAGTGGCCGTGAGCGACGCACTCCTAGCAATCAGTGATTCGCGTTTCCCTTATATAAGGTTCACCCATCCTGACGACGTCTCGGTCGAAGACGATTCATCCGAGCCTTATTCAGCGCGTTCGCATTGATGATCGACGACCTCCTCGATATTGCGGAAGAGCTCGCGAGAAGAGACAAAGGAAAGCCACGACAAGCCAGCCTGCGGCGAGCTATGTCGTCGGCGTATTACGCGGTGTTCAATACGCTCGCATGGATGTGCGCTGATACGCTTGTCGGAACCCGGATCGACTGGGAGGCGTCCCGCGTCTTACATCGATCTCTCGACCATGAAGCTGTGCGCCGGGTCTTTCAACAGGCCCGCGATGAGAAGTTTGGATTAGTCGTCAAGCAACTCAGCCCCGTGGTTCTCGAACTTCAAGAGGCGCGCGAGAGCGCCGACTACGACCCTGAGTGGTCGGGCCACTCCAGAGATGAAGTGCGCATATTGGTTGCGAGCGCCAGAGACGCCGTGGAAAAAATTCGTACCCTCGACGAAAAAACCAAACGGCTGCTTGCGGTCAACCTGATCAGCAAGCCTCGGCGGGCGAGCAGAACGCAAACTCGGATTTCGGCACAATGAAACTCACCCTCTCCTGGCTCAAAGAGCATCTCGACACTTCCGCCACGCTCGACGAGATCGTCGAGACGCTCACGCGCATCGGCCTCGAAGTCGAGCATGTGCACGACCCCGCCGCGCAGCTGAAAGCCTTCACCATTGCGCAGATCGTCGAGGCGACGCAGCATCCGAACGCCGACCGGCTTCGCGTCTGCAAGGTCGATACGGGCGCCGGCGCGCCGGTGCAGGTCGTCTGTGGCGCGCCCAATGCGCGGGCCGGACTGAAAACCGTCTTCTCTGCGCCGGGTACATACATCCCCGGCAAAAAGATCACGCTAGGCAAGGGCGTTATTCGCGGAGTCGAATCACTCGGGATGATGTGCTCCTACGAAGAGCTCGACCTTGCGGCCGAAAGCGACGGCATCATCGAGCTGCCCGAGGACGCGCCCGTCGGCTCCGTCTATGCGCAATGGGCAGGCCTCGACGATCCGGTGATCGAGATCAATCTCACGCCGAACCGCCCCGACGCCGCGGGCGTCCATGGCGTGGCGCGCGACCTCGCCGCCGCCGGACTCGGGGTGTTGAAGGAGAAGGACATTCTTCCCATCGAGGGCAGGTTCCCCTGCCCCCTCGGCGTGACGCTCGATTTCGCGGAAGGCGAGAAGCATCTCGCGCCCTTCTTCGGCCTGCGCCTCGTGAGGGGCGTGAAAAATCGCCCGAGCCCCTCCTGGCTACAGAAACGCCTGCGTGAGATCGGGCTGCGCCCCATCAATGCGCTCGTCGACATCACCAATTTTCTCACTTTCGACCGCGCGCGCCCGCTTCACGTTTTCGACGCCAGGAAGGTAAAGGGCGATCTTGTCGTGCGCCGTGCGCGCGCCGGCGAAACGCTGCTTGCGCTCGACGGCAAGACCCATGAGCTCGACGAGACGATGGTCGTCATCGCGGATGACAACGGCGTCGAATCCATCGCGGGCGTCATGGGCGGCGAGGTCTCCGGCTGCAACGACGACACGACCGACGTGCTGATCGAAACTGCCTTGTGGGATCCGCAGAACATCGCCCATACGGGCCGCAAGCTGGGCATCGTCACCGACGCGCGCTACCGCTTCGAACGCGGCGTCGACCCCGACTTTGCGTTGCCCGGCGGCGAGCTGGCGACTCAGCTCGTTTTGGAGCTCTGCGGAGGCGAGCCATCCGAATGGGTGATCGCCGGAGCCGCGCCGCGCGACAGGCGCGTCGTGGATTTCCCCTGGAGCGAGACGCAACGTCTCGCGGGCGTCGACGTCTCGCAGGCCGAGGCGACCGCCATTCTCGAGCGCCTGGGCTTTACCGTTGAAAAGACGGGAACGGAGCGCGGCAACATCGCCGCGCCGAGCTGGCGGCCGGACATCGAGGGCAAGGCGGACATTGTCGAGGAGATCGTAAGGATCTACGGCGTCGACAATGTGCCTTCGGCTCCCCTGCCCCGCCCCGAAGGCGTCGCCGCCCCCGTGCTGACGCCCATGCAGAAGCGCGCCCGCAACGCCCGCCGCGCGCTGGCGTCCCAGGGTCTCGTCGAAGCCGTCACCTGGTCGTTCGTCGCCAAGGAGCAGGCGGAAGCCTTCGGCGGCGGATCTCCGGGCCTCGCGCTCGCAAATCCCATCGCCGCCGATCTTTCCGATATGCGGCCGAGCCTCTTGCCAGGTCTCGTCGCCGCCGCCAACCGCAACGCCGCACGGGGGCTTGGGGATCAAGACCTGTTCGAGGTCGGCCAAATCTTCATCGATCCGAGCGAGAAGGGCCAGCGCCTTGCCGCCGCCGGAATCCGGCGCGGCCTCGCTGGCGCGGGACGGCATTGGTCTTTCCCCGCCCAACGCGCCGGCGCCTTCGACGCCAAGGCCGACGTCATGACGCTTCTTGGCGCGCTCTGCGCTGCGACCGGCGGGTTGCAAATTATCCCTGGCGGTCCGTCCTGGTTCCACCCAGGCCGCTCAGGAACGCTGCAATTCGGCCCGAAGGCTGTGGTTGGATATTTTGGCGAATTGCATCCGCGCGCGTTGAAAGCGCTGGACGTCGAGGGACCCATCGCTGCTTTCGAGATCATTCTCGACGCGCTGCCAGCGCCGAAGGCCAAGCCGACCAAGATCAAGCCGAAGCTCGATCTCTCCGATCTTCAGCCGCTCTCGCGCGACTTCGCCTTCATCGTCGACCGCTCGTCGCCGGCAGGCGATCTCGTCAAAGCCGTCGCGGGCGCCGACAAGACACTCATTACGGACGTCAGCGTCTTCGACGTCTATGAAGGCGTTGGCGTGCCTGAGGGCAAAAAATCGATCGGCGTTGCCGTGACGTTGCAGCCGCGCGAGAAGACGCTGACCGACGCCGAGATCGAGGCCGTCGCACAGAAGATCGTCGCGGAAGCGGGCAGGAAAACGGGAGCGACGCTGCGGTGAGGGCTGGACAGCGCGAGGCTTCCCGCCGCCACTCCAAAGGGCGCAGTGACGCGCTTCTCTTGGCTATCGTCGCCCTTATTTTGTCGCCTCCCGCGCTCGCAGGTCCCCGGACGATCGACGACTGTGAGGCGATCAAGGATGCAGGGGCCTATAATCTCTGCCTTGCCTCCGTCGGCCCGGTCCGAGGCCAGCATGGGGCGACCTATCCGGGTGTGGCGAGCGAAGGCGATAAGGGGCGCAACGGGGCGAACGCCGCGCGAAAAAACGGCGGCGCCCGCCACGCAGCCGCGTCGCGGGGCTATGGCGAGAGCGTCTTTCAGAGGCGTAGCGGAAGGATACGCATGGAGTTCACGCCAGGGCGGCGATGATGCTGGCAGGCGCCTGAATGCTGGCCGCGCGCCGATCCTCCCTTTACGGGCCCCGCGCCAAACGGCTGTTCGTCCGTGGCCAGATCATTCGCGAGCGGGGGCATAAACCCCAAATTTGCACTTGGCAAACGAACGCCGCCCCATTAAATAGGCTGTTCCGGGACTGGGTTATCACTCCCCAGCCCCGATTTCAGTTTTGAAGCTTCCGTCCGAACCTCGAGTTTGTCAATGGCTCGAAGGGGAAGGCGGTGGATAGGCCGGCGGACCCGGGGTTATGCCTCGCGTCCCGTCCGGCCATGTCCTGTCCGAGACTGCCGGCGCCCGCGCGGGGTTATCCACACCTCCAAGCGGCTCAATCGGCCCGAGGCGATGAGAGAAATCTGTCGTCCGAAGGCGGCCTGCACAGACGGGGAAACCGTAATTTTTTGGCCGCTGGCGGAAACGCCGACGTCCTTCGAATTTGGTTCGCGCCCCTTCAACCGGAGCGGTTCGCCAATTGGCGCTTCGTTTCGGGGACAGGATCTACGGCGCCGCCTGCGTCCCGCGGGCGGCATGTCGCAACCGGCGGGGTTTCCCGCCTGTTAGAAGAGAGCAACCGTGGATAGAGCGGAGAAAAAAGAAGCCGTAGCGGCGCTGCAGCAGGTCTTTTCGAAGGCCGGCGCAGTTGTCGTTGCGCACTACTCCGGCTTGACGGTCGCCCAGATGCAGAGGCTGCGCAAGCAGGCTCGCGAAGCGGGCGCCACTGTTCAGGTCGCCAAGAACCGCCTCGCCAAGATCGCTCTGGATGGCTCGAGCGTCGCCGATATCAGCCCCTTGCTCAAGGGGCCGACCCTGATCGCCTACTCGGACGATCCGGTGGCGGCGCCGAAGGTCGCCGTGGCCTTCGCCAAGGATCACGACAAGTTCGTGATCCTGGGCGGCGCCATGGGCGCCACGCTGCTGAACACCGACGGCGTCAAGTCGCTTGCGACCATGCCGTCTCTCGACGAACTGCGCGCCAAGCTCGTGGGCCTCATCAATGCGCCCGCGACCAAGATCGCCCAGCTCTCGACCGCGCCTGCCGCCAAGCTCGCGCGCGTGTTCGGCGCCTACGCCAAGAAAGACGCGGCCTAAGAGGCACGCAGAACCAAACCGAACCAAATTCCAAGGACGCTACAAATGGCTAATCTCGAAAAGATCGTCGAAGACCTCTCGGCTCTCACCGTCCTCGAGGCGGCTGAGCTCGCCAAGATGCTCGAAGAGAAGTGGGGCGTTTCCGCCGCTGCCGCCGTCGCCGTCGCCGCTGCTCCGGCCGCTGGCGCCGCCGCTCCGGCCGCCGAGGAGAAGACCGAGTTCAACGTGATCCTGGCTTCGGCTGGCGACAAGAAGATCGAGGTCATTAAGGAGGTCCGCGCGATCACCGGCCTCGGCCTGAAGGAAGCCAAGGACCTCGTCGAAGGCGCTCCGAAGCCGATCAAGGAAGGCGCTTCGAAAGAAGAGGCCGAGAAGATCAAGGCGACCCTCGAGAAGGTCGGCGCCAAGATCGAGCTCAAGTAAGCTCGAATTTGTTTTCCCCTCTCCCGCTTCGGCGGGAGGGGGTTCTGCACGAAGGCACGAAAGCGAGGCGAATAGCGAATGGCGAATGGCGAATAGACCGATCTATTCGCGACTCGCCATTCGCTATTCGCTTTCCATCAAAAGAGGCTCGAAAAGCGACATGGCTCAGACGTCGGCCCGCAAGTTCACCGGTCGCAAGCGCACCCGCAAATTTTTCGGACACATCCGGGAAGCGGCGGTGATGCCCAACCTGATCGAAGTGCAGAAGGCCTCCTACGATCAGTTCCTGCTCGTCGACGAGCCCAAGGGCGGCCGCCCCGACGAGGGTCTTCAGTCCGTCTTCAAGTCCGTCTTCCCGATTTCCGACTTCTCGGGCGTCTCTCTGCTCGAATTCGTCCGCTACGAGTTCGAGCAGCCGAAATATGACGTCGATGAGTGCCGCCAGCGCGGCATGACCTTCGCAGCGCCGCTCAAGGTGACGCTGCGCCTCATCGTGTTCGACGTCGACCCCGACACGCAGGCGAAGTCGGTCAAGGACATCAAGGAGCAGGACGTCTACATGGGCGACATGCCCTTCATGACGTCGAACGGCACCTTCGTCGTCAACGGCACCGAGCGCGTCATCGTCTCGCAGATGCATCGCTCTCCGGGCGTGTTCTTCGACCACGACAAGGGCAAGAGCCACTCCTCGGGCAAGCTCTTGTTCGCCGCCCGCATCATTCCCTATCGCGGCTCTTGGCTCGACATCGAATTCGACGCCAAGGACATCGTCTATGCGCGCATCGACCGCCGCCGGAAGATTCCGGTGACGTCGCTTCTGTTCGCGCTCGGCCTCGACGGCGAAGAGATCCTTTCGACCTTCTACAAGACCATCACCTACAAGGCCGATGGCGAGAACTGGCGCATGCCTTTCGACGCCGAGCGCATGAAAGGCGTGAAGGCGGTCGCCGACATGATCGACGCCGACACCGGCCAGGTCATTCTCGAAGCGGGCAAGAAGCTCGCCGTGCGCGCCGCGCGTCAGCTCGCCGAGAAGGGCGTGAAGGCGATCCGCGTCTCCGGCGAGGAGCTTTACGGCCAGTATCTCGCGCAGGATCTCTACGACCCGTCGACCGGCGAAATCTTCGCGGAAGCGGGCGACGAGATCACCGTCAAGACGCTGCCGACGCTCATCGAGAAGGGCTTCGACGAGCTGCCCATTCTCGACATCGACCATATCAATGTCGGCCCCTATATCCGCAACACGCTTGCGGTCGACAAAAACTCGAACCGCGAGGAAGCGCTGTTCGACATCTATCGCGTGATGCGTCCGGGCGAGCCGCCGACGATGGACACGGCGGAAAACATGTTCCATTCGCTGTTCTTCGACGCCGAGCGCTACGACCTCTCGGCCGTCGGCCGCGTGAAGATGAACATGCGCCTCGATCTCGATGCGCCCGACACCGTGCGCACGCTGCGTCGCGAGGACATTCTCGCGGTGGTGAAGGCGCTCGTCGACCTGCGCGACGGCCGCGGCGAAATCGACGACATCGACCATCTCGGCAACCGCCGCGTCCGCTCGGTCGGCGAGCTGATGGAGAATCAGTATCGCCTCGGCCTGCTTCGTATGGAGCGCGCGATCAAGGAGCGCATGTCCTCGGTCGACATCGACACGGTCATGCCGCAGGACCTGATCAACGCGAAGCCGGCGGCCGCCGCGGTGCGCGAATTCTTCGGCTCGTCGCAGCTCTCGCAGTTCATGGACCAGACCAACCCGCTCTCCGAGATCACGCACAAGCGTCGACTCTCGGCGCTGGGTCCGGGCGGCCTGACGCGCGAGCGCGCCGGATTCGAGGTGCGCGACGTGCACCCGACGCATTACGGCCGCATCTGCCCGATCGAGACGCCGGAAGGTCCGAACATCGGCCTCATCAACTCGCTCGCGACCTTCGCGCGCGTGAACAAATACGGCTTCATCGAAGCGCCCTACCGCCGCGTCCGCGACAGCAAGGTAACGAACGAAGTCGCCTATCTCTCGGCGATGGAAGAGGCGAAATATCACGTCGCCCAGGCCAATGCCCCGGTCGACGCAGAAGGCAATCTTCTCGAGGATCTGGTGCTCTGCCGTCACGCTGGCGACGTGATGCTCGTGCCGCGCGAGAAGGTCGACGCAATGGACGTGTCGCCCAAGCAGCTTGTCTCGGTCGCCGCGGCGCTCATTCCGTTCTTGGAGAACGACGACGCGAACCGCGCGCTCATGGGATCAAACATGCAGCGTCAGGCCGTGCCGCTGGTGAAGGCTGACGCGCCGCTCGTCGGCACGGGCATGGAGGCGGTCGTCGCCGCCGACTCCGGCGCCGCCATCTCGGCGCGCCGCACCGGCATCGTCGACCAGATCGACGCGACCCGTATCGTCATTCGCGCGACGGAAGAGCTCGACCCGGCGAAGCCCGGCGTCGACATCTATCGCCTAATGAAGTACCAGCGCTCGAACCAGTCGACCTGCATCAATCAAAAGCCGCTCGTTCGAGTCGGCGACCTGGTGAAGAAGGGCGACATCATCGCCGATGGCCCTTCGACGGACCTCGGCGATCTGGCGCTCGGCCGCAACGTGCTCGTCGCCTTCATGCCGTGGAACGGCTACAACTTCGAAGACTCGATCCTCCTCAACGAGCGCATCGTCAAGGAGGACGTCTTCACTTCGATTCACATCGATGAATTCGAGGTGATGGCGCGCGACACGAAGCTCGGGCCCGAAGAGATCACGCGCGATATTCCCAACGTCTCTGAGGAGACGCTGAAGAATCTCGACGAAGCGGGCATCGTCTACATCGGCGCCGAGGTCCAGGCGGGCGACATTCTGGTCGGCAAGATCACGCCGAAGGGCGAGAGCCCGATGACGCCGGAAGAAAAGCTGCTGCGCGCCATCTTCGGCGAGAAGGCTTCCGACGTGCGCGACACCTCGCTGCGCGTGCCGCCGGGCGTTCAGGGCACGATCGTCGAAGTGCGCGTCTTCAACCGCCACGGCGTCGAGAAGGATGAGCGCGCCCAGGCGATCGAGCGGGAGGAGATCGAGCGGCTCGCCAAGGACCGAGACGACGAGCTCGCCATCCTCGACCGCAATACCTACGCCCGTCTCGCCGAGACGCTTATCGGCAAGAAGGCGATCGCGGGGCCGAAGAGCTTCAAGAAGGATCAGGCGCTCACGCAAGCGATCCTCGACGAATATCCCCGGTCTCAGTGGTGGACCTTCGTCATCGAGGACGACGCGCTGATGGCCTCGATCGAGGCCGTCCGCAAGCAGTACGACGAGTCGAAGAAGGGGTTGGAGAACCGCTTCCTCGACAAGGTCGAGAAGCTGCAGCGCGGCGACGAGCTGCCGCCCGGCGTGATGAAGATGGTCAAAGTCTTCGTGGCTGTGAAGCGCAAGATCCAGCCCGGCGACAAGATGGCTGGCCGCCACGGCAACAAGGGCGTCGTCTCGCGAATCGTGCCGCAGGAGGACATGCCCTTCCTCGAGGACGGGACGCCCGTCGACATCGTGCTGAACCCGCTCGGCGTGCCGAGCCGCATGAACGTCGGGCAGATCCTGGAGACGCATCTCGGCTGGGCCTGCGCGGGTCTTGGCAAGCAGGTGGGCAAGGCCGTCGACGCCTATATGAAGTCGAAGGACGCCAGCGTGCTGCGCAACGCGCTGACCGATGTCTATGGACCGGACGAGGAGATCGACGGTCTCGACGGGACGCTTCTCATCGAGACGGCGAAGGACTTGAGGCGCGGCGTGCCGATCGCGACGCCGGTCTTCGACGGCGCCCGCGAAAAGGATATCGTCGACATGCTGACCAAGGCGGGGCTCGCCTCGTCCGGTCAAGTGACGCTCTACGACGGGCGCACGGGCGAGACCTTCGACCGTAAGGTGACCGTGGGCTACATCTACATGCTGAAGCTCCACCACCTCGTCGACGACAAGATCCATGCGCGCTCGATCGGCCCCTACTCGCTCGTCACCCAGCAGCCGCTGGGCGGCAAGGCGCAGTTCGGCGGACAGCGTTTCGGCGAAATGGAGGTCTGGGCGCTCGAAGCCTATGGCGCCGCCTACACGCTGCAGGAAATGCTGACGGTGAAATCGGACGACGTCGCGGGCCGCACCAAGGTCTACGAATCGATCGTGCGCGGCGACGACACTTTCGAATCCGGCATTCCGGAGAGCTTCAACGTGCTCATCAAGGAAATGCGTTCGCTGGCGCTCAATGTCGAGCTGACCAACGCTGCGCCGGAAGAAGAAGAAGAGCTCGCGCCGCCGACCGCGACCGCGGAGGCCGCGGAGTAATCAACATTTCCTCTCTCCCGCTCGCGGGAGAGAGTGTCGCGCCGAAGGCGTGACGGATGAGGGCCGGCCCCACCCGGCCCTCGCTGAGGCGAGGGCCACCTTCTCCCGCAAGCGGGAGAAGGGGAGACCCCAAGGGAATTTCGACCGGCAGGCGACGCAAAATTGAGCGTCCTCGACCGTGTCCAGGAGAAGACCATGAATCAGCAAGAGGTCATGAATCTCTTCAATCCGGTCGTGGCGACGCAGGCCTTCGACCAGATTCAGATTTCGATCGCGAGCCCGGAGAAGATCCTCTCCTGGTCCTTCGGCGAAATCAAAAAGCCGGAGACGATCAACTACCGCACGTTCAAGCCCGAGCGCGACGGCCTGTTCTGCGCGCGCATCTTCGGGCCGATCAAGGACTATGAGTGCTTGTGCGGCAAGTACAAGCGCATGAAGTACAAGGGCGTCATCTGCGAGAAATGCGGCGTCGAAGTCACGCTCGCGCGCGTGCGGCGGGACCGCATGGGCCACATCTCGCTCGCCGCGCCCGTCGCCCACATCTGGTTCCTGAAGTCGCTGCCCTCGCGCATCGGCCTTCTGCTCGACATGACGCTGAAGGACCTCGAGCGCATCCTCTACTTCGAGTCCTATATCGTCATCGATGCGGGCCTCACGCCGCTCAAGGAGCGCCAGCTCCTGTCGGAAGAGGAGTATCTGACCGCGCAGGACGAATATGGCCAGGACCACTTCACGGCCATGATCGGCGCCGAGGCGATCCGCAGGCTGCTCGAGTCGATGGACCTCGAAGGCATCGCCGCCAGCCTGCGCCAGGAGATCGCCGAGGCGAAGACCGAGCTGAAGCCAAAGAAGCTCGCCAAGCGTCTCAAGATCATCGAGGCGTTCACCCAGTCGGGCAACCGCCCGGAATGGATGATCCTGAAAGAGATCCCGGTCATCCCGCCGGATCTGCGTCCGCTCGTGCCGCTCGACGGCGGCCGTTTCGCGACGTCCGATCTAAACGATCTCTACCGCCGCGTCATCAACCGCAACAACCGCCTGAAGCGGCTGATCGAGCTGCGCGCGCCCGACATCATCATCCGCAATGAAAAGCGCATGCTCCAGGAGGCCGTCGACGCGCTGTTCGACAACGGCCGCCGCGGCCGCGTCATCACGGGCGCCAATAAGCGTCCGCTGAAGTCGCTCGCCGACATGCTGAAGGGCAAGCAGGGCCGCTTCCGCCAGAACCTGCTCGGCAAGCGCGTCGACTACTCGGGCCGCTCGGTCATCGTCGTCGGTCCGGAGCTGAAGCTGCATCAATGCGGCCTGCCGAAGAAGATGGCGCTCGAGCTCTTCAAGCCCTTCATCTATTCGCGCCTCGACGCCAAGGGCTATTCGGCGACCGTGAAGCAGGCGAAGAAGCTCGTTGAGAAGGAAAAGCCCGAGGTTTGGGACATCCTCGACGAAGTTATTCGCGAGCATCCGGTTCTGCTCAATCGCGCGCCCACCCTGCACCGCCTCGGCATTCAGGCCTTCGAGCCGGTGCTGATCGAGGGCAAGGCGATCCAGCTGCACCCGCTTGTCTGCGCGGCCTTCAACGCCGACTTCGACGGCGACCAGATGGCTGTGCACGTCCCGCTGTCGCTCGAAGCGCAGCTGGAAGCGCGCGTGCTGATGATGTCGACGAACAACATCCTGCACCCGGCCAATGGTCAGCCGATCATCGTGCCGTCACAGGACATCGTTCTCGGCCTTTACTATCTCACGCAGGAGCGCGACGGCGAGCCGGGCCAGGGCATGTGCTTCGCCAATCAGGGCGAGATCGAGCATGCGCTCGCGGCCAAGGCGGTCACGCTGCACGCCAAGATCAAAGGCCGCGGCTGGACCTATGATGCGGCCGGCAAGCGCGTGTCGAAAATCTTCGACACGACTCCGGGCCGCATGATGCTCGGCCAGCTGATGCCAAAGCACAACAAGATTCCCTACGACGTCGTCAACAAGCTGATGACCAAGAAGGAAATCTCGAACATGATCGACACCGTCTACCGCAACTGCGGTCAGAAGGAGACGGTCATTTTCTGCGACCGCATCATGGCGATGGGCTTCCGCGAAGCCTTCAAGGCCGGCATCTCCTTCGGCAAGGACGACATGGTCGTGCCGGAGACGAAGGAGCGCATCGTCGGCGAGACGCGCGCCGCCGCCAAGGAATATGAGCAGCAGTACAACGACGGCCTCATCAC
>JAMBEQ010000261.1 GCA_024506175.1 Methylocystis sp.
CGGCATAAGCCGCCCGCGACGGCGGCTTTCGCGCCGCCCGGCGAAAATGGTGCCGCCCAAAATCCTGAAAACGCCTCCAACGGAGGGCGACAAAGCTCTGTCGCAGACTTTTTCAACGAAATCCGCCGAGAACGGCGCTTTCGATGATGGAGAAAGTGACTTCCGACATGGCCTTCATGGCGTCGATCGGCGCGGTCGGCCGCTCCCGCCGCCAGGCTTGGCAAAGCTCGCCCGCGCAGCGCGTGAAAATCGGCGTCAGCGCCAGAAGATTTTCGTGCCGGAACGCCGGCGCTAAAGCGCGCCGCTGCCATTTCCAATCGGCGCCCTCTGCAAAAAACAAAGAGCCCTTGTTGATTGCTCCTGCAAGCGCCCGAACCGTCACCACGTCGCGTTGGAAGAATTCCGCGCGCGTGAGCAGCATTTCTTCAATCAGGGCGGGGTCTGTCAGATAGACCGTTTTCGGCATGATCGGCCAAAGACCACGCAACGACCAGAATGCCTCCCGATAGGCCGCGGGTGGGTAGGCCTCGAGGAAGTTACGCTGGATTGAGCGAAAGCTCGGGCGCTCATTGGGGGTGAAAGGCATAAATTCGGAGTCGTAAAACATCGTGGGTCGCCCTGATGAATCGGCAATGGCAATACCATACCTCATAGTATGGTTTTGGCAAGAGCCGTGCGCTGTGCGAGCTTAACCCTATGAGTCGTTTTAAAAAGGAAGACTGGCTGGCGCTCGCGGCAAAGCTGCTGGGAGAAGAAGGGCCGGCGGCGCTGACGATCGACCGTCTCACGGCGGCGGCGCGGCGCACGCGCGGCAGCTTCTACCATCACTTCGAAGACCGCGACGCCTTCCTGCGCGCGCTGATGGAGCGCTGGCGCACGCAGGTCATCGAAATTGCGGGCAAGCGTTACGAGGCCGCGCAATCCGAAGCGGAAATCTGCGCGCTGATGCGCGAGCAGCCCTTCGAGCTCGACTTCCGTTTCGAGCGTGAAATCCGTCGTCTCGCGGCGAGCGAGCCGATCGTGCGCGAGATATTGAATCAGGTCGACTGCGCGCGAATCGAGGGGCTTGCGTGCCTGTTGACGCATATGCGCCCCGACATCGACGATCCGATGTCCTTCGCCTTCGTGCAATATTGCGCGGTCGTCGGCGCGCAATGGCTGCTGGAGGATCCAAACGATCCGCGCCTGCCGGCGATCCGCAGAACGGGCAACCGGCTCTTCGGTCTCAGCGAGCCCGAAGAGCCTGTGCGGTGACGGCGCGCCCTCATCCTCGGGAAGGAACGAGGGCGCGATAGGCCTCACATCTCGCCGAGAACCTCCGCGACGGTGAAGATGTCCTTGTCGCCGCGGCCGCTGAGATTCATTACCATCAGATGATCTTGCGGCTTTTGCGGCGCAAGCTCGAGCACTTTCGCGATGGCGTGCGAGGGCTCCAGCGCCGGGATGATGCCCTCCAGTTTCGAGCAGATCTGGAAAGCGGCGAGCGCCTCCTTATCAGTGGCGTTGAGATATTTCACGCGCCCGGTCTGGTGCAGCCAGCTATGTTCGGGGCCGACGCCCGGATAATCGAGGCCGGCCGAAATCGAGTGGCCTTCCAAAATCTGCCCGTCGTCGTCCATGAGCAGATAAGTGCGATTGCCGTGCAGCACGCCCGGCCGGCCGCCGGCGATCGACGCCGCGTGGCCGTTCGGCACCGAGACGCCATGGCCGGCCGCCTCGACGCCGTAAATCTCGACCTCCCGATCGTCGAGGAAGGGGTGGAACAGGCCGATGGCGTTTGAGCCGCCGCCGATGCAGGCGACGAGCGAATCTGGCAAGCGTCCTTCCGCCTCCTGCATCTGCGCGCGCGTTTCATTGCCGATGATCGACTGGAAATCGCGCACCATGCCCGGATAGGGATGCGGTCCGGCGGCCGTGCCGATGCAATAGAAAGTGTTGGAGACGTTGGTCACCCAATCGCGCAGCGCCTCGTTCATCGCGTCTTTCAGCGTGCGCGCGCCGGACTGCACCGGGTTCACCGTCGCGCCCAGCATTTTCATGCGAAAGACGTTGGGCTTTTGCCGCTCGACGTCGACGGCGCCCATGTAGACGACGCATTCGAGCCCGAAGCGTGCGCAGGCCGTGGCGGTGGCGACGCCGTGCTGGCCGGCGCCCGTCTCGGCGATGATGCGCTTCTTGCCCATGCGCTTCGCCAGCAAAATCTGCCCCAGCACATTGTTGATCTTATGGGAGCCTGTGTGGTTCAGCTCCTCGCGCTTGAAATAGATTTTGGCGCCTTTTCCCTCGCCCGCGTTCTGGCGTACGTGATCGGTCAGGCGCTCCGCGAAATAGAGCGGGCTCGGACGGCCGACATAGTGTTTGTGGAGGTCCGCGAGCTCGGCGTGGAAGGCGGGGTCGTTCCTGGCTTGCCGGTAGGCCTCCTCGAGGTCGAGGATGAGCGGCATCAGGGTCTCGGCGACAAAGCGGCCGCCGAAAATGCCGAAACGGCCGTTCTCGTCCGGGCCGGCGCGGAAGGAATTGGGAAGCGGCTTTGTCACGGGGCGGTTCCTCTTTGCGGCGCCTTTCGCCCCCTCCCCAGCCCTCCCCGCCCACGCGGGAGGGGGAGTCAGGCTGGCGCCTTAGTCGACGCTGCTGATCGCGAGCGTCCCCTCTCCCGCGAAGCGGGGGAGGGACAGGGAGGGGGTGAATGCGGCTATCGTCTTCTGCGAAACCTTTAGAGCCTTCGAGGCCCCAAATCAAAGCGGCCAAACAGCCTCGGCAGGCTGCTCGCGCCGGAGCGCCTAGACCGTCTCCGCGCTCTTCTCGATGATATGCGCCAGGTCGGTCATGATGACGTTGAGGTCGTAGTTCTTCGGCGTATAGACCGCCGCCACCCCAGCCTCGACCAAAAGCTTTTCGTCCGCCGGCGGGATGATGCCGCCGACGACGAGCGGCGCGTCGACACCCTCTTCCTTCATCAGCCGCATGACTTCATGGGCGAGCGTCACATGCGAGCCGGAGAGGATGGAGAGGCCGATGCAGTGGACGCCCTCTTTCTTTGCGGTCTCGACAAGCTCGGCCGGGGTCGAGCGGATGCCGGCGTAGATCACGTCGAAGCCCGCGTCCCGCGCACGGACGGCGATTTGTTCGGCGCCGTTCGAATGGCCGTCGAGGCCCGGCTTGCCGACGAGGAATTTGGCGCGCTTGCCGATCTTCTGCGAGACGCGCTCGACCTCGCCGCGCACCGCGTCGAGCTGGCCGCCAACCTGGCGCGCCGTGGAGGAGACGCCGGTCGGCGCGCGATATTCGCCGAAGACGCCGCGCAGCACATTGCCCCATTCGCCGGTCGTCACGCCGGCCTTGGCGGCGGCGATGGACGGCTCGACCATGTTGCGGCCTTCCTTCGCGGCGCGGACGAGCTCTTCGATCGCGGCTTGAGCCGCCTTGTTGTCGCGGGTCTCCCGCCAGGCCTTCAGCCGTGCGATCTGCTCGGCCTCGACGCCTTCCGGCACGACCATGATCGCGCCGTCGCCCGAGGCGAGCGGCGACGGCTCGGTGCTGGTGAATTTGTTGACGCCGACGACGGTCTGCTCGCCGGCCTCGATCGCCTCGAGGCGCGCCGTGTTGGATTGGACGAGCTTGGACTTCATATAGCCGATCTCGACCGCGGCGGCGGCGCCGCCGAGCTGGTCGATCTTGTTCAATTCGGCCTTGGCTTCGTCCTTGAGCTCCGCGACCTTGCGGGCGATTTCGGGATTGCCGTCGAAAATGTCGCCGTATTCGAGAAGGTCTGTCTCATAGGCCATGATCTGCTGCATGCGCAGCGACCATTGCTGATCGAAGGGACGCGGCAGGCCGAGCGCCTCGTTCCAGGCGGGAAGCTGCACGGCGCGGGCGCGGGCGTTCTTGGAGAGAACGACCGCCAGCATCTCGATGAGAATGCGATAGACGTTGTTTTCCGGCTGCTGCTCGGTTAGGCCGAGCGAATTGACCTGCACGCCATAGCGGAAGCGCCGCAGCTTCTCGTCCTTCACGCCGTAACGGCGCTCAGTGATCTCGTCCCACAGCTCCGTGAAGGCGCGCATCTTGGAGAGTTCCGTGACGAAGCGCATGCCGGCGTTGACGAAGAAGGAAATGCGGCCGACGACCTGGCCGAAGTCCTCGTCGGAGAGCCCCGAGGCTTTCACCCCGTCGAGGATCGCCACCGCCGTCGCCAGCGCATAGGCGAGCTCCTGCGCCGGCGTCGCGCCCGCTTCCTGCAGATGGTAGGAGCAGACGTTCATCGGGTTGAATTTGGGGCATTCCTTCGTGGTGAAGAGAATGAGGTCCTGCGTGAGGCGCAGCGACTGCGCGGGCGGGAAGACATAAGAGCCGCGCGAGAGATATTCCTTGATGATGTCGTTTTGCGTCGTGCCCTGCAGCTTCGCGCGCGGAACGCCCTGCTCCTCGGCCGCCGCGATATAGAGCGCCATCAGCCACACGGCGGTGGCGTTGATGGTCATGGACGTGTTCATCTCGCCGAGCGGAATGCCGTCGAAGAGCGCGCGCATGTCGCCGAGATGCGAGACCGGCACGCCGACCTTGCCGACCTCGCCGCGCGAGAGAATGTGGTCGCTGTCGTAGCCGGTTTGCGTCGGCAGATCGAAGGCGATGGAGAGACCCGTCTGGCCCTTGGCGAGATTGGAGCGATACAGCCGGTTCGACGCCTCGGCGGTCGAGTGACCGGCGTAGGTGCGGAACATCCAGGGCTTATCGCGGCCAGCGCTCCGGCTCTTCTCGGCAGACTTGTCGTTCATCGGGCTCCTCCTCGCCGCTGCGATAGCACAGAGGGGCGTTTTGACAAGTCGTGGCTTGGACGCGGCAAGCTTCGCCGTCGCTTCACGAGCGGCCAGGCTCGAAACGGATTAGGTTATCGCTGGGCCCTCAAGCAGGCGAAGGCGCATGTAAGGGCGCTCGGATCCCGAGCGAGCGCTCACCCTTCCCCCGACCGCGCCTTCGCCAGCTTTTGCGCCTCCTCAGGCCACAGCTCCCGCAGCGGCATCGGCAGGTCGGAGACGACCTTGGCGATCTCGTTGAAATCCAGCTCCCGCCACATCACCGCAAAGACCGCCCGCGCGGCGGCGCCCGGCTCTACAGGGAAGCCCGGCAAAAGCTCGCGCGCGATCCTGTCCTCGAATTGCTCGATCCGGCGCTGGACGTCCGGCTTGTCGGCGAGCCGATAGCCTTCGAAGTAAAGCCCCCGCACCAGCATCGGAAGCTGCGCGCCGAGATGCATCGCCTGTTCCGGGGTCAGCCGGTCGCGCAACGCATGGAGCACGGCGCGTAGCGCGCCATAGGCGTGCGGCCGGTCGCCCAATCGATGATCCTCCGCCAGGCGCTTGAGCCAGACATTGGTCAGCTGGACCGTGTGATCGAGCGCGGATACCTGGGTGTCGCTCATGACGCGCGCCTCCAAAAAGCCTTCGCCCCACGCCCAATCTGCCCTCGTCCAAATTATACGCCGGCCGCGCGCCCGCAAGCTGGGGCGGGCGTCCTGCCGCGTTAGTTAAGTCTCTGAACGGCGCTTTAAGGGGAGCTTCACCCCAAAGAGTTCCCCGTATATGAATGCGCCCGGCGGGACGGCGACCGCAAAGAGGCCGTCATCCCTGAAGGAATTCGACCGACGGGCCGCCGAGACGAAAGAAGCGCCCGAGGAGACGCGACGTTGACCGATAAAAAAGATCTTTACGAGTTGGGTGAAATTCCGCCGCTCGGCCATGTTCCCAAGAACATGTACGCCTGGGCGATCCGTAAGGAGCGTCACGGTCCGCCCGAGACGGCGATGCAGCTCGAGGTCCTCCCCACCTGGGAGCTGGACAGCCACGACGTGCTCGTTCTCGTGATGGCGGCCGGCGTCAACTACAATGGCGTCTGGGCGGCGCTCGGCGAGCCGATTTCCGTCCTCGACGCGCATAAGAATCCTTATCACATCGCGGGCTCCGACGCGGCCGGCATCGTCTGGGCGGTCGGCTCCAAGGTCAAGCGCTGGAAGGTCGGCGACGAGGTCATCGTCCACTGCAACCAGGACGACGGCGACGACGAGGAGTGCAACGGCGGCGATCCGATGTTCTCGGCCTCGCAGCGCATCTGGGGCTATGAGACGCCGGACGGCTCCTTCGCCCAGTTCTGCCGCGTGCAGGACCGCCAGCTCATGCAGCGCCCCAAGCACCTCACCTGGGAAGAGTCCGCCTGCTACACGCTGACGCTCGCCACCGCCTATCGCATGCTCTTTGGCCATGAGCCGCACGAGCTGAAGCCCGGCCACAATGTGCTGGTGTGGGGCGCGTCGGGCGGCCTCGGCGTCTTCGCCGTGCAGATCTGCGCGGCTTCCGGCGCCAACGCCATCGGCGTGATCTCGGACGAATCCAAGCGCGAGTACGTCATGTCGCTCGGCGCCAAGGGCGTGATCAACCGCAAGGATTTCAAATGCTGGGGTCAGCTCCCCAAGGTCAACTCGGCGGAATATGTCGAGTGGACCAAGGAAGCGCGTAAATTCGGCAAGGCGATCTGGGACATCACCGGCAAGAAGGACGTCGACATCGTCTTCGAGCATCCGGGCGAGGCGACTTTCCCGGTCTCCACCCTCGTCGCCAAGCGCGGCGGCATGGTGGTGTTCTGCGCCGGCACCTCGGGCTTCAACATCACCTTCGACGCCCGCTATGTGTGGATGCGCCAGAAACGCATTCAGGGCTCGCACTTCGCGCATCTGAAGCAGGCGGCCGCCGCCAACCAGTTCGTGATCGACCGCCGCGTCGACCCCTGCATGTCGGAGGTCTTCGCCTGGGACAAGATCCCGCTGGCGCACATGAAGATGTGGAAGAACGAGCACGCCCCCGGCAATATGGCCGTGCTGGTCAATGCGCCGGAGCCCGGCCTGCATACGGTCGAGGACGTGGTCGAGGCTTACAACAAGAAGAAGTAAGCCGCACTACGGCAATAGCGAGGCATGGGCGGCGGGGCGCCAAATACCTCCCCTTTACGGGGAGGTCGGCGGCCTCAGGCCGCCGGGTGGGGTTCCGGCCGCAACCATAGTGGTGGGGCTTTACCCCACCCGACCCCGCCAGAGCTCGTCTAAAAGACGGGCGTCTTAAAAGACGCCCTTTGGCGGGCCCACCCTCCCCGTAAAGGGGAGGGATTCCCTATTTCCGCGCCGCGATGCACTTGCCGGCGATTTCCTGAAGCCTCTTCCCACGTTCGGCGTCGTTCGTGACGCCCACGAGCGCGTGGCTGCGCGTCGCCTCCTCGGCCGTGCAGACGCAGGCCTCATGGCAGAAGCCCTGCTCGGCCCCCTCCTCGCGACAGCTTTTAACGCACTCGGCGACGAAGTCGGCCGCAGTCTCGGGCGGCGGCGCGATCATGAGAAGGCCGGTGAAAGCGGCGAAGAGAAGAGGCTGGTGAGCGAGGTAGATCAGAAGACTATGGCGGCCGATATATTTTAAAGGCGCCACGCGTTCCTTCTCTTCCTTGGGGAGCGCGCGGTCGCGGCGCAGCCAGCTCAAAGGCTCATCCGCAGGCGCCATAGATGTTTTCGCCGGCTCCGTCGTATCCTCCTGCCGGGAGAGACGCAGCCGCCCGGCGGCCACGCCGAGGAGCATCGCCCCGGCCCAGGGGAAGAGCGGTCGCCAGTCCTGGGTCAGCGGCTCGGTCGTCGAAAGCCCCAGCCATTGCAGCCAAGCCGAGTTGAAGAGGGGCGATCCGAGAAAATGCGGAGCCGCGATGAACAGGGCGCCGGCGACAATCGCCGCGGACGGGGGCAGAAAGAGAATGCCGACCGAGAGCAGGCTCGCCGCGGCGATGCAGTGCAGAATGCCGAAGAAGACAAAGGCGCTCGGGAAGACGATATAGGTGCCGAGGCTCACTATGCCTGCCGCGCCCGCGACGATGGCGAGGCGCCGCCAGAACGCGCGCCAACGCACGCCATACCGATGGGCGAGCGTCAGCGACACGCCGGCGATGAAGAGAAAAGAGAAGGCGATTGCGTGGCCGAAGCCCTTCACCGGGGCGGACCACGGGATAGAGGCGTCTATAAAGCCGAAATGGCCCAGATCCCAGGTCAGGTGAAAGGCGACCATCGCCAGAACGGCGAGGCCGCGCGCGGCGTCGAGCGCGCCCCAACGCCCGGCTGTCATTTCCCCGTGACGCCCTGGAATTTGCTGAAGACCATGTCCGGCGCGGAGAGATTGTGGCGCGAGGGCAGATGCCGGCCGACCCAGACTTCCGTGGCGCTGGCGCCGGGGAAGTCGATGACGGGCGCCTCCTCCCAGCCCTTCCCGCGCTTGCTGCGCCAGGCGACGATCGCCGCGTCGCTCATGGTCTCCATGGCGTACATGGAGCGCAAGGCCGCGAACGGCCGCCCGCCCGGCAAGGCGTCGTCGAAGGAGACATCGAGCGTGAGGCGCTCCTGATCGATGCTCTTCAAGGCGAGCGTCGCCTCGCCGCCGCGCTTGAACTTGAGCGTGAAACTGCGCGCCTTAGGATCGAACGCGATTTCCTTGAGGGCAACGATCGGCCGTTCCTGCGTCTCGACGGGGCCGACGAGAAAGGACGAGCCATAGGCGGTCCAGCGCATGTCTTCGAAAGGCAGCGGCCGGGCGCGCCAGTAGCCGTCGGGCGGGTAGAAAACCATGATCTCCTCGGCGCGCTCGCGATACCACATCCACAATTGAATAAGGTGGAAGCCTGTCTCTACCGAGTCGCCCACCCGAATCGGGACGTCGTTGGGGCGCCAGAATGAGGGGAAAGTGTAGCCCGTCAGCCAGAATTCGGGCGTCTCCCAGAAGGTGCGTCGGCGCGCCTGCGCGAAGAATTTTGGATCATGGGAGAGATCGCAGCTCGACCAGTCAGGCGCCCAGCGGTCGGAGACAATCGTATTGATATAGGACGGATGCACCGCCTGGATCTGCAAGCTCCGAATGCGCGGCGAGACAAAGTCGAGCTCTATATTATCCTTCTCCGCGCAAAGTTCCTGGACGGATTTGTTTTCGACGCGCACTTGCAGCTCGCCGGCAAGCTCCTGCACGGAGGGCTGCGCGAAGGCGGGCGCGGCGGCGAGCGCGCCGGCGCTCATCAGAAATCGGCGGCGGTCGAAGGTCTTCACGGCGGTGTGTGTCCCTGGGGTTTTCGCGATAGGGTTTTTGCGCTTATTTCACGGCTCAAAAGGCGAAAACAAGGAGAGACGCGCCTTTCGGCGATTTGCGGTCGAGGTCAGCTCGGCCGTCGCTGTGCGCGTCCTGCTGTCATTCAGGCGCGAACGGGTAATTCGGCCAGCACTTCCGCCGTTCTATTTCGAGGCGCCTGCCCGAGGCGGGGACAAGCCACGCCGGCGCCTTTTCCACATGGGCGAGATAGTTGGATGCGGGAAAGCCGGGCAAGACTTTGTCGGTCGCCGTGAGCAAATTGCAGTCGTTGATCTCATAGCTCGGATCGACGACGGACCGGCCAATCTCCATCATTCCGGTGACCGCCGAAATCCCGACGATGGAACCTGCCAGAATGGCGCGCGGCCGGTGGGTCGATTCCACCAGTTTCGGAGCCGCTTCGGCAAAGATAAATCCGAGAAGAAACATCGGCGTCATCATGGCCCGCATCGCCATGTCATTGTCCTTGACGGTCACGCCGATGCGATAAAGCGGAAAGAGCACGAGTACGGCGGAGGCGGCGAAAAATGTTGGTTTCAACCATGGGGGAATGTCGTCGCGCCCCCAAACCAGCAACCAGACTTGCGGAATGCCGAAGACGAGCGCCATGGGGTACCAAAGGAAGAAGCCCTCTTTCTCGAAGAGCCAACCCCGGCTCAGGGCGGCGGCGTCGATCGAAAGATAGACGAGCAGCGGCAAAAGCATCATTCCGGCTGCGGTCGCCAGCGCGGTTCGGTCGCGCGACAGCTCAGGGGACAGGCTTGCGATGCCGCGCATCAAGAGCAGCGGGGCCGCCCCGATCATCGGCAGCGGCGACCAGAACAGCAACGCGATAGAGGATAAAGCGAGCAGCGCGATGTCGATCTCGCGCCGGATGCTCAGCAGAATAAGGACCGCGGTCAGCCAGGCTGAAAGAGCGTGGTTCGGGGCCCAAAAAAGCTGCGGCAATTGGGCCCAGTAACGCGCCAACGGATTCCAGAACATGAAATGCGGTTTTATTACGCACTCCGGCTGGAAGAGATAACAATCTGCGAGGAGGGGGATCGCGTCGACCGGGCCGGAAGAGATCAAGAGCAAGAGAAAACGCAGCTTCGCGCCGCCGGCAAGGGACCCGGCCAGGTATAAAAGCGAGCTGAATAGAAACGTGTTCTGCAGCAGCAGCGCAAAATGCGCCGCCTTCAGCCCGAAACCCCACCCGATCGCCGCCGGGAGCATATACATGCCGAGGGGCGCACGCAGGAAGAAGTCCGCGCCCTGGTAGTGGTAGAAAACCGGGAACGTGTTGCCGACCAGATCTGCGAGGACCGCGTCGCGGGTGAACCAGTCCCAGGTCGAAAAGAACAGATGATATTCGCCGCCGAGCAAGCAGAGGGCTAGGCCGCCCGCCAGGCAGCCAGCATAGAGCCGCATATCGAGCTGCGCCGACAAGATCGCGCCGGGCACCCATTTGGAAACGATGAGGTAGGCGCCGAGAGCGCAGCCGGCGAGCAACGCCATCGCCGCGATTGGCTGAAGAAACACCGCGAAAATGGCGGTCGGAGCCAGGGCGCAAAGGAGCGCCGCCTTGACAAGGTGCGCATTGACGATGCGCGTCGCATCCAGAGAGGAAAGCGGTCTGAAGATCGTCCGCGTAAGGCTCGGAACGATATTTTCACTCATCTGCGTGCCTAACGCTGGAATGTCGAAACCGCGTGATCGAGGAGGCGCGAACGTTTTAGGCCAGAGCGCGCGTCACGCGTTCGCCGCCTTGAACAGCAAACCCCGGCGCGTCAGGAAATTGAACATGAACACAAAGCCCGCCGTCGCCGCCTTGGCGAGCGGGACGGGCAAGCAGAACTGGCCGACGAAGAGACCCATCAGCGCCTCGGTCAGCGTCAGGCCGACGACGCCGGTGACGAGGAAGCCCAGCATCTCCGTGCTTGGCGCGCGGCTCCGCCGGCCCTCGAAGACATAGCGGATGCTGAGGAGATAGATGAGTCCGAGGCCTGACAGGAAGCCCGCGGCGGCGGCTTGAAGATAGCCGACGCCCAAGCCCTTCGTCAGCGTCAACAGCACGGCGTAATCCAACGCGAGCGCAAAGAGGCTCGCAGCCGCGTAACGGACCATGTCGCGCAAGAAGCGCATCAGACGCGCCGGCGTGAAACGCGGGGTAGGCGCGCCTTCTCGGGCCGATGTGACCGACATCGTCAGGCGACCTTTTTCGGCGCGAGCCGTTCGCTTGCGAGCGCCTCCTCCGCACCCTCGACGCCGCCTTCGGAATACTCTGCGTCCTCGTTGACCCGCCAGATATCGAACGCCTGCTTGCCGCGGATGATATTGAGCGCCGCCAGCATGCCGGTCATCATCGCATGGTCCTGGTTATTGTATTTGTGCATGCCGTTGCGGCCGATCGGATGCAGCGTCGGGAAGCGGGCCGCAATCTCGCGGCGGATCGTCTCGACGTTCTGTGCGTAAGCGTCGTCATAGACCGGATACGCCTTGGCCTGGCGAACGACGCAGGCGTCGCGCACGTCACGGGGGTCCATCAGCCCGATCTGACCGATTTCCTGTTTGGCAAGCTCGATCAAATCCTCGTCGGGGGCGGTCCACAGCCCGTCGCCTTCGAAACAGAAATATTCGAGCCCGAGGCAGGTGGAGACGCCGTCGGCGATCATCTCCGGCGACCAGCTCTTGAAATTTTGCACGCGGCCGACCTTGACCGCGGGGTCGTGGATATAGACCCAATTATCGGGCAGCTCCTTGCGCGGGCGGCCGATCAGAACCACGGTGAGGAAGTCGCGGTATTTGAGGTCGCGGGCGTTGAAGAGGCTGAGCGGCGCGGACTCGATGGCGTTCATCAGATCGCGCAGCGGCGCCGAGGACATGACGTGGCGGGCGCGGAAGATTTCGACCTCTCCGCTCTGCCTCGTCGCGCGCACGGTCCAGAGCCTGGCCGCTTCGTCGTAATGGAGCGCGTTGACGCTAAGCCCCATAAGAAGGCGCCCGCCCATCTCCTTGAACTTTCGCGCGCAGGCCTCCCACATCATGCCGGGGCCCCGGCGCGGATAGCGAAAGCTCTCGATCAGCGTCTTTGCGCCCGCCTGCGTTTTGCGCAGGCCCAGCGAACGGCGCAGGCCGTCGATGATGGCGGCGCCTAGCGAGAGGCCTTTGATGCGCTGCGCCGCCCAATCCGCGGAAATTTCGTCGCAGCCCATGCCCCACACCTTCTCGGTATAGGTCTTGAAGAAGATGCCGAAGAGGCGCTCGCCGAACTGGTTGCGCACCCATTGATGGAAGGTCTTCGGCTCCCTGACCGGAAAGGCCTTCGCGTAAGCGAAAGAAGCCATGCACAGGGCGCTTTCGAAGAGGCCGAGGTTCTTCAACGCCTCGAACGCCTTCAGCGGATAGGCGTAGAACTTTCCCCTGTAAAAGATGCGGGACAGCCGTGGGC
Organism: Methylocystis sp.; assembly: GCA_024506175.1. Classification (GTDB taxonomy): domain Bacteria; phylum Pseudomonadota; class Alphaproteobacteria; order Rhizobiales; family Beijerinckiaceae; genus Methylocystis. Next base: position 12,586 of record JAMBEQ010000261.1, read on the forward strand.
GTTCGAGAAAGTCGTCCGGCAGAATCTCGTTCCAAAGGTCGACAATTTCCCTGGATTTCGAGAAGAAACGATGGCCGCCGATGTCGAAAAGAAAGCCTTTATAGCTCGCTGTACGCGATATTCCGCCGACATAGAGCGGGTCCTGTTCGAGCACGAGCGCGTCACGCTGGTGTTTTGCGAGAGTGTATCCTGCTGTCAGCCCGGCCGGGCCGGCTCCGATAATGATCGTTTCGACAATCTCGCCCATGCCAGCCCTGAAATGTGACCCCCGGCCGTGGCGGGAGCCCTGGCCTGGTTCGGCCCCACAATCGGCGCCGCATGGCCACGATTGTGGTTCAGAGCCCTTAATGGGCAGTTTACGTTAACGATGCTCTCGCGCTCACCAAGACAATCAGAAAGGCGCGTATGGGTGAGCCTGCCAGCTTCGGAGCGTGCCATGGCGATAATTGTGAAGGGGCGCATAGGCCATGGCGTGGCCGTGGCGGCTGTGACGCAGGTGGGCGTAGCGCGTGAAGTTGTGGCGCGCCTTGGCGTAGCGCGCTCCGCCGGCCGGCGGCGCGCCGGTGATCGAAATCCTGCCGCCTTCGGCCTGCACAATTTCATAAAGCCGCTTGGCGTTGCCGGGCGCGAGGCGCACGCAGCCATGCGAGGCGGGCCGGCCCAGGGCGCCTGTGGCGTAGGTGCCATGGATGGCGTAGCCGCCGCGGAAGAAGATCGAATAGGGCATCGGCGACATGTGATATTTGCGGGAATAATGCATCCGCTGCATCCCCGTCGGGGCATAGGAGCCGCGCGGCGTCGCATAGCCGGCGCGAGCCGTCGAGACGGGCCAGGTATAGCTGCCGGCGCTCGACTCGACCCGCATGATCTGTGACGACAAATCGATGTGAATATCGGCGGCGGCGTAAGCGAAGCTGAACGAGGCAAAAAAGGCCGCTAAAGCCAAAAAGAAAAGTTTGAAACGCATGACCCAACTCCAGTGAACTTTATTGCTGAGATTGTGGCTCAATGTTTCGCAAGCGGCAACGTGAATGGATCGGTAAGGTTGACCGGCAACTATCGGCTAAGAAACCGCCGGGCGTGCGTGGGGAAGAGAAGAACGATGACTGATATGCGGGCGTTTGGATTTGCCGCACTTCTGATTCTGGGGCTTGTTGCGCAGGCTTTTGCCCAGGATAAGGGAACGCTCGACCCCAAACCGTTGCCGCCGCTCGCCAATCCATCCGATCCAAAGACTCCGGCGAAGGAGCTTTTCGGCCGGGCGCGGAACAGCGCGCAGCTCGGGCCTGACCCGATCGGATTCTATTCGAAAGGCTGTCTTGCTGGCGGCGAGCAATTGTCGGTGAATGGGCCCCATTGGCAGGTCATGCGCCTTTCCCGCAACCGCAATTGGGGCCATCCGGAGCTTGTCCGCTTTCTGGAGGGCTTCTCCGCCAAGGCTTCACAAGCCTCCGGCTGGCCGGGGCTTCTTATCGGCGACATGTCGCAGCCGCGCGGTGGGCCGATGCTGACCGGCCACGCCTCCCACCAGATCGGTCTAGACGCGGACATATGGCTCACGCCCATGCCCAACCGGGAACTCAGCAGGGCCGAGCGGGAGGAGATGTCTGCGACCGACGTGGTTCGCGACGACCATCTCGACGTGAAGCCGGATGTTTGGAGCGAGGGCCATCTGGCGGTCATCCGCGCCGCGGCGATGGAGCCGAAGGTCCAGCGCATTTTTGTCAACGCCGCCATCAAGCGGGCCCTTTGCCGGGCCGCTGAGGGCGAGCCCTGGATGCGCAAGGTGCGGCCGATGTGGGGGCACAACTACCATTTCCACGTGCGGCTTTTCTGTCCGGATGGCTCGAGCTGCAGGGACCAGGATCCGACGCCCGCCGGCGACGGCTGCGATCAGTCGCTCGCCTGGTGGTTCACGGACGAGGCCCTGACTCCAAAAAAGCCGGGCAAGTCTTGGCCGCCCATGACCATGACGGCCTTGCCCTCCGCCTGCAGGGAAGTGCTGAACGCGGAGTGACCTGCTGAGATCAGGCCGCTCCGCCGCCCACGGGGCAAGAGACGCCCGTGCCCCCGAGCCCGCAGTAGCCGCCCGGGTTCTTGGCCAAATATTGCTGGTGGTGGGCTTCCGCGTAATAGAAGGGCGGGGCCTCCCTGATTTCGGTCGTGATGGGCCGGTATCCCGCCTTGGTCAATACTTGTTGGTACGCGTCTCGTGAAGCCTGCGCCGCAGCAAGCTGCTCAGGCGTTGTCGCATAGACGGCCGAGCGATATTGCGCGCCCACGTCATTGCCCTGGCGCATGCCCTGGGTGGGATCGTGGCTCTCCCAGAAAATCCGCAACAGATTCTCGAACGAGAGAACGGCCGGATAATAGACGACGAGAACCACCTCGGCTTGGCCGGTCCTCCCCGTGCAGACGTCCTCGTAGGTGGGATTCTTCGTCGTTCCTCCCGCGTAGCCGACGGCCGTGACATAAACCCCTTCGCCGGCCTGCCAGAACTTGCGCTCGGCGCCCCAAAAGCAGCCCATGCCGAACAGAACCTGCTCGGTCCCGGCCGGGAACGGCGGATCAAGCATATGCCCATTCACAAAATGGCGCGCGTCATGAGGAACGGGCGTCTCGCGGTCAGGGATAGGCCTGAGGCGCCGGGCGAGATCGAGCTTGTCGAATATTGACATGTTTTAAAGATAAAGCGGCCTTCACCGGCGCCAATAGCGATTCGAAGCTTCCTGCTTGTGGCTGAAGACGATGAGCAGCGCGCCCACGCCGCCAAGCACCGCGCTGACCGGCAGCAGCATCAGCGTCGCCAGCACAGGGTCCCACAGGAAAGCCGATTTCGCCCGCAATCCGGCCTCCAGGGAGTGATAGAGCGAGGGGAAGGATTCGGCGAGGCCGCGATGCAGGTTCGTCACGAGAAGCGCCCCGCCTGCGATCGAGCGCGTGCCGTCGACGATGAGGGCGATGAACCCTCCCGCGAGCAGCAGCAATCCGAGAAAACGGGTCAGAAGGCGTAACATTACTCAAAACATAAGCGTCCTCGCCGCCCGTGTCCACGAGCTCGGCAGGACAGTTCGTGGGCGGCCGCTCGCGGTCGCCGGCGCTGACGTTAGGCCTTTGGCGAAGCATTAACCTTAATGAGTTCTGATCCAGCTTCGAGGCCGGAAGATCACCGGAGAGGCTTTCGGCCGGGTAATTCAGGAAAACGCGCGACGCGGGATCGACATGCGCTATCGTGACCAGTCTCGTTTCTTTGTCGATGCGTCCGGCGATTTCATCGTGCAACTGTCGCGCGGTCACCGCACCCGCATGTTTCGCTTGTCTCCCGCCGCGCTCGCGGCCGGCTTCGTCGTCCTCGGGCTCCTCGTACTCGTGATCGTCGGCGGCGCTGGATACACCGTGTTTCGTGATGAATTGCTTGCCGGCCTGGTCGATCGCCAAACGCAGATGCAATACGCCTATGAGGACCGGATCGCGGCTCTGCGTTTGCGCCTCGACCAGCTCGCGAGCCGACAATTCATCAATCAGGATGGCGTCGAGGGGAAGGTCCAAAATCTGGTTCTCAGGCAGGCGAAGCTCGAGACTCGCGCCGCCGTGGTCGCCCAACTGCTCGAACGCGCGATCTCCCGAGACGCCGGGGTTTCGCTGGTCGCGCCGGAGCGTCCCCAAGCCTCGGCCCTCGACGCGTTGAAAGCGGGCCTGCCTTTCGCCAAGGCGCCCGTCGGCGCCGCGAGCGGCCTGCCAAAGGCGCCTCGGGGCGGGGTTGAGAACGCCCCCTTGAGCTACAGCGGAAAGCCCGAGCCCGAGGGACTCGAGCTGCGTCTCGGCGGCGAATCGAAGCCGCTTCCGCTCGCGCCCCCCAACCCCGCGCCCAAGCGCGACGAGCTCGTCCCTATCGACACCTCCATGGCGCCGCGAACGGTCGCGCCATCGGCCCCGCTCGCCCATGCCGCCGACCCCGGCGCGCCCATGGAGGCGCGGCTCGAAAGCGTCGCCTCCTCGCTCGACCGCGTCGAGCGCGAGCAGTCGCATCGGCTTTCGGGGATCGTGCGTCCGGCGGTCGAAGCGGCGACGCGGCTGCGACTTGCCTTCGACATGGCGGGAGTTCCGGCTGATCGATATGTCCCGAAACCGCGCCCTAAGGATGGCCCGCCCGCGGTCGGCGGACCCTTCGTTGCTGTCCCAAAATCCGGCGACAGCCTCTTCGAGCGCGAGCTTGCCGCCGCACAGAGCGCCGTCGCGACGCTCGACGGCCTGCGGCGCGCGCTGCCGACGACGCCATTGCGCAAGCCGCTCTCAGGCGAGCTGCAGCTCACCTCGACTTTCGGATATCGCACCGACCCCTTCTTCGGCCGTCCGGCGCTTCACAGCGGCGTCGATCTGCGCGAGGAGCATGGCGCGCCCGTCAAGGCGACGGCGGCGGGGACTGTCAGCGTCGCGGGGCCGCAGGGCGGCTATGGCAATCTGGTCGAGATCGACCATGGCGGCGGCATATCGACCCGCTACGGGCATCTCTCCGCGATCGATGTCGCGCCAGGGCAGCAAATCGCGCCCGGCGCGGTCATCGGCCGTGTGGGCTCGACGGGACGCTCCACCGGCCCTCATCTTCATTACGAGGTGCGCATAGACGGCGAGGCGGTCGATCCGTCGCGCTTCCTGAAGGCGGCTGCCGCTCTCGGCGGCGCCGTCCGATAAGTAAAGCGCGTCAACTTATCTCGATGATCTTGGCGCCGTGGTGAGCCACTTCGACCTTGTCGCCAACGCTCTTGCCCATCAACGCTTGCGCAAGCGGCGCGACATAAGGAATCAGCCCTTTCGCAGGATCGGCTTCGTCCTCGCCGACGAGCCGGAACGTTTTCCGTTCGCCGCCCTCGACCTCCACGACGACGCTATGGCCGAAACGCACGTGCGAATGGTCGGCGATATTGGGCACCACCACCGCGCTCGCGCGCCGCGCCCGCCAGTAGCGCCAATCGCGTTGGGCAAGCGCGATCGCGTGGTTGTCGCCCTCACGGGTGGCTTTTTCGATGTCAGCCTGTAGACGCGTCATGGCGTCGTCGATCTGCTGCAGGCCCTCCGGCGTCACCAGATTGCGATGCGGGCTGACGGGACGATCGGGCAAATCCTGGCGGGGATTGTCGTCGTCCTGTTCCTTGGTGAATGCCGAACTCATGGTCCTACCTTTGCCGCCGAGCGGCGGCGCCAAACGCCCGATTAGAGTCCACTCGGAAGGCACGGCCGAGAAGCTCGGCGGCGCGCCCAAATTCGCGCCGCTATGGCATCTCGACGACAACCCGCCCGCGTATTTTTCCCCCTACGATCCGGCGCGCCCTCTCTAGCGCCTGGTCGAAGGGTATAATTTCACAGATGGCGTCGATTATCCCGGAGTCGAGGTCTGCCGCGATTCGCGTCCAGGCTTCGCGGCGCAAATCTATCCTGGGCCGCACGCTTTCGACGCCGATGAGCGACACGCCGCGCAGGATGAAAGGCGCGACGCTCGTAGGCAGATCCATCCCGCCGACGTTGCCGCAGGCGGCAACCGCTCCGTCGAACTGCGTTTGCGCGAGAATATTTGCGAGCGTCGTTCCGCCGACCGTGTCGATCCCGGCGGCGAAGCGCTGCTGCTGCAGCGCCTTGCTGGGCGCGGCGAAATCGTCGCGGGACAGTATCTCGGCCGCGCCGAGCGACTCGAGATAGGGGGCCTCGTCGGGCCGCCCGGTGATCGCCGCCACGCGCCAGCCGGCGCTCGCCAGCAGGGCTACGGCAAAGGAGCCCACGCCACCCGCCGCGCCGGAAACAACCGCGAGCCCATCGGCGGGCGCGAGGCCGTGACGCTCCAGGGCCAGCACGCAGAACATGGCGGTAAGCCCGGCGGTGCCGACCGTCATCGCTCTTGCGGGCGTCAGCGATTGTGGGAGCTTCACCAGCCAACCGCCGGGAAGCCGCGCCCTTTGTGCGAAACCGCCAAAATGCGCCTCTCCGAGGCCGCAGCCTGTGGCGATGGCCAAATCGCCCGGCGCGAAACCCTCTTGGCTCGAACTTATCACCCGCCCGGCGAGATCTACTCCAGGAATCATTGGAAAGTGGCGAATCACTGGCGCTTTTCCCGTAATCGCCAGGCCATCCTTGTAATTGATCGCCGAGTAAAGCACGGCGAGATCGACATCTCCCGGCATCAGCTCATCGTCCGCCATCTCGACGTAACCGGCGCAATGCGCGCCAGAGAGTTCATCAACTCGTATGGCCCGGAAAGAGGACATGACTGCTCCAGTTGATCCCAAAAGGCGGACATTTGTTTACTGATCAGTCGCCGCCCCCGGGAGCCTCATCTGGGCTGGACTTTACCTAAAACGACTGAGGACGCGCTAGAGACTTTGAGTTTATGACAGCCTCCTTGACGCCGCTGGCGTCACGAAAAGAGAAACATTCGCTGCAGTTCGCATGTCGTAAAAATTACGAAGAATAATTCTTGATAGAACGAGAACACTGGTATAAATTAATTTCTAGTCTTCGCCTGTTCGATAAAACCCGCGCTCAATAAGTTTTGTTCGGGCTATTGAGGCGGCGACGCTTTCCACGAGAAGACGCCCACTTCTCCGGGCCCCCACGAGACGCAATAGGCGCCCCTGAAATGAACCTGCCCAACAATATCGAACTCGCCGCCGACATCGTATCCGCATATGTCAGCAATAATTCGGTGCCGGCGGCCGACCTCCCGCACCTGATCAGCGAAGTCTACAACGCTTTGCTGCGCGTCGGCTCCGATGGGGCCGCGGCGCCGGCCGAGCCGCCGAAACCGGCGGTCGCCGTCAAGCGTTCGGTGACGAACGACTACATCATCTGCCTGGAAGACGGAAAGAAGTTCAAATCCCTCAAGCGCCATTTGCGCACGCAGTACGGTCTTTCCCCGGAGGAATACCGGGAGAAATGGGGTCTGCCGGCCGATTATCCGATGGTCGCCCCCAATTACGCGCAGGCGCGCTCGAATCTGGCCAAACAGATGGGCCTGGGCCAGCAGCGCCGGCGCCGCGGCAAGTAGTCGCGACCGCCCTGTAAAAAGAAAAAACCCGCGGCCAGTCGGCCGCGGGTTTTTTTTTGTCGTTCGTGAGAACGCCAAGGGGATCAGACCTCGTCGTCAGTCTCTATGTCGCTGTCGATGAGGCCTGCGACGTCGTCGTCCTCGCCTTCTTCGGCTTCGAGGAAGGTGTCGTCCTCGCCAGCGTCATCGATCTCGACGTCCTCGTCGACATCGATCGTCTCCGCGGCGTTCTCGCTCTCCTCGACCTCGTCGAGCGACACCGTTTCGACGCCTTCCGCCTCGACTTCGTTCTCCTCCACCTCGGCGCGGCCGGGGGCGCGCGAGATGGCGGTGAGCTGGAAGATCGCGCCGCATTTCGGGCAGACGATCGGGTCCTTGTTGAAGTCGTAGAATTTCGTCGCGCAGGACTGGCATTGGCGCTTGGCGCCGAGTTCCGGTTTGGCCACGGTTCGTTGATCCTTACGAAAGAAGCAGCGTTTGAGCGCCCGCCTGATGATTCACCGTCGGGCGCTCCGGTTAGTGGGCTGCGGCGGCGCTGTCAAATGGATAAATGCGGGCGTCTCCGTCAGAGGATTTTGCGTTGCAAAGCGGCGCGCGGCTTGGCATAGAAAAAGGGCCGCGGGTGTAGCTCAATGGTAGAGCAGCAGCCTTCCAAGCTGAATACGAGGGTTCGATTCCCTTCACCCGCTCCATAGGCCACCGCGGTCGCAAGCGAAGCACCTTCTTTGGCGCATGCGCAAGGGCCGAAGATGCAAAATCACCGCGCCTTCTCGGCTTTTGCTCTGCTTAAAAGCTTTTCCTTCGCTTTTGCAGGGCTCGCCTTCATGCTCCGCACGCAGAGAAACGCCCGGGTTCACGCCCTGGCCACGGTCGCCGTCACAGCGGCGGGACTAGCGTGCCAAGTTGACGCCCAGGATTGGCGCTGGCTCATTGCGGCGATTGCCCTGGTCTGGATGGCGGAGGCAATGAATACGGCCTTCGAGCATGTCTGCAACGTCGTCTCGCCGCAGTATCACGCAGAGGTCGAAAAAGCGAAGGACGTCCCGCTGGCGCGGTCCTGCTCGCAGCGGCCGGAGCGGCGATGATCGGCGCGAGCGTTTTCGCGCCGTATCTGGGCCTTCGGTTTTAGAGCGCATTGCGCAAAAGTTGACAGACTTTCGCGATAAGAATGCGCTCCAAGCTTTCAGTTTCTGCGATTTCAGCGCCCGCCTTTATGCTTCATCGCAGCCAGCAGCGCCTCTCCGAGCCCGCCGGGCCCATTGCCGGCCGGCTTTCCGCCGCGCGGCGCCGACGAGGATTGTTGCGGTCCGCGCGGACGACCTTGGTCGCGGCCAGCGCCGCCCCCTTGCCCGCCCTTGGCGTGCTGGCCCGGCGCGTCGTCGAGGCGCATGGAGAGCGAGATGCGCTTGCGCGGAACGTCGACCTCCATGACCTTCACCTTCACGATGTCGCCAGGCTTCACGACGCTGCGCGGGTCTTTGACGAACTCCTTAGACAACGCCGAGATATGCACCAGACCGTCCTGATGCACGCCGATGTCGACGAAGGCGCCGAAAGCGGCCACATTGGTGACGACCCCCTCGAGGACCATGCCGGCCTTCAGATCATTGAGGGTCTCGACGCCTTCCTGGAAAGTCGCCGTCTTGAAGGCGGGGCGCGGGTCGCGCCCGGGCTTTTCCAATTCCGCCAGCACGTCGGTGATGGTTGGAACGCCGAATGTCTCGTCGGCGAATTGCGTCGGCCTGAACTTGCGCAGCTCGTTCGCGTTGCCGATCAGCGATCTGATGTCGGTTTTCGCGGCGTCGAGGATGCGGCGCACCAGCGGATAGGCTTCCGGATGCACGCCCGAGCGGTCGAGCGGATCGTCGCCGTCGATAATGCGCAGGAAACCCGCGCTCTGCTCGAAAGCCTTGGGGCCGAGGCGCGGGACTTTCTTCAATTCGGCGCGCGTGCGGAACGGCCCGTTGGCGTCTCGATGCGCGACAATATTGGCGGCGAGCGTGTCGCCAAGGCCGGATACGCGGGCAAGCAGCGGCGCGGAGGCGGTGTTCACGTCGACTCCGACGGCGTTCACGCAGTCCTCGACCACCGCGTCGAGCGTGCGCGACAGCTTCGTCTCCGATAGATCATGCTGATATTGCCCCACGCCGATGGACTTGGGTTCGATTTTCACGAGCTCGGCCAGCGGGTCTTGAAGGCGGCGCGCGATCGACGCTGCGCCGCGCAACGTGACGTCGAGGTCGGGTAGTTCTTTCGAGGCGTATTCGGAAGCCGAATAAACCGAAGCGCCGGCTTCCGACACGACGATCTTTGTGAGCTTCAGCTCGGGGTGTTTCGAGATAAGTTCTCCGGCGAGCTTATCCGTCTCGCGCGAGGCTGTGCCGTTGCCGATCGCGATCAGCTCGATCTTGTGCTGGCGCGCGAGGCTCGCGAGCATGGCGATCGATTCGTCCCAGCGCCGCTGCGGCTCGTGGGGATAGATCGGGGTTGTCGCGACGATCTTGCCGGTTGCGTCGATCACCGCGACCTTCACGCCGGTGCGGAAGCCGGGATCGAGGCCGATGGTCGCGCGCGCGCCCGCCGGTGCGGCGAGCAGAAGGTCGCGCAGATTTTCGGCGAACACGCGAATGGCTTCTTCCTCCGCGAATCGCCACAGGCGGGAGCGGGCGTCGACGGAAAGATGCAGCTCGATCTTGGTGCGCCAGGCCCAGCGCGCCGTCTCCAGCAGCCATTTGTCGCCAGGGCGGCCGCGATCCTCGATATTGTAGCGGCGCGCGATTCGGCTCTCGTAGCCTCCAACCCCAGGCTCGGCCTCGGGCGCCATTTCGAGCTCCAGCACCTCCTCCTTCTCGCCGCGGAAGAGCGCGAGAATGCGGTGCGAGGGAAGCTTCGAGATCGGCTGCGAGAACTCAAAGTAATCCGAATATTTCGCGCCCGCCGCCTCTTTGCCCTCGCGCGGCTTGGATTTCACAATTGCTTGCTGCCAGTGGGTCTCGCGCAGCGCGCCAATGAGATCGGCGTCTTCGGCAAATCGCTCGACGAGGATGGCGCGCGCACCCTCGAGCGCCGCCTCGACGGTCGCCACATTCTTTTCGGCGTTCACGAAGGCTTCGGCCTGCGCCTTCGGGTCTTTTTCGGGCGAGGAGAGCAGCGCGTCGGCGAGCGGCGCAAGGCCCGCTTCGATGGCGATCTGCGCCTTGGTTCGGCGCTTGGGCTTGAACGGCAGGTAAATGTCTTCGAGGCGGGCCTTGTTGTCGGCCTCCATGATGACGCGCCTGAGGGCCTCGTCGAGCTTTCCCTGCGATTCGATCGAATCGAGAATCGCCTTGCGGCGTTCTTCGAGCTCCCGGAGATAGCTCAGCCGCTCTTCGAGCTTACGCAGCTGCGCATCATCGAGCTGGCCAGTCGCCTCCTTGCGATAGCGCGCGATGAAGGGGACAGTCGAACCGCCGTCGAGCAGGCCGATCGCGGCCTCCACCTGCCAGGGTTTCGCCGCAAGTTCCTCGCTCAGCCGCTCGACGATCGACGCCATATGCTCGCCTCTTTCCGTTGGGAGGGCAGCTTTTACCCAAGCGCATCAGACGAAGTCAAAGACGCCCGCCCGTTGCGCACAAGAGCGGCGTTAACCTTAGATCGATCCTTGAGCGCATCTCCAGCGCCTCTGGGGAGGGAGGGCGTTGGACCAATCAATCTGACCCCCGTCCCAGATTCGCACAGGCCGTTAGGGTTTGTCGCGTGGCGGCGGGCCTCGCTGGGGCTCGCCTTGGCGCGCCCCTCCTAGATCTGGCGCCAAGGAACGTTCTGCAGCGCAATATCGGCCCGAACGGATAGCAAACCTGGAGGGAGAAGCGATTCGTGCTCGTCTCGTTCCCTTTCGATCCTAAAACTTAACAGGACGATGGCTTTGGGACTCATTGACAAAAAAGGGGGAGAGAGTCCCGCAGCAGTTGCCGCGATTGAGGAAATAACGTCCAATCCGCGCAAGATTTGGGGCACAAACGGCAAAAATTTCTATATATTGTTGGAACAGAGCATGACTCGGCCAGAGTCAGCGATTCGGCCGCGATTCGTTCGCGCGCTGTTCGGAAGGTGAATTCGCGCTCCGCCAGAAGTTCCTTTATGAGACGTCGCCGCCCTTCTAAGGGGCCCAGGGTCAGAACGACAAGAACCGACAATCATCATGCCGCCGCTCCCGCCAGGAAGCCGCGCCGCCTCTCATGGGTTGGCCGCGGTGCTCGGCCCCACCAACACCGGCAAGACCCATCACGCCATTGAGCGCATGCTTTCGTTCCCGAGCGGCGTCATCGGCCTGCCGCTGCGGCTGCTCGCGCGCGAGGTCTATGGGCGCGTCGTCGCCAAGGTCGGCTCCGAGGCCGTCGCCCTCATCACCGGCGAGGAGAAAATCAAGCCCCGCGCGCCTGCCTATTGGATCTCGACCGTCGAGGCGATGCCGCGCGACGTCAACGTGGACTTTGTGGCCATCGACGAAATCCAGCTCGCCGCGGACCTCGACCGGGGGCACATCTTCGCCGACCGGCTGCTGCGCTGGCGGGGGCGCCAGGAGACGCTCCTGATCGGCGCCGACACGATGGCGCCGCTGATCGGCGAGCTTTTCCCCGGCGCCCCCATTTTCTCGCGCCCGCGCTTGTCGCGCCTCACCTTCGCGGGCGACAAGAAGATTTCCCGCCTGCCGCCGAGAACCGCCATCGTGGCCTTTTCGGCCGAGGAGGTTTACGCCATTGCCGAATGGATCAAGCGGCAAAGGGGCGGCGCGGCCGTGGTGCTCGGGGCGCTTTCGCCGCGCACCCGCAACGCGCAGGTCGAGATCTTCCAGTCAGGCGACGTCGACTACATCGTTGCGACGGACGCCATTGGCATGGGCCTCAATCTCGATGTGGATTATGTGGCCTTCGCCTCCGACCGCAAATTCGACGGCTGGCGTTATCGCCGCCTCACGCCGGCGGAATTCGGCCAAATCGCCGGCCGCGCGGGACGCCATATGAGCGACGGCGCCTTCGGCGCCACGGGTCGCTGCCCGCCTTTCGAGGAAGAGCTGATCGAGGCGCTGGAGGACCATCGCTTCGATCCTGTTCAGCTCCTTCAATGGCGCAATAGCGAACTCGATTTTTCATCCATCGCGGCGCTCCTGCGCTCTCTGGACAAGACCCCGGGCCATCCGCGCTTTACCCGCGCGCCGATCGCTGTGGATCAGTTGACCTTGGAGGCGGCCAGCCGCGACGAAATCGCGCAGCGCAACGCCAAGACGCCCGCCGATGTCGCGCGTTTATGGGAAGCCTGCCAGATTCCGGATTATCCAAAGAGCTCTCCGGCCGCGCACGCCGATTTGGCGCTCTCGGTTTTTTCTTTCATTGCAAGACGCGGCAAAATTCCGGCCGATTGGATGGCTAAGCATATCGCCGCCGTGGACCGGACCGACGGCGACATCGACACGCTATCGTACCGGCTTGCGCAAGTCCGCACGGTGAGCTTCATCTCGAACCGATCGGGCTGGCTTGACGACGCCGAGCATTGGCAGAGCGTCGCGCGTCGGGTAGAGGACAGCCTGTCCGATGCGCTGCACGCCCGTTTGACGCAGCGTTTCGTCGATCGCCGCACCAGCGTGCTGATGCGCCGCTTAAGAGAGAATGCGATGCTCGAAGCCGAAATAAACGCCGCCGGCGACGTGCTGGTTGAAGGCCAGCATGTCGGGAGCCTCCAGGGCTTTCGCTTTACGCCAGATCCCGGGGCGGCGGGCGAAGCCGCCAAGGCCTTGAATGCGGCCGCCCAGAAGGCCCTCGCCGGAGAGTTCGAAGCGCGCGCGACGCGCGTTTTCGACGCCGTCGACGACGCCTTTGTGCTCGGCAACGACGGCGTCATCCGCTGGCTCGGCGAGCCTGTCGCGAAAATTACGGCCGGCGCAGGCGTGCTCACGCCCACGACCCGCGTCCTCGCCGACGAGCAGCTCACCGGCGCGGCGCTGGAAAAGGTTCAGACCCGTCTCAACCTCTGGCTGGCGCAACATGTCAAAAAATTGCTCGGCCCGCTGGAGGCGCTGGAGAAGGGCGAGGGGCTGGAGGGGGTGACGCGCGGCGTCGCTTTCCAGCTCGCGGAGGAGCTGGGCGTCCTCGACCGCGCCCGCGTCGCCAAGGAAGTAAAGGCTTTCTCGCAGGAAGACCGGGCCGCGCTGCGCAAGCTCGGCGTGCGATTCGGCGCCTATCACATCTATCTGCCCCTCCTGCTGAAGCCCGCGCCGCGCGCTCTGGCTTCGCTGCTTTGGGCGCTACAGCACGGCGGGCTCGACAATGTGAAGGGACTCGAGGAGGTCCCGCATCTCGCGGCCTCTGGCCGCACCTCCTTCGCCGCCGACCCCTCTATAGCGAAAGGGTTTTACCGCGCCGCTGGCTTCCGGGTCTGCGGCGAGCGGGTGGTGCGCGCAGATATTCTGGAGCGCCTCGCCGATCTCATCCGTCCGGCGATCGCCTACAAGCCCGGCGTCACGGCTGGTGACCCGCCGCCTGGGGCGGCTGATGGCGAGGGCTTCGTCGTCACTGTCGCGATGACTTCGTTGACCGGCTGTTCCGGCGAGGCTTTCTCTTCGATTTTGAAGTCGCTCGGCTATGCGCCGACCCAGCGCCCTGGCCCTGCCATCACCGTGCCGCTGATCCCCGCGGCCTCGACCCAGCCGATTGCGCCGAAGCCCGCGGCGGAAGAATCGCCGGCCGAGGCCCCGAGCGAAGCGGTTTCCGAGGCGTTAGCCTCCGAAACGCCCGCCTTCGTCCCCGAGACGCCGGCCGCCGAGTCCGCGCCCGCGATGGAGACGCCTTCCGAGGCTGCCCCCGACGTCGTCGCAACATCTCCTGTCATGGAAGCCGCTGTCGAGGCCGTTGGCGAAGTCGCTGTCGCCGTGGAGGCGCCGGTCGCTGCGACCGCCCCTGAGCCGGCCGCCGAAGCAGAAGCCGCGCTCGAACCTCCCGCAGTGATCGAAGTCTGGGGGCCGCAGCGCCACGCCCATGCCGGGCCGCGCCGTCATCAAGGCGCGCCTCAACGCGCTCCGCGCGAGGGGGCCGAGGGCGAGCGTCGCCCGCCCCGCCGTGACCACCGCCCCCGCCAGCCCGAGGGCGCCGCCGCTCCCGCTGACGGGGCGGGACAGGCCGCCGGCGGCAGGCCGCATTTCGAAAAGCCGCGTTTCGACAAACCGCGTTTCGACAAGCCCCGTCCCGATCGAGGGCCGCGGGAGGACCGCCGCGGTCGTCCCGCCGGCAACTTCGCCCCCGCCGAGAAGCGCGAGCGTCAGCCTGACCCGGATTCGCCCTTCGCCAAGCTCGCGGCGCTGAAAGCCGAGCTGGAGAAAAAAGGCAAAGGCTAAGCAAAAGCAAAGCTGTCAAATTGTTGACAAGAAACGAGCGGATTGACGGTTCCGTCCGAGTTTTCCGTGGTTGCGGACCTTTCGGTCGAAGACGCTTGTCATACGGGCTTTTCCTGGCTGGCTCCCACACCGGCCGGCGGTGAATTTGTCACGGCTGGAGAGGATTGAATGAAAAAAATTCTGCCTGTCGTCATGTGCGGCGGTTCTGGCACGCGGGTTTGGCCCGAGTCGCGTGAGACGCTCCCCAAGCAATTTATCCCGCTCGTCGGCGAGCGCTCGACCTTCCAGACCACCATGGCGATGCTGGCGGATCCCGCCTTCGAGAAGCCGATCGTCATCTCCAATAGCGACTACCGCTTCCTGATCTCCGATCAGCTGCGTGAGATCGGCGCAGCGGCCGACATCGTCCTCGAGCCCTCGCGCCGCGATTCCGGCCCCGCGGTCGCCGTGGCGGCCGGCCTCGCCGCACGCCGCGCGCCAGATACGATCGTGGTCGTGCTCGCCGCCGACCACGTGGTGCGCGACCGCGCCGGTCTTGTCGCGCTGTGCAAGAAAGCCGCCGAGGCCGCCGCCGAGGGCTATATCGTGACGCTCGGCGTGAAGCCCGACAGTCCCGCGACGGGCTACGGCTATCTGCGCCCCGGCGAGCCGATCCATCCTGGGGCCGAGGTGCTCGCGCTCGACGCCTTCGTCGAAAAGCCGGATCGCGAGACGGCGCAGCGCTACATCGAGGCCGGCTATTTCTGGAACAGCGGCAATTTCATCTTCCGCGCCGACGTGATGCAGGCCGAGATCGCCCATTTCGAGCCCGCGATCTCCGAGGCCGCGGAGGCGGCGATCGAGGGCGCGGTCAAAGACCTCGATTTCTGCGTGCTGAACGCCGAGGCTTTCGCCCGCGCGCCCAAGAAATCCATAGACTACGCCGTGATGGAGAAAACCGAGAAGGCGGCGCTGATCCCGGCCGACATCGGCTGGTCGGACGTCGGCACCTGGCGCGCGGTCTGGGAGCTCTCCGACAAGGACGAGAAGGGCAATTCGGTGCGCGGCCATGGCGTGGTGATGGACGCGTCGAACGTTCATGTCCGCTCGGAGGAGGCGTTGACCACTGTCGTTGGCGTCGACGATGTGATCGTGGTGACCACGCAGGACGCCGTGCTGGTGCTGAACCACGAGCACGGAGATCGCGTCAAAAATCTCGTCGACGAGCTGAAGACTCAAAATCGCCGCGAGGCCGCCGCGCATAAGCGGATATTCCGCCCCTGGGGTTATTATCAGTCGATCGACGAGGGTCAGCGCTATCAGGTGAAGCGCATCGTCGTGAAGCCGGGCGAGCGACTCTCGCTGCAGAAGCATTTCCACCGCGCCGAGCATTGGATCGTGGTGCGCGGCACGGCGGAAGTCGGCCGGGACGAAGAGGTGCATCTCGTCCACGAGAACGAGTCGATCTACCTGCCGATCGGCTGCAAGCACCGGCTCATCAATCCCGGCAAGATCGACCTCGAGTTGATCGAAGTGCAGACGGGCTCCTATCTCGGCGAGGACGACATCGTCAGATTCCAGGACGTATATAATCGGGGATAGGAACCGCCCGCCCTTCGGGCCAATTCACTGACGGCGAGCTTGGAGGCTCGCGCCCGAGAGGCTCCCAAGAGGCTGCTTTGTCGAAGACCATCGTCAAAATTTGCGGTCTTTCTTCCCCGGAGAGCCTGCTCGCGGCCATTGCCGCCGGCGCGGATATGGCGGGCTTCGTTTTCTTTGAGAAGAGCCCGCGCCATATCGATCTGGAGACCGCCCGGGCGCTTGGCGCGCTGGCCTCAGGGCGCATTCGCAAGGTCGCGCTCACTGTCGACGCAACCGATGACGCGCTGGCGGCGATCGTCGGCGATCTCGTTCCAGACATGCTGCAACTGCATGGGCATGAGCGCCCCGAGCGGGTGGCCGCCATCAAGTCCCGCTTCGGCCTCCCCGTGATAAAGGCGATCGGCGTCGCGACCGCCGGGGACGTTGAAACCGCCAACGCCTATGAGAGCGTCGCCGATATTCTGCTTTTCGACGCCAAGCCTGCGCCTGGCGCGGCGGTTCCTGGGGGCGCTGGCGTCAGCTTTGACTGGGCTTTGATGCGCGGCGTAAGTTCAGCCGGTTGGATGCTGTCCGGCGGGCTGGACCCCGAAAATGTGCAAGACGCTTTGCGCCGCACGCATGCCCCTGCGGTAGACGTGTCCTCAGGGGTCGAGCGCGAGAGCGGCGTCAAGGACGTAAACAAGATCAAAGCCTTCCTGGCGGCCGTCCGATCGCTTTGACGCGGGCGGGAAGGCCTCGAGCTAGTGGCCCCCGCGTCAGCGGCGCCGGGTCGGGTCCCCCGCGCCAAATGGTCGTTTCTGCCGAGAAACCCTACGGCCCCGAAGCAGCTTCGTTGATCATTTTACTGCGGTGCGATATGCAGGGGCCGATAAGCTCGCCTGTCTTCACGAGTTGTCTTCACCGCCCGGAAAGGTCGAGAGATGGACGTCGCCGTTGCCCCGCAACCGAGTTTTTTGAGCCGCGAACGTTCCATCGCATCGCCGACATTCAACCGCTGGCTCGTGCCGCCTGCTGCGCTCGCAATTCATCTGTGCATCGGCATGATCTACGGCTTTTCAGTGTTCTGGCTGCCGTTGCGCAACGCGGTCGGCATCACGAAGCCTGTGCCCTGCCCGGAGAATATGGGCTTTCTTCAATCGTTGGTCGCGACGAACTGCGACTGGACCAACCAGTCGCTTGGATGGACTTTTAGTCTCGCCATCGTGTTCCTCGGCTCCTCAGCCGCCGTCTTCGGCCATTGGCTGGAGAGCGCCGGCCCGCGCAAGGCTGGGCTCGCCGCCGCGGCTTGCTGGTCGGGCGGGCTGCTGATCTCGGCGCTCGGCGTCTATCTGCATCAGATCTGGATGCTGTGGCTCGGCTCGGGCGTCATCGGCGGCATCGGCCTCGGGCTCGGCTATATCTCGCCGGTCTCGACCCTCATCAAATGGTTCCCGGACCGGCGCGGTCTCGCCACTGGCCTCGCCATCATGGGCTTCGGCGGCGGCGCGATGATCGGCGCGCCGCTCGCGGACCGCCTGATGAAACATTTCGCCACGCCGGATTCCGTCGGCGTATGGCAGACCTTCGTCGTGCTTGCCGCAATCTATGTTGTGTTCATGGTCGCTGGGGCGCTCGGCTACCGCGTGCCGCCCGAGGGCTGGACGCCCGCCGGCTGGACGCCGCCGGCTCCCGCCGCCAATGCGCTCGTCACTCACCGCCACGTGCATCTCGATCGCGCCTGGAAGACCCCCCAATTCTGGCTGCTCTGGGCGGTGCTGATGCTCAACGTCAGCGCGGGCATCGGCGTTCTCTACATTGCATCGCCCATGCTGCAGGAAGTGTTCGGCGGCCGCCTGCTCGGAGTTGATGCTGGCTTCGACGCCCTGTCGCCCGACCAGCGCAAGCAGATCGCGACCGTCGCCGCCGGCTTCACGGGTCTCTTGAGCCTGTGCAATATTTTCGGTCGAATCGGCTGGGCGTCGGCGTCGGACAAGCTCGGGCGCAAGACGACTTACGCCATTTTCTTCATCCTCGGCGTTCTCCTCTACGCGGCCGCTCCTTCCGCCGCCCATGCCGGCTTCGTATCTCTCTTCGTGCTCGCCTTCTGCGTGATTCTCACGATGTACGGCGGAGGCTTCGCGACCATTCCGGCCTATCTTGCCGATATGTTCGGCACGCATATGGTCGGCGCAATTCATGGCCGTCTGCTTACCGCTTGGTCGACGGCGGGCGTGGTGGGTCCCTGGCTCGTGAACTATTTCCACGATGCGCAGCTCAAGGCGGGCGTACCCCGTGAGGCGGTCTATAACCAGATCATGTATTTGCTGGCCGGGCTGCTGGTCATCGGCCTCATTTGCGATCTGCTCGTCCGGCCGGTCGCGGAAAAAAATTACATGAGCGATGAGGAACTCGCGGCGGAGAAGAAGACCAGCGTCGCTGCGGTCAGGGACGAGGAACGCGAAACTCACGCCGACTTCGAGGATTTCATCGAGGAGGGCCTGGAGCCCGTGACCCGTCGGACTTCGGCTGCAGTCGCGCGTCGTCCGGCGTCCGGTGGGGTTTCCCCCGGCTTGGTCCTCGCCTGGGCGGCGGTCGGCGTCCCGCTCCTCTGGGGCGTGTGGACGACCCTGATCAAGGCGTTCGCGCTCTTTCATTAATGCTTAGGGGAAAAGGCCCGCTTCTGCGCGGCGGAGCGCCGCGGCCGGCGAATCTCGTCGTCCGCGCGTTCGTCGTGTTTTCGCTCCATTAACCAGATTTACGGATGGTTGATGTTCCGTGAGCACGCGTCCGCGGACGCGCACTATCCCGGCGGAGAAAAAATGACGACGGCTTGCACCAATGGTCTCGATACGGGTTTTGTCGACCTGGGCTATATGAAAGTCGCAGCGCTCGGCGTCGTACAGGGGATTACGGAACTTCTTCCGATTTCCTCCACAGCACATATGCGCATCGTTCCGGCGCTGCTTGGCTGGAAAGACCCCGGTTCGGCCTTCTCGGCCGCCATGCAGCTCGCGGCGCTCGCCGCTGTGGTGAGTTATTTCTGGGGCGACATTCGCGCGCTCGCGGTCGGCTCGGTCAGGGCCGCCGTTAGGCGCGACTTCAGCGATTGGACTTTCCGCTTCGTCATGTGGATCGGCCTGGCGACCGTGCCGATCGGCGTCGCGGGCATTCTCCTGTCGCATACGCTCAATACCTGCGGCTCGCCGCTGCGCTCGCTTCCCGTCATCGGCATTTCCTGCATTGTGATGGCGGCTTTGCTGGCGATCGCCGAGCTCTACTGCAATCACAAGCGGTCGCTCGACCATGTGAGCCTGAAGGATGCGCTGATCGTCGGCTTCGCCCAGGTCGGCGCGCTCGTTCCGGGCGTGTCACGCTCGGGCTCGACGCTGACGGCGGCGCTCTTTCTCGATCTCAAGCGCGAAGAGGCCGCCCGGTTCTCCTTCCTTCTCGGTCTGCCGGCCATCGCTCTCGCCGGGCTCAAGGAGCTCTGGGAGCTGCATAAGGCGCATCTCGATTTTCACGGCTGGTCGGTGCTGACGCTCGGCCTCCTTGTCGCGTCGCTGTCAGCCTTCGCGGCGATCTGGGGTTTGCTGCGCATCCTCGAGCGCTTTTCAGCCTGGCCTTTCGTCGCCTATCGCGCCTTTATCGGCGTGGTGCTGCTCGTCGGCTTTTACGGCGGGTTCCTGGCTTGAATGGAGGATTGCGGGGCGCTTTTCGCCTACTCGGCGGCTTCCCGCAGCCTCTCTCTGATTTGCGCGCGCAAGTCGTCGATGGGCGCGAGACGGCCGTTGTCTTCATAATGCCAGAAGGTCCAGCCATTGCAGGCCGGCAGGCCCTGGGCGAGCGCGCCGGTTTTATGAATCGAGCCGACAAATCCAGAGAGCGATAGCGAGCCGTCAGCCCGCACAATGGCGACGTGACGCCGTTTTGCGTCCGTGAGAGACGCGCCGGGTGCGATCAAGCCCGACTCCACGAGGCTCGCGAAAGCGATTCGCGGCTCTGCGCGTTTCGAGGGCGCGCTCGCGACCACGTCCTCCGGGAGCGGTTCGATGGCGGCGATTCGGTCGGCGGCGACCATGGCGTAAAACTCTTCCCGCTCGAGGCCCAGGTAATCGCGCCGCAGGCGCTTCGCGACAGCGCCCGTCGTCCCTGTCCCAAAGAAAGGATCGAGCACGAGATCGCCGGGGTTCGAGGCGGAGAGAAGCACGCGCGCGAGGAGGGTCTCGGGTTTTTGCGTCGGATGGGCCTTGCGGCCTTGCGAGTCTTTCAGGCGCTCGGCTCCGGTGCAGATGGGCAGGAGCCAATCCGAGCGCATTTGGCAATCCTCGTTGCCGGCTTTGAGCGCTTCGTAATTGAACGTGTAGCTCTTGGCCGACGGGTCTCGCGCCGCCCAGATCATCGTTTCATGCGCGTTGGTGAAACGGCGACCGCGGAAATTCGGCATCGGATTGTTTTTGCGCCAGACGATATCGTTGAGGATCCAGAAGCCGAGATCCTGCATGATCGCGCCGACGCGGAAGATATTGTGATACGAGCCGATGACGAAGATGGTCGCCGACGGCTTCATCAGCCGCCGCGCTGCGGAAAGCCAATCGCGGGTGAACGCGTCATAGGCCGAGAAGTCCGCAAACTTGTCCCAGTCGTCATCGACGGCGTCGACGAGGCTTTGGTCAGGCCGAGTGAGCTTGTTGGCGAGCTGGAGATTGTAGGGCGGATCGGCGAAGACGAGGTCGACGCTCTCTTTTGGGAGGCGTTGCATCAGCTCCGCGCAATCGCCGCGCAGTATTTGGTTTCGAAACGCCGGCGCGGCGTGGAGCGACCCTGCGAAAGAAGTCCCGGTACGCGTGACCTTGATCCGGGATTTGAGGCGGGCCGCCCCGACGCGCGCGCTACTCATGAACTCGACACCGCATACGCTACCAACGCATGTGAAGATGCCTGTACGAGGTAAAGGCGGCGTTTAAGCGCCGCCGTGGGCCGCGTCTCTTTTTCGAACGGAAAACTTAAATAAATTAAAGAACGTGGTTCGGCGGAAAGCCGCTCAGCGATCGCGCAGGGGCGAGAAGCTCAAGCGATGGGCGGGGGAGGGCCCGCATTCGCGCAAGGCGTCGAGATGGCGGGGCGCCGCATAGCCGACATTGGTTTCAAACCCGTAGTTTGGAAAAACGGCGCTCAGCCGTCGCATCATGGCGTCGCGCGCGACTTTTGCGATGATCGACGCCGCGGCGATGGAAAGCGTCGAGGCGTCGCCCTTGACGATGGCGCGGCAGGGACAGGAAAGGCGCGGTGGGTCAGAGCCGTCAATGAGCGCATAGGCGGGCGCGTGAGACAGAGCGGAGACGGCGCGGACCATCGCGGCGAGCGACGCCTGCCGGATGTTCATCGCGTCGATTTCGGCCGGGGTGACAAAGGCGACGCCAACCGCGACCGCCGTTTCCATGATTCGGTCGAATGCGGTTTCCCGCTCCTTCTGGGTAAGCGCTTTCGAATCGTCGAGACCGCGCGGTAACCGCTTGGGATCGAGAATGACGGCGGCGGCGGCCACCGGCCCGGCGAGAGGGCCGCGACCGACTTCGTCGACGCCTGCAACGGGCCAAATCCCCTGCCGATACAGTCGGCCCTCGATGCGAAAATCCGGCCCTGCCGTCATAGGGTCAGGCTCGGGAGTTGGAGGAATTGGCGCGCGCGTTTACTCATAAGCTCTAGAAAGCGTTTGGCCGTCTCGTTGGCAAGAAAAATTGCCGTCGCCATGGACTCTCAAAAAAGGCTGAGCTGCTGGGGCCCCTTGCGTGGCGGCTCGAAGAGATCGGAGCGCAATTTGAACGTAGAATTTGAAAAACCGAGGCGCTTCGCCGCCAGCTCGAAACGTCGGCCAATCATCCATGCATAGGGCCCCTCGCCAGTGAAACGTTTGCCGAAAGTGGGGTCGTACAGCTTGCCGCCGCGCGTCGAGCGCACGAGCGAGAGGGCGCGTCGGGCCTTGTCCGGGAAATGGGCGACGAGCCATTCGCTGAAGAGGTCGCGCACCTCGAGCGGCAGGCGCAGCATAATATAGCCGGCTTCGCGCGCGCCCGCGGCATGGGCGCGCGCCAGGATCGCCTCCATCTCTTCGTCATTGATCGCGGGAACGACGGGCGCGATCATCACTGCAACGGGCACGCCGGCGGCGGCGAGCTTTTCCATGGCGTCGAGACGGCGCTCTGGCGTGGCGGCGCGCGGCTCCATGGTTCGGGCAAGGCTTGGGTCGAGAGTCGTCACCGAAAAGGCGACCTTGGCGAGTCCGTCACGCGCCATTGGAGCCAGCAGATCGGCGTCGCGCAAGACGAGCGCCGATTTCGTGACAATCGCGACCGGATGTTTCGCGCGCGCCAGCACCTCCAGGATCGAGCGCATAATCCGGTGGCGCTTTTCCGAAGGCTGGTAAGGGTCGGTGTTCGTGCCGATGGCGATGATTTTCGGAACATAATTCGGCGCTGAAAGCTCGCGCTCCAAAAGCGCGGCCGCGCCCTCTTTCACAAAAATCTCTGTTTCGAAATCGAGGCCAGGGGAGAAGCCGATATAGGCGTGCGTGGGCCGCGCGAAGCAATAGACGCAGCCGTGCTCGCAGCCGCGATAGGGATTAATGGAGCGGTCGAAGGCGATGTCGGGAGAATCATTCTTCGTGATGATCGAGCGCGGTTTCTCGACGTGGATGTTGGTCTTCAGCGCCTCGAGGCTCTCGAGCGCGCCCCAGCCGTCGTCCGCCTCCTCGCGGATTTCCTTTTCATAGCGGCCGCTGCGCTTCGAAAGAGATCCGCGCCCGCGCCGCCGCTCGGGGTCGACCCGCGCTCCGATTTGCGCCTGCGCATCCGTCGAGATTTCAGCGAGCCGACCCATGATCCACTCCCGACAAAACGGCCCCTAAGGGGAGGCCGGCCGGAGCCGGCCTCCCGTGATCGCGACTTTGGGGACTTGATGTCCCGTCGCGGCTCGACCTGCCGGAGCGGAACATAGCGCGAATAAAGAACGAATAAAGAACATTCTCGGAGCATGCAAGAGGGTTTAAAATGAAGTTAAGCGCTCGGGCGGGCGGGCGCGTGTCCGCAACGCGCGTTGGCGCACGGCAAAACCTCGCGCGCTGACCGATGACTGCGCTCACAGACCGGAGCAAAAAGATGCGCTGGAGCCAGTTGAAGAAGATGATCGAAGCGACTTTCGCAGACCACGTGAAGGGTCGGGTCGAGGTCTTCGTCACGCGCTATCGCCATGCTCACGACGCTGCCGGCGAAGCCTGGATCGTCATCGGGGGGAAGCGGCGGCTTGCGGCTCTCGACACAAAAAAGGAGACGGCGCTCGCGCGCCGCCTCCATGCGTTTCGTTGCGAGGTCGAGAATGTGGTCTTGCTCGATTAGCGGGCGAGGATATTCTTGAACTGCCAGGGATCGCTCTCGTCGATGTCCTCAGGGAAGAGGCCGGGGCGGCCTTCGAGCGGGGTCCAATCGGTGTAATAGCCCTTCACCGGCCCGAGATAGGGCAGCTGCACCTCGAGGCAGCGCTTGTAGTCGACCTCGTCGGCCTCGACGATGCCGGCTTCAGGATTCTCCAGCGCCCAGACCATTCCAGCGAGCGCGGCGGAAGACACCTGCAGGCCCGTCGCGTTCTGATAAGGCGCGAGATCGCGCGTCTCCTCGATCGAGAGCTGCGAGCCGTACCAATAGGCGTTCTTGGCGTGGCCGAAAATCAGTACGCCGAGCTCGTCTATTCCGTCGACGATCTCGTATTCATCGAGAATTTTCCAGCTCGGCTGCATCTTGCCGGCGGCACCGAAGATTTCATGCAGCGACAGCACCGCATCATTGGCCGGATGATAGGCATAGTGGCAGGTTGGGCGGTAGACGGCGTTGCCCGCGCCGTCGCGCACGGTGAAATAATCGGCAATCGAGATCGACTCGTTGTGCGTAACCAGGAAGCCAAATTGCGCCCCCAGCGTCGGGCACCAGCTGCGCACGCGGGTGTTGGCGCCGGGCGAGAGCAGATAGATCGCCGCGCCGCAGCCCGTGGAGTGAGTCCGGCCGATGTCCGGCAGCGACTTCTCATGCGTGCCCCAGCCCAGCTCGGCGGGCTGCATGCCCTCCGACACGAAGCCCTCGACCGACCAGGTGTTCACGAAGACGTTCATGGGCTTGGGGTCGCGCGCCCGCTGCGTGTCGCGCTCGGCGATATGGATGCCCTTGACGCCGAGCTTTTGCGCGAGCGTGCCCCATTCGGCGCGGGCCGCAGGCTCCTTGTCGAACACGCCCGTGTCCTTGGCGATGTCCACGAGCGCCTGCTTCACAAACCAGGACACCATGCCCGGATTGGCGCCGACGCAGGAGACGGCGGTTGAGCCGCCGGGATTCTTGCGGCGCTCCTCCAGCACGGTCTCGCGCAGCGCGTAATTGGTGCGGGCCTCATTGCCCATGTTCTTGTCGAAGTAAAAGCCAGGCCAGGGCTCGACGACCGTGTCGACGTAAAGCGCCTTCAGCTCCCGCGCGAGCTTCATAATCGCGAGCGAGGAGACGTCGACGGAAAGATTGACGATAAAGCCCTGTCCGCCGCCCTTCGTCAGAAGGGGCGTGAGCACTTCGCGACAGTTTTCGGGAGTAAGCTTCTCTTTCAGAAAAGCGATGCCGCGCTCATCCAGCAGACGGCGATGCGTATCGACCGGGTCGATGACGGTGAAACGGCTCTTGTCGAAGGCGAAGTGCCGCTCGATCAGGGGCAAGACGCCGCGCCCGATGGAGCCGAAGCCGATCAGAACGATCGGACCGGTGATTTTACCATAGACGGGCCATACGGACATTTGCTCATGCCTCCTTAAGGGTTGGGAATGGTGCGCCGCGATAAAGCAGGCGCAGGCGTCTTAATCAAGTATGGGCGACAATTTCTCGCGGCCCCGCCCTTGACCAGCTTTAACGGGACGCCAAAATCTTTCTTGAGCGTTGGATGGAAGCAAGTATGGACAGGCCTGCGCGCCAAGGCGCGTCTGATGGCGCGACGGCGACCGCCGAGCCGCAAAAGGCCCGGCCCGTGAAGCTGCTCGCGACCGACACGGTCGAGGACGCCGCCGTCTGCGTCTTTTCCTCAGCGCTCGACCATTTCGAGGCCAATCTGCCGGTCTTTCTGGCAGAGGCGCAGCCCGAAAGCGTCCACCAGATGCGCGTCGCCCTGCGGCGATTGCGCGCGGCGATGGGCACGTTCCGCGGAGCGATATCCGGGCCAAACCTGACCGCTGCGCGAGACAGCGGCAGGGCGCTTGCCTCGGTTCTGGGACAGGCGCGCAATTGGGACGTTTTTATCGACATGCTTTCGGAAGGCCCCGGCGCGCCGCTTCATGGCGATCCGAGCTACGAGGCGCTTCTCGAAGCGGTCGAAACGCGCCGCGCCAAGGCTTATGGCGCCGCGCGCACCGCCCTCGACGGCCCGGAAGCGCGGGCCTTTCTCGCCGATTTCCGCGAGACGATCGCCCAACGCGATTGGACCGCGCGGCCGGAGGCGCACGAGGAGGGTTCGGCGAAAGATTTCGCGCAAGCCGCGCTGACAAAATTACGCAAGCGCGTGTTGAAGAAGGCCAAGGATCTCGCCGATCTTTCGCCTCCCGAACGCCATGAGGTTCGCATCGCCTTGAAGAAAGCGCGTTACAACACGGAATTCTTCGACAGCCTGTTTCCGAATGCGGATGACGCCGCGGAATTCACCTCGGCGCTCGCCAAGCTGCAAGACGGGCTCGGCGGCTTCAACGACATGGAGACGGCCAACGCGCTCCTCGACGAGATCGACGCCGAGGGCGGCGCGGTCCTGCGCGCCTCGGGCTTCGTGCGGGGCTGGTTCGCTCACGCGGCGCAGGCCGGCGCCGCGCATGCGAAGAAGAGCGAGAAGCGGCTGAAAAGGCTGGAGCCTTTTTGGGAGTGAGTCTTAGATTAGTTCAATGAGGTTCTCCCCGCGCTCCAAGGCTTGAATGATCTGTGGGAGCATTTGTTCGAACCGCGCGAGCAACTCACGCTTGCGTGTATTTCGCAGTCTGACCCAGACAATTGGCGGCTCAAGGCGATATGGGATGTCGCGTTACAAACAGGCGCGGCGGTCGTTTCGAAAACCGGCGGTAGTTAGCCAGCACGCCAGCGCCGGGGGCAGCTGCGCATCGACCAGAAACCGCATCACGCGACCCTTAAAACCGGATGATCGCTCTGTCGCGCCGCGAATTCCAGCACGGCGCTAATGTCTCCATCCTCGAGCGCCGGATAATCCTCCAGAATCTCCTCTCGGGTTGCACCTGCAGCGAGGAGGTCAAGAATATCCTTGACCCGGATGCGCAGGGCTCGAATGCAAGGGCGGTGGATCGACAGTGATCCTGCTGATTTCACTCACGTTCTTGCATCCCTAGGCTTCTGTAAGGTTAGCGCCTCTTGCCCGCTTACCCCGAAACCGCAACATTCCCGTCGATCCGTCCCAGCACGCCATTCGGCAAACGCGGCCCGGCGCCAAGATAGCGGTTGCGGTCGCGCACCATCTTGGTCACCGCCGAGAAATCGAGCTTGCCCGAGCCCAAGAGCGGCAGATGCTCGACGACGATGACCTCCGCCGGCACAGCCAAATCCGAGGCCCCCTTGGATTTGGCGTAGGCCGTGAAATCCGCGCGTGTCGCGTCCTTCTGCTGGGTGACGAGCACGATGCGCTCGCCCTTGCGCGCGTCGACCTCGGTGGCGGCGGCCGATAGCGCCGTTGGCCATAGCTCGGCGGCGAGCTGCTCAATTGCCGCGAGCGACACCATCTCGCCGCCGATCTTGGCGAAGCGCTTGGCGCGGCCCTTGATCGTCACGAAGCCTTGCGCGTCGATCGTCACAATGTCGCCCGTGTCGTGCCAGCCGCCCTCCGGCGGCTGCAGCACGCCCGGCTTGTCGGCCTTGAGATAGCCCATCATCACATTGGGGCCGCGCACCAGCAGCCGGCCGCCTTCCTCGACGCCCGGCACGCGCTCGAGCCGCACCTCGACGCCCGGCATGATGCGGCCCACCGTGCCGAATTTATTGAACATGGGCGTATTGAGGGCCAGCACTGGCGCCGTCTCGGTGACGCCATAGCCCTCGAGAATGCGGATGCCAAACTTCTCGCACCAAGTGTCGCGCGTCGACTGCTTCACCGGCTCGGCGCCCGCGACGACATAGCGGATCGAGCGGAAATCATAGGCGTGGGCGCTCCGCGCATAGCCCGCAAGAAACGTATCCGTGCCGAAGAAGATCGTGGCGTTCGTGCCGTAGATCATCTCAGGCACGATGCGGTAATGCAGCGGGGAGGGGTAAAAATAGACCGGGACGCCGGAGATGAGCGGCAGCATGAAGCCGATCGTCAGCCCGAAGCAGTGGAACACCGGCAGGACGTTGAACACCTTGTCCTGGCGGCCGAAGTCGATGCGCGCCGCGGCCTGGGCGGCGTTGGCGAGCATGTTGGCGTGCGAGAGCGCGACGCCCTTGGGCGCGCCCTCAGAGCCCGAGGTGAAGAGCACGGCGGCCATGTCGTCGCTCTTGCGCGCGACGACGGGCTTCTTGAAGCGCAGAGAGGCTTTCAGCTTGTCGAAGGAGGAAACGTTCGCGCGCAGGTCTTCGAGATAGA
>JAMBEQ010000262.1 GCA_024506175.1 Methylocystis sp.
TCGCCGAAAACGCCCCGCTCATTCTCTCGCTGCACCGCGAGCTCGATGCCCATCGCGAGGAGGCGGCGGGCGGCGGCGCCAAGATCGGCACGACCAAGCGCGGCATAGGTCCCGCCTACGAAGACAAGGTCGGCCGCCGCGCAATCCGCCTGATGGACTTGGCGGAGCCGGATACGCTCGACGACAAGATCGCCCGCGTTCTGGCTCATCATGATCCCCTGCGCCGCGGCCTCGGCCTGCCGCAGGTCGCCCCCGAGACATTGCGCGATGAACTGCTATCGGTCGCTCCGAAAATTCTGCCCTTCATGGACGCCGTGTGGGACCTGCTCGACGAGCAGCGCCGCGCCGGCAAACGCATTCTCTTCGAGGGCGCCCAGGGCGTGCTGCTGGACGTCGACCACGGCACCTATCCTTATGTGACCTCCTCCAACACAGTGGCGGCCTCGGCGGCGAGCGGATCGGGGCTGGGGCCGGGCGCGATCAGCTATGTGCTCGGCATCGCCAAGGCTTACACGACGCGCGTCGGCGGCGGGCCTTTTCCCACGGAGCTGACCGACAGCATCGGCGAGCTGATCGGCGATCGGGGCCATGAGTTCGGCACCAACACGGGCCGCCGGCGGCGCTGCGGCTGGTTCGACGCCGTGCTGACGCGCCAGGCGGTGAAGACCTCGGGCATCAACGGCATCGCGCTCACGAAGCTCGACATTCTCGACGGCTTCGACGAGATCAAGATCTGCACCCATTACGTGCTCGACGGCGCGCGCATCGACCGCCTGCCAGCCTCGCAATCGGCGCAGGCGCGGGTGACGCCGGTCTATGAGAGCTTCCCTGGCTGGAAGGAGACGACGAGCGGCGCGCGCAGCTGGGCGGAGCTCCCTGCGCAGGCGATCAAATATGTCCGCCGCATCGAGGAGCTGATCGGCGCGCCCGTGGCGCTGCTCTCGACGAGTCCCGAACGCGACGACACCATTCTGGTCCACAATCCCTTCCAGGATTGATTCGGGCTGCCTTTCGTTCTCGTCCCTGCGCGCTACCTTCCCGGGCGTCAGCACGGGAAACGGGCGATGGACGAAGACGCTTTCAACATGGCCGTCCGCAAATTCCTCAAGGAAGTGGGCGTCACCTCGCAGCGCGAGATCGAGCGCATTGTGCGCGAGCACAAGGTCGACGGCGGCAAGCTCAAGCTTCGCATGACGCTGACGGCCGAAGGGACGCCGCTTCGGCACGTCGTCCAGTCCGAAATCGACATTTCGTGAGGCGACCCTACTCCCCGCGAAAGGCCTTCTCCAGCGCAGCGACGTCTAGCTTCACCATGCCCATCATCGCCTGCATGGCGCGGGCGGCGCCGGCGCGGTCGGGAGCGGTAAGGAGGCGGGGCAGGGCCTCCGGCACGATCTGCCAGGACAGGCCGAAACGGTCCTTCAGCCATCCACAGCGATTTTCCGCGCCGCCATCCGCCAGCAGCGCCGCCCAAAGGCGGTCCGTCTCCTCCTGATCCTTGGTCGTCACCGAGATCGACACGGCGTCGTTGAGCGCCGTCTCCCACTCGCCCATGTTTAGGGCCTGATAGGGCGTTCCCGCGAGGGTGAAGAGCGCCGTCAGCGCAGGCCCGCCGGGGTTCGGACGAAACACGGTCTCGAGCTCCGAGCCGGGCAGAAGCGACACGTAAAAGCGCGCAGCTTCCTCGGCCTGATCCTTGAAAGCCAAGCAGGTTCTTACTTTCGCGCCCATATGGATGCTCCTTTCAGCTGGACGAACGGTATAAAAGTTGATATCAACGTAATAAGGCCATGTCAAAGACGCTTCCTATCGAGGTCGTGCATGAAATTCGCGACGCTTGCCTCTGTCTTGGGACACAACGCGCGGCGCGCCAGCTCGCGCGGCGCTTCGACCGCGCCTTCGCGCCGGTCGGGCTCACCAACGGGCAATTCTCGCTGATGATGGCGTTGAACGCCCCGCAAGCGCCCACGATCGGGACGCTTTCAGATTTTCTTGCGATGGATCGCACAACGTTGACCGCGGCGTTGAAATCGCTCGAGCGGCGGGGCCTCGTGGCCGTTGTCGCCGACGAAAGGGACAAACGCGCGCGGCGTTTGTCGCTCACCGCCGCAGGGCGGGACGCTCTGGCGTCGGCCGTGCCCATCTGGCGCGAGACTCATGCGGCGCTGGAGGAGGAGTTGACGCAGGGCGAAGCCGATGTCCTGCGCATGTCGCTTAGCAAGATCCGTTGATTTTGGAGGGCCAACCATGGGCGAGAATGTGAAAAAGGTTCCCGACGGCATGCATACGCTGACGCCGCATTTTGTTTGCGCGGGCGCCGCGGAGGCGATCGAGTTCTACAAGAGGGCGTTCGGCGCGGTGGAGATCATGCGCATGCCAGGGCCAGACGGAAAGCTGATGCATGCGAGCATGCGGATCGGCGATTCCATGCTGATGCTCGTCGATGAAATGCCGCAATGGGGCGCGCTCGGACCCAAGGCGCGCAATGGAACCTCGGTGACGATTCACGTCGCCGTGCCAAACGCCAATGAGGTCTTTGCGCAAGCCGTAGCCGCTGGAGCTACGGTGAAAATGCCTCTCGCCGACATGTTCTGGGGCGATCGCTATGGGGTCGTCGTAGATCCCTTCGGCCATGAGTGGTCGATTGCGACTCGCATCCGCGACATGACCCCGGACGAAATCATGGCGGCTGGGCGAGAGGCGATGCAGAAAGGATGCGCGGAGGCGCAGAATTCGGGGTGAGCTTGATGCTGGGCCCGAGCTCTCCCTTCCCTTGCGGATTTTCGCCTGGGCGGACTCGTCTCGGCTAGTTTTTCGGGCGAGACTCGATTGTCGGGCCGGATCCCCGAGCGCGTGTCTCGCCCGAAGTGAACTTGTTGGCCGGCGGCTGTAATTGTGGCGGGGCAAACCCGACGATATTCGCCGGCCGTGCGGGCGGCAGCAGCACACTGGGGGCTGTGGCGCGCGCGGCAGAACGCACGGCCGTGATTGGCGCGCCAAGCACGGAGCGGCCAGAGACGCGCACCGCCGACGTCGCCGTAGTCAGTGTGTTGAAATTCGAGCGGTCGAGACGGGCGGGGACGAAATCAGCCTTCTCTGCGACCGTGTTCTTACCGGCCTTGGCGACGCTTTCCTCCTGCTTGGGGGCGCTCGTCTTACCCTGCGGCGCGTAGGCGAGGGCGGGATCGTCCTTGTTCACCCCCTCGTCCTGTTCCTCGACCATTTTCGCGATGGCGTGAGAGGCGCCAGAGCGCCGTTCCTGCTTTTGCGAACGTTCCGGAGGCAAAGCTTCCGGTTTAGCCGCTGCGAAAGCAAGGAGCCCTGCCGGTCGCCGCGGAGGGGCCGGCGCGTTCACGAAATGCCTTAACGCCGCCGGTTCATCTGATCGGCTCTCGGGTTCCAGTGCGCTGCTCGGCTCGACGGCCGCCACCGCGGCCGCTTTTTGGTCGAGCGGCGACGGCTTATCAAGGGAGGCGGGCCGTCCGGGCGGGGGCAGCGGAACGCTGGCGCATTTCGGCTTTTTCGGTTCTTCTTGCGCTGGTTCTTGCGCTGTTTCGCCCTCGGGCGGCGCGGCGGTTAGCGCCGCGCGGCCGGTCTGCGGCGCCAAGGCGATGGCGCCACTCGCGGTCATCGCCGTCTCTCCACGCGGAAGGTCCGTTTCGGCGCGCGCGATCTGGCTGCGTCCGCGGCGGCTGGTTGGCGCTTCGGCTTCTCCGCCTTCTTCTCCGCCGCCTTCGTAATCCGCCGCAGCGTTGCGCGCATTGCGTGGGGCGAGCGCCGCCCACTGCTTCCGGGCGTTCGGCGGCGGCGCCGCGATCTCAGCGTCCTCGTCCTCACCGCCGTTCATCCCAAAGAGCGCCGCAAAGAAGCCGCCGAAGGTTCGGCGCGGCGCCGCTACGACATAAGCCCCATTTCCACGCGCCTCGATCTCCGCCTTCGCCTCCTCATAGCCAGGGAGCGGCTGGCCGTTCGCCGGCAGATGGACCGTCTTGCCGTCTGGGAAAAGCCGCACCAACTGCTCATAGCTCATGCGCGGCCAGGAGCGCACGTTGCCAACGTCGAGATGAACGAAGGGTGTGTTGGCGTTGGGGTAATAGCCGACCCCGCCGCGCTGCATGCGCATGCCAATCTCACGAACTTGAGACATCGGCATGCCGGGCAGGGTCGTGTCCATCGCTTTGCCCAGCATGTGCTGGGAATATTTCGCGACGGCGCGCGAGCGTGCGCGCAGCATGGCGTTGGTCTCTGGCGAGCGGTAGGCGGAAACGACGTTGATCACCTGATTGCCGGCGCCGGCTGTTCGGTAGGCCTCCCACACCACGTCGAACAGGCGGGGGTCCATGTTCGTCGGCTCGTCGCGGCGCCAATCGCGCAGGAACCAGTTCAGCTGCTCCAGGACGCGGTTGTCATATTGGCCATTGACCAGATAGGTGGCTGCTATGTCTTCGCCCGTGTGGGCGTGATGAAGATAAATCGTGCGCGTGTCGCCGTTTGCGACTGCGGTTTCCGTAATGCTTGGCGTGAGAATGGCCAGGAAGGAGGTCAGCGCGCCGAGGGCAAGCGAGAGCGGCGGCGGAAGTTTGCGGTTGTCGCTATGGCGCGGCGTCGTCAAAAAGATTGCTTCCCTATCTGGGCCCGCGGCCGGGCCGCCTCTGGCCAGTCCGAAGCCATTCTTCCCCTTGCCCTGGAGGCGGCGGGAAAGCCGTTTCCTGGGCGCCCCCGCCAAGGGGTTCGATGCCAAATTCTGCGTTCACAACCAAGCGACTACTGGGCTGCCGGGCCCTGCATATGACGGCTATGTTAACATCATGGCCAAAAATTGCTCAACAGCCACCCTCACGCCCGGATCGGCTATCGTTAACGTGCTTCGACACGCATGAATTTTGCGTTGAGGATAGGTTGCGCGCCTGGGATCAAGGCGAAACGCGGGGCGGCGTCGGTCGTGGTGAAGGCCTCGGAGGGCGGGCGCCGCGGCGGGAGCGGGACATCGGCGAGGGCGCGGCCAGTTCCCATCAGGGCTTCGGAGCGGGCGACGGCGTCGGAGGTTGCGAGCGAATCGGGGATGCGTTCGCGATCGGCCACTGCGACGCGGATGGATCCTCTGGGCTGCTCCGGGGGGCTGGAAAGCGCGCTGGCGACGGCGCTTTGCACCTTGCGAGCAAGGTCTCCCCAGGAACTCTCGCCAGTTGCCGGCGCGGCGCTCGCAATCGTCGTTGGCGGCGCCTGCCGCTGCCTGCGGCTCGCAATCAGCACGGGGTTGTCGCCCTCGCAATTGCGCATGCCCAGCGCAATCAGCTCACGGCCGCCCAACACCCTGTATTCGCGGGTCAGATAGCCGAGCCGAGCCTGCACGGCGGCAGGGTAGGAGGCAAACAGCTTGGCGGAGACGCCGAGATCCACTTCTCTGGTGATCGCGTTATAGGCTTGGTGGAATTTCACCTGAGCATCGGGATAGACGCAGACATTCGGCAGGCTCAGGGCCAAGGTGCAGGCCGAGCGGCACTCGTGCAGGCGCACTTCCCGATTTTCGCGTTTGAATCGCTCGGTTTGCGCTTCGTAGTCTGTGACGAGCCCGCCCACGTCCTTGTAGACGATGACGGGAGCCGGCGACGGCGGCGGCGAAAGATACCCCAAG
Source organism: Methylocystis sp. (assembly GCA_024506175.1). Classification (GTDB taxonomy): domain Bacteria; phylum Pseudomonadota; class Alphaproteobacteria; order Rhizobiales; family Beijerinckiaceae; genus Methylocystis. Next base: position 5,636 of record JAMBEQ010000262.1, read on the forward strand.
ACGCACCTCTACACTTTACGGCGCCACGCGTTTGGAGAATCTTCACCATGTCACGGTGAACAATATCTTAAGGAGCGAAATCAGCTCCTTATGCCTACGCGAAGCCCCGGCGCAGGTCGTTCTTGCAGAACATTGCGGCGAAAATGGAATAGAGCCGCCGGACGTCCGCCAGTCTTCAACGACATCTCTCCCGTCGGCTCTACGATGGCTGATGTTTCGACAAGCCGGCGGAAGTTTTGTTTGTGAAGGTGGCGCCCAGCGATAGCTTCTACTGTCCGTTGTAATTCCGTGAGCGTAAAGACCGCTGGCATCAATTCGAAGATCACCGGCCGATATTTCATCTTGGCCCTCAGCCGCCCCATGGCGGTGGCGAGAATACGGCGATGATCATGGCGCATAGGAACGCCAAGGGGCTCGAGCTTGCCGCGCCGCGCCGCCGCCTCGCGTCCGTCGCGCAGCGCTTCCCCGACCATCCCCGCTTCATAGAGCAGTTCGTAGCGCTCGAGCACATTCTCTTCGTTGAAGCCGCGCGCGCCGAATAACAGATCGATGCGTTGGCGGCGGGAGAGGCCCGAGGAGGAGACCGCGTTCGGCGCCTCTTCGACCCAGTCGCGAAGTCCGGGCAGAATCGTCGTTTCGATGATCTCCGGCGGCGCCTTCCGCCAATCTTCCCAAGGAAAAAAGTCATGCCAAGTGCGCCAGGCGCCGACCGCTGGGCGTCTGGCGTCGTCGCCGATGCGCGTCAACGCGAGATAACCGACGGAAACGACGTGGGGATCTCGGTCGCCGGCGCGAGCATGGCGGCCACGGTCGCCAAAAGTGTAAAGCTGCTCAACGTAGCCGAGCGGCGCGCCGGTCTGCTCGGCCACCCAGGCGCGCAGCCCGATCTCGAACGTGCGGTGGCGGACAGGGTCGAAAGGGCCGGAGGGCAGGGCGGCGACGCCGGTATGGTCATCCGCGGCTGTGGTCAGGATCAGCGGCTCGTCGCCGCGTACGGCCACAATCGCCGCTGTCAGGCCGATCTCGACCGGCGGCGAAAGCGTGTCGACGTCTCGTTGCTGGCGCGTGTCGGTCAGACGAGCTCGAGCGCGAAGGGCGCCCCCTCGAAACAGTCCGTTCCCCTGCCGATGGCGGCGATGGCGGCGACCATGCGTCCTTCTCGGCCAAGTCGCCTGTCGGCAAGGGCGACCAGCCGGCGGTTCGGGGTCGCTGTCGGCGACGTGCGGCGCAATTCCCGAGCAAGCTCCAGCTCGCAGCGATGCGGCGCCAGGGCGCAAGCGACGATATAGGCCGCCGCGGGCGAGCGGCTTACGCCCGCATAGCAATGAATCACCAAGGGGTCGGCTTGATCCCACTCTTCCGTGAAGGCGAGCAGTTTGTCGATATGCTCCTCTCCGGGCAAGACATGGCCGTCAACCGGCTTGTCGATATCCGAAACGGCGATGCGCAGATGACGTTCGCGGGCGATTTCAAACGGGCGTACGAGCGAAGCCCCGGCCGTCAAAATCGTGACGAGCGAGCGGGCGCCGCTCACGCGCACCGTATCGACCACTTTGGTCATGGGACAGACGTAAAGCCGCCCGCTCGACATCGGAACCCTCTTGGCCTTTCGCTAGCCGCGGTCGATCTCTTGGAAGCGGGCGAGAAACCGCGCCTGGACCATCTCCACGGCGGCGGGCGTGATCTCGTCCACAAGTCTCTGCGGCGACACCGCAGGACGGCCGAAGATGCGCTCGGCTTCGCGTCGTGTAAAGCCGGCGAGGGTGACAGCCTCGAAAAAAGCCGCCGCCCGGTCAGCCTGCTTCGCAAGCTTCAGAATGGCGGGCGAGGGCGTCGCCGGTAATGAAAAGCGCAGCAATATTGCGGAAAGAATACGGTTTTCAACCGACTTGTAAGCATCGCCGATGACCGCCTTGAAGGGCGAGATCATGTCGCCGACGACATACTCAGGCGCATCATGCAGCAGCATGAACAGCCGTTCGGCTCGGCCGATCGCGGGCTCTATCTCGCAGGCGATCTTCTCGACGAGCATGCTGTGCTGCGCGACGGAGAAGATATGGGGCCCGACCGTCTGCCCGTTCCAGCGGGCCACGCGCGCGAGGCCATGGGCGATATCTTCTATTTCTATGTCGAGAGGGGAGGGATCGAGCAGATTGAGCCGCCGTCCGGAGAGCATGCGCTGCCAGGCGCGCGGAGGGGCCTCCTTGACGGTGCGTTTCTTGATCGGGGCGTTTTGCGTATCAGCCATGCGCTCGCCGATGGCAATCGACGAGATGGTCGTTCACCATCCCCACAGCCTGCATGAAAGCGTAAATGATCGTCGGGCCGCAGAATTTGAAGCCGCGGGCCTTCAAATCCCTGGCCAAGCGCGCAGAGATGGCGTTCTGCGTCGGAATGTCGCTGATGCGCCTGGGGCGGTTGTCGATTGGCGCCCCGTCGACGAAGCCCCAGAGATAGTTGGAGAAGCCTTCACGGGCCTCGATCTCCAGCCAGGCGCGCGCAGACAGAACGGCGCCTTCTATTTTGGCGCGGTTGCGCACGATGCCAACATTCTGCATCAAATCATGCACGCGCTGGTCGTCGAAACCGGCGATCGTCGCAGGCTCGAAGCGCTCGAAAGCCTCGCGGAAGGCATTGCGTTTTCTCAATATGGTGATCCAGGAAAGCCCCGCCTGGAAGCCATCCAAGACCAGCTTCTCGAACAGGGCCCGGCTGTCCCTTTCGGGCTTCCCCCACTCCTCGTCATGGTAGGCGACGTAAAGAGGATCGCGCCCCGGCCACGGGCAGCGGGCCAGCCCGTCCTCGTGGAGAATGACGTTGTCGCCCCAGCTAGCAGGTTGTTCGCGAGCGGGCGGCAAAAAAGGAATCTCCTCGGTCGGGGGTCGCTCTTGGCCTTATCGCCCGTTCGGATTGCGTTCACAACCTTATTGGGACTATCGTTGCGCCGCCGCAAGACACGCTGCCGCTGACAAAATGGCGCGCCCTGTGCTTGACCGCGCGTCGCAAGTCGCTGCCGAACCTCCAAGCGGCTTCCATAAGGGAGAAATTTATATGGTGATCCGTCTCGTTGTTTCCCGCGCAGCGGTGGGCCTCGTCGCCATCGGCCTCGGCATGGCTGCCTCGAGCGCCGCGCTCGCCCAGGCCAATGTGCTGAAAGAATGCGGATCTCGTTATCAGGCTAAGAAAGCCGCCAATGAACTTGCGGGCCAGAGCTGGCAGGAATTTCTGAAGGAGTGCCGCGCGAGCCTCGCCGAATCCGCCCCCGCAGCGGCGCCGGCCGAAGCTGCGAAGCCCGCCGAAGCGGCGAAGCCTGCCCAGGCCCCGGCTGCGGCCGAAACCGCCAAACCTGCCGAATCCGCTGAGGCCGCCAAGCCCGCCGAAGCCGCGAAACCTGCCGCGAAGCCCGCCGAGACCGCCGAGCCAGCGAAGCCCGTCGAGGCCGCCAAGCCCGCCGCCGACACTAAGGCCGCAACTCAGAGCCGCCAGAAGAAATGCGCTGCAGAGTGGAAGGCTAAGAAGGCCGAGCTTCTCAAGACGGACAAGAAGATCACCTGGCCCAAATATTGGAGCCAATGCAACAAGCGGCTGAAGGAAGCCGGGGAATAAAGACCCACTGACAATGCAAGCGCCCGGCTTCATTGCCGGGCGCTTCTTTTGCGAAAATCGCATCTTGCCCGGCTCGCCCGATCGTGTCACAGGACTGAAAAATCTGAGCATCCTGGGAGGCGGGCGTGGAAAAAAGCGAATTGCGGCAGCTGCAGGCGTTTCTCCGCCGCTCCTTCGTCAATGACGACATTCGCGTCTCGCTTGACCCAAAGAACACCGACAACGCCGCCGTTCACCTTGGCGAACGCAAGATCGCGTCCATCTCCGTCGACGACGAGGATGGCGACCGCTCCTTCGCGCTCGAAATGAAGATCCCGGTGGGCCGCGAAGTTCTTCAGTCTTACCTGCGCAAGCTCTTCGAGAACGATCGGTTGACCATCGCGGCGCGCGGTCGCAAGACCGATTCGGTCGAGTTCAATAGCGACGGCGAGTTTCTCGGCGTCATCTCCGCCGACGACGCCAAGCTTTCGAGCTTCACGCTGCAGATGGCGATCCTCGACTACGATCTTGAAGAAGAAGAGTAACTACCGTTTCTTTTTCTGCGGCGTCGTCATCTTGGACAGCAGCGTCCGCGTCCCGTCGTAGAGCGCATCCCAATATTCGAGGAGTGCGGGAGAATAACGCAGCTCGATATCCGTGCCGCCTTCGCGGAAGACCGATATGCAGGCTTCCCCTGGCGCGCCGGTTTCGGGCTTGGGACACCGCGCGAAAAAGGCCCGCCCATCCGGCGGCGCGATATAAAGCTCTTCGGAGTCATAGGGCGATCCCTCCTCGAAATGACGGAGCACCAGGCCCCCGGGCCCCTCGAGTGTTTCTGGGGTGAGGAAACGCGCGTAGAGTTTTGCCGGGCGTTCTCCGGGTTCCAACCCATCGTCCTTTGGTGTGACGGTGAGGGTCACTGTTTCGCCGCGCCTCTCCGACTCGAGCGGGGCGAAGGCCGGGAAGGAGACGATGAAACTCAGCCTTGTCGAGACGCCGCCCGCGCCCGTCGCTTCGTCCCGCGCATAGGCGCGCGCATAGACAAATTTCCTGCTGGCGAGCTCGGCCTCGATCGTCGCTTCAGCCGTCTGCTCGCTTGCGATGAACAGCAAGCCAGTCCCTGTGGCGATGGCGACCACCAAGAGAGCCAACAAGACGATCAGGCGCATCGATTTCTGAACGACCCGGTCAGCTGATCACGCGCCATTCGCCGTTCTCGCGGCAGGCTTGGCCTTTGGCCTCCTGCGGACGGCCGTTGACGAAAATCCTGTGGGTATAGTCTCGGCAGGATCCGTTTTCGGCGCCAGGAATGACGAAGCCATAGGCGCCTTTTTCGCCGCGCCAGCTTTTGCGGGAACCGGACGAGACGGCTTCCTGTTGGGCGACGATGGCGGCGGCGCGGTCCTTTTCTCCGAGTGGCTGTCCGATGGCGCCGCTGACGACGCCGGCGGCCGGAGGCGGGGCGGGCGCGGTGGGCGCCGCCGCAGTCACCTTTTCGGGCTCCGATGTGGAACTGCAAGCCGTTAGGCCGGGGACTCCGAAGAGGAGGCTCATCGCCACGGCTGCTTGCGCGCGCATCGACAGATCCATTCTCCTTTGTATTCACAATTGCCGCCGTCATGCCGGATCGTCGGCCGGCTGTCAAAGCCCCGGCAGCCGCAGCTGCGCCCGCAGGCCCCCTGAGGGACTGTCGTCTAGCTCCAGCGCGCCCCCATAGGCGGCCGCGAGGTCGACCACGATGGAGAGGCCAAGCCCCGAACCTGGTTTTGATTCATCCAACCGCTTGCCGCGTTCGGTTGCTTGCGCGCGTAAATGCGGCGCGAGACCGGGACCGTCGTCATCGATCGTCACGATCAGTTCGCGACGGCTGGCGGCGCTGGACGATGGTTCGAGCGCGACGGTGATCGACACAGCGCTCGTCGCCCATTTTCCCGCATTATCGAGGAGATTGCCGATCATCTCTTCGAGATCCTGGCGCTCGCCGAGAAAACGCAGCTCCGGGCGAACCTCGCCGGAAAAGGCGATCTCCCTGTCGCCGTAGATTTTCGTGAATGTGCGCAGCAGCGCTTCGACGCAGGGCGCGATCTGCGTTGCGGCGCCGAGCGCGCCGCCGCGCGCCGCTGCGCGCGCGCGGTCGAGATAGAAGGAGATCTGGTCGCGCATAATATGCGCCTGTTCTCTGACCTTATCGGCGAGCGGCGAGGGCGCGGCGTCCGCTTCATTTACGATGACGCTGAGGGGCGTTTTCAAGGCGTGCGCGAGATTGCCAACCTGCGTGCGCGCCCGCTCGAGAATGTCCCGGTTGGCGCTGATAAGTAGGTTGAGCTCATCAGCAAGAGGCGCGATTTCGTTCGGGTAAGTCCCCGAGATGCCTTCCCGCTCCGCGCGGCGAATGGAGGTGAGCTCACGCTGAAGAAGGCGCAAGGGGCGAAGGCCGAAGCTGACCTGAAAGGCGGCGACGATTGCGAGTGCAATCGCGAGCGTCGCGAAGGCGATGATCAAAGCGAATCGGAAGTGGGCGATCTGCTCTTCTATTTCCTCGCTGCTCGCTGCGACCTGAACGAGATATATGCCCGTGTCGCCGGCGTCGATCACGCGCTCGACGATGCGAAGCCGCCGCCCGTCGGGTCCGACTGCATAACCGCGCCGCGAGCCGCCGATTTCGGCCGGCACGCCGAGTTCCGAGAGCTTGGGGAGGCGCTCGGCGAAGAGGGAGCGCGAGGCCTTTATTTCATGCGCCGCGTCGTCCATCCGCGTGATTTGCCAATACCAGCCGGAGCCGGGAAGCTCGAATTGCGGGTTGCCGAGCTGGCCAGGGCCCGTCCGTCCTTCCTGGCCCGATTCAGAAACATCTGCAACGATGGCGCGGAGATAGACGTCGAGGCGGCGCTCGAAAATTTCTTCCGCCTCCCGCCTGTAATAGGCGGTGAAGAAAATGCTCGCTAAGAGCAATACAACGGAGCTCAGCGCGGCTGCCGTCAGAAACAGGCGCGTCGCAATGGAGCGTCTCGCGAAGCCTGGCAGGCGCATGATCTCAGCGCTTCCGGCTGGCGTCCTCTTCGCTGGATACGGCCATGTAGCCGAGTCCGCGAATGGTCTGAATCAGGTCGACGCCGAGCTTCTTGCGCAGGCGTCCCACGAACACCTCGATCGTGTTGGAATCGCGGTCGAAGTCCTGATCGTAGATATGCTCGATGATTTCGCCTCGCGACACAACCCGTCCACTATGGTGCATAAGATAGGCGAGCAGCCGATATTCATGCGAGGTTAGCTTCACCGGCGCTCCGTCGACCACGACGCGGCCGGCCTTGGTGTCGAGTCGCACGGGGCCGCAAACGATCTCGTTGGTGGCGCGCCCCGCCGCGCGGCGCAGCAGGGCCCGGATTCGCGCCAGCACCTCCTCCATGTGGAAAGGTTTGGCGACATAGTCGTCAGCGCCGGCGTCGAAGCCCTGCACTTTTTCGCTCCACCGGTCGCGCGCGGTCAGGATCAAAACGGGCATGGCGCATCCATTTGCGCGCCATTGCTCGAGCACCGTGATGCCGTCCTTCTTCGGTAAGCCGATGTCGAGCACAATAGCGTCATAGGCTTCCGTTTCGCCGAGAAAATGCCCTTCCTCGCCGTCGAACGCGCGATCCACGGCATAGCCGGACTGTTCCAACGCCTGCGCAATCTGACGGTTCAAGTCCTTATCGTCTTCGACGACCAGCAGGCGCACCTTTAGTCCCTCCAGAAGAATCGCATTTGCCTGTCAATCATTCTTGCGGCCGGAATGCGGCTTTCCAGTCGCCGCGTTGAATAAAAGTTTCACGATGCGGCCGTCAGGCCGCAGCACGCTGATCTCATAGACGAAAATTTCTTCGTGCCGACAAAGGCGGGCGCTGAGCGCCTCGCCGTTGAGTTCGCGCGCGGCGGCCCGCATGCAGGCGAAGGGCTCGGTCAGCTTCTTTTCGTCGATTTTTTCCCGCGTCTGGGTCGTGGAGAAACATTGCCTCCGGCCGGCCGGGCGCTCAGCGACCCGTTCCGCAGCCTCTTCGGCGCGCGGGTGGCCGAACGCCGCCGTTATCGCGGCGGCCGCCACAGCGCAGCGAAGCCAGAAAAGGGCGATAAGCATTTGCTCTCCTGACCATATCCTCCAATTTTGGCCATGAACGCCGAATGAACGCCCCCGCCAAAGGTCGGGAGACAGCTTGTAACGCATAATCGCGGCGGCCTTTGGGGCATATTGCAGGTTTAGCATGGCAATCGGAAGAGGGCTGGCCGACTTTGGCGATGGCAGAGGTGACGGTTCACGTTGCCGCCTTGGGGGAGCAGAGTTGCGCGAAGGTCAGGCCGAGGGGCATGGGGCTTTCGAGCGGATCGTTTTCCAGATCTGGACGGCCGTCAGGATGATTTTCAGCGCCACAAAAAGCACGGCGAGAATGGGACCGCTCGCGGCCGCGATATCGGAGATGTCTCGCACGCGGTCCTTCCAGAGCGGCGCTGTTCCAGCCACGCCCGCCGCGACGAGGGCCATGCGGTCGCTGGTCGATTGGATCATCTCGCCGAGCATGTTGCGCAAATGGTGTTCGGGCGTCGGCATGCAGCGTCTCCCTTACGACGCGGCCGGCGTGAGGACCGCATCCTCGACGCGAGCGCGCTGTATGCGATGGGCCTCGCGCCAGGCAAGCCAGGCGAGAGCGGCGATGACGAGAGACAAAGCGAGGCCCGCCGCAAGCGGCCAATAGCTCTTGGCGAGCTCGAGCGCCTCCGCTCCATGCGCGAAGCCGGCGCAAGCGTCCCTCGCCTGATCGAGCGCGTCTGTCGCGCGGGTTGCGCTGTCGACGGCGTCCGCGCCCAGAACGGCCGTTGCGGCATTCTTGACCAGATCGGTCGCGGACAGCGTCCGCGAGCCCGCGACGCGCAGATAATCGGCCGTGACCATCTCTTCCTCGTGTAGATCCTCGGCCGCGATAAAGCGCACGGGCGCGCCCAGCGCATCGGCCGGCGTGGCGTCGAGAAACTGCGCGCGCTCAGCTCTCCGGCGGCCCATGATTTCGGCCGGTTTGCACCACATGAGGAAAGCGTCCGCCGCCCCACGATAGTTCATGGCGTTCAGGCGCTTGACGACCGTCGATTGGCGAAACGCTTCGCAACCGATGTTGAAGCACAACGACACGAGTGCGTCGAACTGGCCCTGCGTCAGCAGGGCGGTCACTGCGTGAGAGACAGCGAACTCGTATCGCCGGAGATCGCGCGACAGGATTTCGTCCACCTCCGCCTTGGTGACGGCGAGGCCCGGCGTGATTTCCGGCGCCCCGGCGGCCGAGGTGTGGCCGACGCCTATCGTCCAGACGCCGACCGTGTCCTGGTAGGCCTTCGTCCGGAATCCTTCGCGGTGCATCAGCAGCGCACGGCCCTGTGCGCTCATTTGCATGATTTGCTCCTTCAGAGGCATGCGCCATCACTCCCGCACATGGGCGCGGGGCGATGATTTGCGGTTGGTGTTTCAGGAAGGGGGCAGACGGTCAGCGCCCTGCGGCGCAAAAATCACACGAAAACGGCGTTGGATGAGGCGATTGTGATTCCGAGCGCGCCATCGACGACCACCGACTCTCTCAAGAAGATCAGGTTGGAGTTCGAGATCGGCGACGGGACGGAGCAAGGAACGATAATCTGCCCGCCGACGAACGCGCCGTCCGTCGGCAGGTTCATGGCTACGAACGAGCCACTCGCTCCGCTGGCAGATGCGCCAAAAGAGCCGGAAGTATTGGCGGCTGTGACGCCGATCTTAATGAGCATCGCTTTTTGCGGAAAAACCGCGCCGAGCACATTTCGCATCATCGGACTGATATCGATGGCGATGACGCGGTTCGGCGTCACGGATGTCGGATCGCCGATCTGAATGGTCTCGCCGTTCGCCCAAGAGGAAATGTTCGAGGCGGACAGGACTTGCAGATGCGACGTATCCGGCGCGGCTTTGACCCACGCCGATTGCACCGGCGATTTGCTGACGTTCCAGATGCGCACGTAGGAGACGCCAGCCATGACGCTGTGGAAGAACAAATCCGCGTCTGCCGTGGTCAGTGCGATCGTATCGCCGACAGCGGACGAGACGATCGCCGTGCGCGGGTTCTGATAGCGCGAGGTCCTGTCCATACGATAGAAGGACACCTGCCCGTCGCCGCCCGGCGTGAAGACGAAATCGGCGATGTCCCTGCCCGTCGCCGCATGGGTGCGCCCCGAGGGGCTGCTGTATTTGCCGCTGGCCGGGTCGACGTCGATCGATTCTTTCCAGCTAGAGCCACGGCGATACTTTCACTCGGAAATGATCGTCGCCCATCAGACCGGTCTCGGCGCGGCCCGACCAGTTTGTTTGGTAGAGCTGCGAGACCGTGTTGGCCGCGGTCTCCTTGTTGAGCTTGAACTGCAAGCCGCCGTTCCCGCCCTCGGCGACGGTCTTCGCGGCGAAGAGCGTTGCATTGAGTTTGGCGGCCAGCGGATTGGTCGCGTCCGCGGTCGTGCCGACGCCGAGCTTGGAGAGATTTTGCAGCTCTCGCAGGCTTGCGCCGAGATCGACCCAGTCCGTCCCGTTGTAAAGCAGCAAAAGCGCCTCGGTCGCGACATAACAGCGCCAGCCTGGCTGCGGCGCCAGAAAGGTCCATGCGCCGGCGAGGAACGTCGCAATTTGCCTGTCCTTCCCGGAGAACGCGCCTGTTGCGGTCGCGCCGACGAGGAAGCGATCTCCTTCGCCAGGCGAAGCCGGCGGCGAGACGACGTTTCGCGCCGTTACGGCGAGATGCGCGAGCGCGTCGAGGAGCGCAAGCGCTTCATTGTGCGTGACGTGTTTTTGCGCCTGCGCCGCATCGATGAGCGGCAGCGCGAGATGCGTTGTCTGCATATTGTCGATGTCCTATTGAACGGAGAGCGTCCCAGAGAAGGGAAAGCCACGGCCGACGACGGCGCTCATCTGATAGAGCGAGAGGGTGAGCGCATTTTGCGGCGCGCCGAAATCGGCGAGCTCCTGTGCGGCCGGATAGAAGATCGAGGGGATCGAAGACGAAAGCGTACGCGTCCCCGAAGCAAGAACGATTTCGGCCTCGTAAGCTTCACTCGTCTCGCCGAGCGGCACGTCGACGGCTTCCCAGGCATCCGACTCGAGACGCGCTCGTCGTGTGAAGTCGATGAAAACCCCCGCCGGCGTCCGCGTCGCGCGCGGTCTTACGGGCGCATAAGGCCGGAGCGCCTTTCCTGTCGCCGTGGCGGTGGGGCGCACATAAAGGTGATCGGCGGCGGCTCGATTGGCGGGCCCGATCGCGTACGCGATCGGAACGCCGATGTCGGCGATGTTTTGCGCAAGACGAACCAAAGCGCCATCGAGCAGGACGACTGTGGAGCCAGGGGGCGCGAAGCGCTTCGCAAGATGCTCCTCGCCGCCGAGACCGCGAATGAGGCGTGAGAGTCGGTAAGTTTTGGCGCCGACAAGCTCCGCACGCGCGAAGGCAAATATCTCCCAAGCGCCATCGTCGCCGCGAATGGCCATGGCAGTGCGGCCGCCGAGGGCGACAATGTCGTCGACCGAAGCAAGGGCGCCGCCGGAAAGCCGCACTGTCACGCTCGATCCATCGTCGAACCGTCCCACGGGGCCGGGCGGCAATTCGTCGAGCGTTTGGCCGATTGTCGCGCGCTTATCGATCATCCCGATCGTCTGGGCGGCAAGGGTGTTTGCGCCTTTGATGATGGCGAGCGGGCCCGGCCATGGATCGGCGAAGGCCGCGACGTAAGACAGAGCCTGCGTGTTTCGGACAATGGCGAGGTCGAGAACGACGACTTGTGGCGGCCCTATGATCTGCGGAGAGGCGACAGGGCTTCTATATGTTCTCGGCGCGGGGATGTCGTAGACATCGGGATCGACCGAGCGCGCGCTCACGCGCCGCGCGCCGCCGTCCGTGATCCGCTGTATCTGGAATATGCGGCCGCCGCCGGCGCCGCCAAGGCGCACCACGTCGCCCGGCTGCAAGGCGACGAGGCCGGGCCGCAGGGAAAATTCGGCAGTGTCTCGCCCCGCCCAGAGATCCTGCAGCCAAACGTCGGCAAGCCTTTGCGCCTCTGCGCGATGCGTCATCACCGCAGCCTGCGCTTGGCTTTGCCGCTGGGAGCGCCCTTCGAGCCGACACGACAGCACGCGCGCCAACTGAAACTCATTTTCGGAATCCGAGTAGGAAAGCGCGATCTCATGCGGCAGCTCGCTTTCCTGCGCGCGCGTCAGCGTGACAAGCGTCATCTCCTTACCGGCGACGAGATCGTCTTCGTTGATCTCGCGCACCGGCCTCGTGCGACGATCGACGAAGCGCAGCCTGCCGCCAGCGATGATGGGGTCGAAGCCATAAAGCGCCGCTAAAGGATCGATCGCCTCTCTCGGCGACATCGGCCGCTCGAGCACATAGCCATCGACGAAGCCGCAAATGTTCGAGCGCTCGATCGCCAATTCCCGTGCGGAGACTGCGCCTGCCAGCGTCGTGACGAGACGGTCAACCGGAACGCCTTCGAGGCGGCCGTTGAGCCAATGCCCCGTCTCCCAATTGGGGCCGTCGCTCCAGGCCGCGCGCTGCGTCGGGAAAGCGGGAAAGGGGCGGGCGTCCCAGCACCAGATATGGATGCGCGCGGGATCAACCATTGGTCCGCCATAAACGCTCGACCTCGGGTTGGCTGCCGCGCCGTCTGGCCGCATCGGATCGAAATGCGTAATCATCGCTTCGATGAAGCGCGCCTGCATCAGATCGTCACGGCCGTCGCGCGAGAAGTAGGGCAGGCCGCCTTCGCTTGAGCGGGTGTCTGGAAAGACATTCGGTGCGTTTGCGCCGCGGTCGACCGCCGGGCAGCCTGTCTCCGTGATCCAGATGGGTTTCGATTGCGGAATCCAGGCGGTCGGCTGCGCGAGCTCGACGTTGTCGACGCGCTCATAATGCGGCTGCGACCAGAACGAGACAAAATCCTTCTGCCGATAGACCCAGGGCTTTCCGAGTCCGTCTGTGATCGGCGTCCGCGCTTGTGCGCGTCTCGCTCTGGCGTCGGCATAATGCCAATCGAAGGCCTCTCCGCTCGCGACCCGCGAAGTAAGATAATCGAGGTCGTGCACGCCCGCCGCCACCTGCGCGTCGAGATGAGCGTTTCCGTCGCGCCAGTCGGAAAGCGGCCAATAAACATCCAGGCCGATGAAATCGACCGAAGGTGACGCCCACAAGGGATCGAGCGGGAAGCGCAGCTCGCCCGCGTCCGGAACATGCGCGCCATATTCCGTCCAATCGGCGGCGTAGGAGATTTTCGTCCCGGCGCCGAGAATGCCTTTTACATCGGCGGCCAAGGTCACGAGCGCGGCGACGAAAGGGTATTGCCCCGGCCCTGAGCGCACGCGCGTCAGCCCGACGAATTCCGAGCCGACCAGAAAGGCGTCGACGCCGCCGGCGGCTGCGCAGAGGTTGGCGTAGTGAAACACGAAATTGCGGTAGGGCCCCACGAAGGCGTCGATTTGCGCGATGGCTGCGGGCGTCGTATCCGGCGACCCGGTTCGTCCCGGCGCAGGATCGCAAGTGACGCGCCCGCGCCAGGGAAAGGCCGGCTGCCCATTGACGCCGGTGTTGGGATCGGGGAGCGAATTCCCGGGCGGAATATCCATCATCAGGAATGGATAGAAGACGACGGAAAGCCCCCGCGCCTTTAGGTCGGCGATGGAGCCAAGAACCGAGGCGTCGCTCGGCGTGCCGCCATAGGCCGAACGCCCGTCGATCTGCGAGACCAGAGTTGCCGCTGCGCGCGTCTGACCGGCGACGGTCCAATCCGGGGGCCAGGCGGAACCTGGAATGAAGTCAAATTCTCCGATCGTCTTGAAGCGCGAGTCGACGCGCGGCGCGATGCTGCAATGCGCGGCGCGCAGATCGTCCGCGAACCAGGCGACGACAAGCGCGACGCTTGTCAAATTTGGACAAAGCGTTTGAAGGGCGTCGATCGAGGCTTTCCAATCCGTTTGCGCCGTCAGCTGGTGGCGATTTTCAGCGTCGGTTGTTCCCGGCGACCAGAAATTCAGTTTCAGGGATGGAAGATATCCGGCCTCCGTCGCGCCGGGGATAAGATCGACGGCGCGGATCATATCGCCAATTCCGGCGACCGGCTTCACCGCCTCGAAAGTGAGTTGCGGGATGCGGTTGCCTAAGGGCGCAAGGGCCAGATCGTCGAAGACGATATAGGCAGGCCGCGATAGGCCGGGACGTTCCCGGCGCCTTCCTTCGCGGCGATCAACGGATCGGGCTCCTGATCTTCCGTTCCCTTGTAGATCCGGATGGGAAGCGTCGTCATGTCGAGCTCTGAGCCATCAGCCCATATGCGTCGGACGAACGCGATCGGTCCTTCGCAAAGTCCGATCGCGAAATTGGCCGAATACGAATAAGTGTAGTCGAGCTGTGTCGCCGTTTCGCCTCCGCCGCCGCCCTTGCCGCTTCGTGGCGAGGCTTCGAACGAGAAGTTGGCGTTGACGCGCTCGAGAAAGCGCGTCGCCCAGATCATTTGACCGCCGACGCGGGCCCGTCCGTAGATGCGCGGCACTCCCGCGCCCTCCGTGGACGTGATCCCGTCCATCGACTTCAGGCGCGGTCCAACGCTGTAGCGCGGCGAGGCGTGCGGCTGCAGGGACTGATCGATGAGCGCGCCGCCGAGACCGCCGACAAGACGGCCAACTATCGAGCCGATCGGTCCGCCGACCGCGCCGCCGACGACGGAGCCGACGGTCTGTAAAACGAGCGTCGCCATGCAAGTCTCTTCGATTTGGTGGGAAGTCAGTCTTCAACGCCGGGGAAGCCGAAGGCGCCTGCGAGTCGCTTGCGCCAATGCGCGCCAATGGCGACTTCGGCGACGCAGGCGCCGCTATGCGCATGGACCATATGCGTGTCGGAGGTCGCGATTCCGAGGTGCTTTGCCGGAAGGTGGTCTTGAAGGCGAAATGCGAGAACGTCGCCTGCGCGAAAATTTCCTCCTGGCGCGGGCGTGAAGTGGCGGCGCGCAGCGTCGAGCAGGGTCTCGAATCCCAACGTCTCGGCCCAGTCCGGCGTATAGGGCGGCGCTGCCTCCGGCTCGTCGCCGATCACGTCGCGCCAAACGCCCCGCACGAGGCCCAGACAATCGCAGCCGACATGGATCAGCGAGGCTTGATGGTGATAGGGCGTGCCGATCCAGCCCCGAGCAACCGCGACGATTGTTGCGCGTCGAAGGCTCACCGGAAGAAGCTCCCGCCATCTATCGCCGCGGCCAAAGCGCTTGGATAGGCGATGACGCGGTCATTGCCCGGCATATGCGGAAAGCCCCGAAAATTGACGATGTTGCCGAACTTGGCTTGGCACGCGGTCGGCGATTTGTCGCAACCTGCGGTCAGCGAGACGCCGTCGCCCGCCGCAATCACGCGGCCAGGCTGTGTCCACAAAGCGATCGACGCGCGCAGGCCTTCTTGTGTGTGGGATTTGATCGTGAATTTTGCGCCGACGGCGCCGCCGCTCGCGAGCGTCAGAACACCGCCAGTGAAATAGCCCGTCTCGTAGGAGGCCGCCAAGTCGAGCGTCAGCACGCCGCCTGAGAAATCAACAGCAACGCCTGTTGCCACGAACAGGGAAAGATCGACGCAGCAACGCGGATCGCCGAAATCCGCTGCACAGCCGCGCTGGAAGGCGCGACCTTGCTGCTGATCGAAAACATGGGCGCTCGATCGCAGTTCCGCGGCGAAAGCATGTTCCCCACGCCTGACCTCGCCCATCGTCGCGACGTCGAGAAGCGCGCGATCAGTCACGTTGGTCCAGTCCACAAGCCATGTTTCGACCGACGCGCCATCATATAGGTTGTCGAGCAGATCGGTTTCGGTCAGGCTGTCGTCGCTCAAGGCTCCTGCTGCTTCCGCGGTTCCAGCAGCGAGCCCGAGAGTTGTTTCGACTTGCGAAGCGGACAGCCCGGTATTCGCGCGGAAGATCACGCCGTTGAACGCAATGTCACGGTCGTGGTCCGTGAAGCCGAGAACGACCCCGTCGTTTCTCGCGAGTCGCCAGCAATGGCAGAACGTGGTTGCGGCCGCGTCGAGCTTGGCCTGCATGGAGGCTGAGAGCGTGAGCATGGGCTGGCCTCAAACGGCGACTTCTATGATCGGAATATTCGGGATCGCGCCGGCCTCGAAGGCCTGCATGTCGATCTCCAAAAAATCCGTGTCGAAGCGAACGGGAACGTCGAAAAGATAGCCGGCGCTCACGAGGGCGGCTGGCGGCGGGATATGGCCTGCCGCAAAAGTGACGGTCCCACTGGTCGTATCGACGGTAAACGTTCCGGCTGCCTTTTCGGCGCCGTCTACGGCGACGCGAACGCTCCCTGCGACAGGTTTTGCAATGTTACGCACATAAGCCGAGAAGACGCCGCCATAGGTTTTCGCCAGCTGGAATGTCGTTCGGGCGCCATCGCCCGTTCCGATCTTCTGGTCTGTTGCCGCCGGCTGGGCTCCAGGCGCGCAAGAGGCGTAATCTCCCCGGTCTCTCCAGCGGAAGCCATATAGGCGTCCTCGCCGCTCTTCGAAAAATTCGATGATCTGCGAAAGCTGCGGCAGCGATTTCACGCCGTATCCCGCCTCGTAGCGACGACGCGAATGCGCCCAGCGCGTTTCGCGTTTCTCGATTAGAGCCCAGCGTCACGATCTCCGTGCGCCTTTCTGGCCCGCCGCGGCCGTTCAGGGACACGTCGAGCGGAAAACGAACCTCGTGAAAATCGCACATCCGCGCCTCGTCAAAGATTCCGCTGGCCGCGCGCCACGGCGCGCGCAAGCGCGCCGGTCGATCTGGCCCTCGGAGCGCCGGAAACTCTCGACGTCCTGGGCTGCAATATTTACGGTCACCGAGACAGGCCGCGCGTCGCCTCCCTGTGTGACGACGCCCAAACGCCCGTCCGAGCCGCGCGCGAGCGGCATGACAGCTTCCGCGCCACGCTCGCCCATCAATCCGGTGGACGAGCCACTAGCGAAATAGGCCGGGCTCGCGATGACGCCGCCTTCCGCAAAGGGTGTGATCTGCTGGCTCGCGCCAAAAGCATTGGCGAAGAGGCCTGAAAGATTGCTAACCAATCCGGTCGTCAGCGCCCTGGTTCCGTCACGCAAGGCCAGGCGCGCGAGAGATTGCCCGATTGTCGTCAGTGTGTCGTTGAAGCTCTTCCCGCTCGTCGCCGCGGAGGCAAATCCGCCCGCAAGCGTCTTCGCCGCCTTTTCTCCGGAAGCGTTGATCTGATCGAGAAGCTGCTTCGTTGAATCAAGATTTTGTGACGCCAGCGGCGTGGGCTGGTTGAAGACGTCGGGGAAATTATCGCCGT
>JAMBEQ010000263.1 GCA_024506175.1 Methylocystis sp.
TATGTGCGCAAGAAGCCCAAGGGCTTCGGCCGCAACGCGCGCATCGAAGGCGATCTCCACGAGAATGGCCGCGCCCTGCTCGTGGAGGATCTCGCCACCGACGGCGGCTCCAAGAAGGATTTCGTCCAGGCGCTACGCGACTCCGGCCAGCGCTGCGAGCATATCTTCGTCTTCTTCTTCTACGACATCTTCGCCGGCGCGAGAGAAGACATGGCGAAGCTCGGCGTTTCGCTTCACTATCTCGCCACCTGGCGCGACGTGCTGACAGTGGCGCGGGAACATCGATATTTTCCCGAGCCCGCGCTGAAAGAAATCGAAGCGTTTATCGGCGATCCCATCGCCTGGTCGGCCGCGCATGGCGGGGCGGACAAGCCGAAGGCGTGATTGCGGCGCCGGTGGCGGCCGTCATTGTGAGCTAAGCGAAGCAATCCAGCCACCGCGTAACATGGCTCTGGATTGCTTCGTCGCTTCGTTCCTCGCAATGACGTGAGAAACCCCAAACTCAATAGCAGCTGATGAACTCACGATAGACCCAGCCGAGCCGCTTGCCGCTGGCGGTCGAAACATAGGCCCAGGGTTTGCCGTCGCTGTCCTGACCATAGCGCTGGACGTAAACAAGTCGGCCATTCTCAATCGTGCCGATGATTGCCTTCTTCTGGTCGCGGATATTGAGCGGCGTGCCGGTCGGGTCCGTCACCTTGCAACGGTCGCCGGCGAGCGCGGGGGCGGCCCAGGCGACGGCGAGCGCGGCCATCGTCAGGCCGGTGGTCATGGACAATTTCTCAGTCACTGAAACCTCCTTCACTTGTGCAATGCGCTATAGTCGCGGCGACGCCTCGGTAATTTGCGCGCGCGCACATGGGATTTGAGATGAGAAGAACCGCCCCGCTCGCTTGCCTTCTCGCGCTTTTCCCCACCCTCGCCCACGCCGAGCCGCCGCCGGGATTCGCTCGCCTCGCCGAGATCGCGCCCGACGTCGCGCAGGACATGCGCTATGCCAGTCCCAATAATTTCACCGGGGCGCCCGTGCCCGGTTATCGCGCGCCGCAATGCTGGCTGCGCGCCGAGGCCGCCAGGGCGCTCGCCGCCGCGCAAGCGGATGCGAAGGCGCATGGCTTCTCCCTCGTCGTCTACGACTGCTACCGGCCGAAGCGCGCCGTCGCTGCTTTCGTGGAATGGTCGCGCAGCGCCGATCAGTCGGCGAAGCCCGACTATTACCCGCGGCTCGACAAGAGCCAGCTTTTCCCACTCGGCTATATCGCCGCGCAATCGACCCATTCGACAGGCCTTGCCGTCGATCTCGGCGTGCTGGGATGGGATTTCGGCACGCCTTTCGATTTCTTCGATGAGCGCTCATGGACGAAGTCGAAGGTTCCAGGCGACGCCCGCGCCCATCGCGTGGCGCTCGTCGCGCTGATGAAGCGCCACGGCTTCGAAAACTACCCGCGTGAGTGGTGGCATTACACTTTCAAAACCGAAGGCAACGCGCCCGCCTATGACGCCGAGGTGGAGTGATGCCTATGAAAACGATTGTTGCTGCAACGCTTGCTTTCCTTACGCCGACGGCGGTGGCTGCCGCTGAGATGAATTGTGGCGAGCCCAAAACGCAGATGGAGATGAACGCCTGCGAGGGAAAGAAGCTCGACAAGGCGGACACCGAGCTTAACGAGGTCTATGCAAAGCTCTCGAAGAAGGTAAGCGCGGGCGGAAAGGCGAAGCTCCTCGAGGCGCAAAGAGCCTGGCTGAAATATCGCGACGAGCAATGCGCCTTCGAGACGCTCGGGACCATTGACGGCTCGATCCACCCCATGGAGGTCGCCATCTGCCTCGCCGAGCTGACGAAGGCGCAGACCAAGCGGCTGCGCGCACAACTGGAATGCGGGGACGGCGACATCTGCGGCGGACAATAAGGCGATGCGTCTGGACTGGGGTAAATTTCATCGCTCCGTCATGGTCGGCCTTGTGCCGGCCAAGCGCGCATTTTTCTTGCATAGATGGCCGGGGACAACCCCGGCCATGACCGCTTCACAGACGGGAAGCCTTATTTCACCGCCCTTCCCTCGAAAACGCGCGCATACTCTCTCTCACCCACTTGGCCAGAGCGCCCTCGTCGATCTCCCGGTTTGCAAATTGCGAGATCAAAACGAAGCATTCCTCGTCGCTCGCCGTCAGCTCATAGCCGTTATCCAGGAGAAAAAGCTCGAGAGCGACAAGCGCGACGCGCTTCTTGCCATTGACGAAGGGGTGGCAGCGGATGAAGCCCGCGGCGCAAGCGGCGGCAAGGCGCGCGGCGTCGCTTGCCGGCTCCTTTTGCGCCTGGTCGCGCGGGCGCGAAATTGCGTTAGAG
>JAMBEQ010000264.1 GCA_024506175.1 Methylocystis sp.
TGCGTCGGGGCCGTGCGGTTCAAATGCAACGTCTTGTGGGCGCAGCTCGACGCGCTGCATCACGCCTATGTGACGCCGGGGCTGATCCCGCCGGGCGCCTGGCGGCCGGGGGAGTAAGGGATTACCCGCTTCGCGGGAGAGGGAGCGAGGCGCGGTTTCTCGTCAAAGCAGCGGCTCACGCCGATCGTGAGCGTTCCCTCTCCCGCCAAAAGACGTCGAATAGACGCCCGTCTCTCGACGGGCTATGCGGGGGCGGGACAGGGAGGGGGCGATGTCCCTTCGACAAGCCGGGTAACGGAATGACCACCACACGCTATATCATCGGCCCGGACTCCCGCCCAGCGTTCACGCGCTATTCCCGCCTGCATGACGACCGCGCCCGCCAACGCACGGTGATCCTCGCGCCCGAGCGCGCCTACGAGCTCGACCCGATCGGCCTTATCGTCCTCAAGGCGATCGACGGCCAAACCCGCATCGCCGATCTCTGCGCCAGGCTGGCGCAGCAATACGCCGCGCCGCTCGACGTCATCACGCGCGACGTAACAAACCTCTTGCAAGGCCTTGCCGACAAGCGCCTGCTGCGCGACGGCGTCGATCCCTTCTCGCCGCCCAAGCTCTCCGATTTCGCCTCGTCGATCGCGCCTTTTTCAGGCGGGCCGGCGGGGCTTCTGGCGGAGCTCACCCACCGTTGCCCGCTGCAATGCCCCTATTGCTCCAACCCACTGGAGCTCGAACGCGCCAACATCGAAATGACCGCCGAGCAGTGGGGGGAAGCGTTCCGACAGGCCGCCTCCATCGGCGCGCTGCAATTGCATCTCTCGGGCGGCGAGCCGACCGTGCGGCGCGATCTCGAAGAAATCCTCGCCTATGCGGTCGAGGCCGGCCTCTATGCCAATCTCGTCACCTCCGCCGTGCTCTTGACGCGCGAGCGGCTGGAGCGTTTGGCGGAGATCGGCCTCGACCATGTTCAGGTCTCGATCCAGGACGTCGTGCCCGAGAGCGCCGACCGCATCTCGGCCTATGAGGGCGGCCTGCCCAAGAAGCGCGACGTCGCGCGCTGGGTGCGCGAGCTCGGCATGGGGCTCACGATCAATGCGCCGATGCATCGGCAAAATATCGCGCATCTCCCTCAGATCATCGATTTCGCGGTAGAGGTCGACGCGCAGCGCATCGAGATCGCGCATATCCAATATTATGCCTGGGCGCAGCTCAACCGCGCCGCGCTGATCCCCACCCGCGAGACCTTCATGGAAACAGTAGGGATCGTCGAAGACGCCAAGAAGCGTCTGCAGGGCGTGCTGAATTTTGATTTCGTCATTCACGATCATTACGCCACGCGGCCGAAGCAATGCACCGGCGGCTGGGGGCGTTCGATCATCGCCGTGACGCCTTCCGGCAAGGCCCTGCCCTGCCACGCGGCGCAGACGCTCCCCGGACTGAGCTTCGATGACGTGCGCGAACGAAAGCTCGGCGATATCTGGCTGAATGGCGCGGCCTTCAACGCCTATCGCGGCACAGGCTGGATGAAGGAGCCCTGCCGCTCCTGCGACCGTCGCGAGATCGATCTTGGCGGTTGCCGTTGCCAGGCCTTTGCGGTCGCGGGCGATCCGGCGGCGACCGACCCGGCTTGTCACCTCTCCCCGGAACACGCGCGTTTCGCGGCCTATGCCGAAACCGAGTCGCACGCGCCGCCGCCGGAGTTCATCTACCGGCGCATCGGCGGCGCGCCGCAAGGCGCGTAAGCAACTTGCTCACTCGTTTCTGGACGCAGCTTTCCGTTGGGGATCGTCGCGCGGGTCCAGATATTCGATCTTCCATGGCCCGGCGCCCGTAACCTGCAGGACGGCGTCCTCGTTCACGACGAACCAATGCCCCATGCCGGGCGTCGCGGCGAAGAAATCTCCGACGTGGAGAAACTTCTCCGCCCGCGGGTCGATGTGCTGACCTTCGCCGAAGCGCACGACCCCCGACATCACCGTCACGGTTTCGATATCCGGGTGCTTGTGCACAGAAACTTGATAGCCCGCCGGCGCACGCAGACGCGCGACGAAAGGCCCGGGCTTGAAGGGATCCCCGAAAAGCACGGCAACCTCCGCGCCTCGGGGCAGACTCGCGGGCGCCGCTTTCCAATCGAGCTCCCCGGCGCGGCGCAGGCTGCCCGTCTCGGCCAGGGCGCTGGCTGCCCCCAAAGCGCAAAGGGCGCCAAATGCAAGAAAGATCGACCGCATAGGCTCCGCCTCCTTCATGGCCCTCTCGGGCAGATAGGGCGGCGCGCTACCCGCTGAATACCCCTTGGATTCTTCTGGCGCGGTAACCAAGGAGCAACCTACGCCATGCATAGTTAAACCGTCTCGCGGAGTTAACCGTTTGTTTTGCATAAGCGTCGCGTCATGGAGTTCAATGGATGAAATCGCGGGATACACTTGTCCGCCTCAAACGTTTCCAAGCGGAGGAAAAGCGCAGGCGCGTCTTGCAGCTCAACACGATGATTTCGGAATTCACGCGCATGTCGAATGAGCTCGACCGCGAAATTTCGCAGGAAGAGCAGCGCGCCAATATTTCCGATCCGAATCACTTCGCATACCCCACCTATGCCCGCGCAGCCCGCGTGCGCCGCGACAATCTGCTCGCGTCGCTGAATGAATTGCGCGGCAAGCTCGAGGATGCGGAAGCGCAGCTCCAGGCAGCCAATGAAGAGCTTGCGAAGGCGCAGAGCCAGGAAGCGCGCGATCGTGGGATGATCGACGTCGTCGCCGATCGCCGCAACGCCGAGATGCCGCACGCCATCTGTCGCGGCGCCTAGAGCGCACTGAAAGCGCTAGAATAAGCGAAAGGTCAGCCGCCCCCAAGGCCAGCGGAGCCAAATGGCGACGCGCCGGCGTGGAGAGGGATCGACTCGCGCGTCAGCCATGAGCTGGCGCGCGATGTCGTCTATGGGATAGGCGAAGCGCCGCACGAGAAAAAACGCGCCTGGCCGCGCGGCGGCGACGAAGGCCAATTCGTAGCGCGCGAGGTCGCTGATCCACGGCGGCTTGATCGCTTGTGGCTCGAGCAGCCTTACCAGCGCGGCGGCGTCGGCGCGATGGCGCTGCGGCGAAGGGGGGCCGTCGATCGCCTCGAAAAGCAGCCGGTCGAACCCCGCGCCCAAGGCCCTCGCCGTCAATGGCAAGGCTTTACGCGCATCCAGCGCGCGCTTTCCGAGAAGGCCGCGGGAGAACGCCTCCACCTCGCGCGGATCGAGCGCAGAGATGGTCTCGGCTTCCTTTTCGCTCAAGCCGAAGCCCAGCGCCGCCC
>JAMBEQ010000265.1 GCA_024506175.1 Methylocystis sp.
CCTTCAAGGCCGGCATCTCCTTCGGCAAGGACGACATGGTCGTGCCGGAGACGAAGGAGCGCATCGTCGGCGAGACGCGCGCCGCCGCCAAGGAATATGAGCAGCAGTACAACGACGGCCTCATCACCCAGGGCGAGAAATACAACAAGGTCGTCGACGCCTGGGCGAAGTGCGCTGAGAAGCTCGCCGAGGAAATGATGCAGCGCATCTCCGCCGTGCGTAAGGACGATGCGGGCCGCGATTTGCCGATCAACTCGATCTACATGATGTCGCACTCGGGCGCGCGCGGGTCGCCGACGCAGATGCGCCAGCTCGCCGCCATGCGCGGCCTGATGGCCAAGCCCTCCGGCGAGATCATCGAGACGCCGATCATCTCGAACTTCAAGGAAGGCCTGACGGTTCTCGAATACTTCAACTCCACCCACGGCGCCCGCAAGGGCCTTGCGGATACGGCGCTGAAGACCGCGAACTCGGGCTACCTCACCCGCCGTCTCGTCGACGTCGCGCAGGATTCGATCATCTCCTCCACGGATTGCGGCTCCACGGGCGGCATCCGCATGCGGGCGATCATCGACGCCGGCCAGATCGTCGCCTCGCTTGCGTCGCGCATCCTCGGCCGCACGGCCGCCGAAGATTTGAAAGCGCAGGATGGCAAGGTGATCGTGCCGGCCGGCGAGATGATCCAGGAATGGCATCTCGAGCCAATCACGGCCGCCGGCATTCAGGAGGTGAAGATCCGTTCGGTTCTCACCAGCGAGGCCAAGAACGGCGTCTGCGCGAAATGCTATGGTCGCGACCTCGCGCGCGGCACGCCCGTCAATATGGGCGAGGCCGTGGGCGTCATTGCGGCGCAGTCGATCGGCGAGCCGGGCACACAGCTCACCATGCGCACCTTCCACATCGGCGGCGCGGCGCAGCTCGCGGACCAGTCCTTCATGGAGTCGAACTTCGAAGGCTTGGTCCACATCCGCAACCGTCACGTCGCCCGCAATTCGGACGGCGATCTGATCGTCATGGCGCGTAACGTCGCCGTGGTGATCCTCGGTCCCGATGGCACGGAGCGTGCGGTCAACCGTATTCAATACGGCGCGCGCTTGAAGGTCGACGAAGGCGATCAGGTGAAGCGCGGACAGCGCCTCGCGGAATGGGACCCCTACACTCGTCCCATCATCTCCGAGGTGGACGGCGTCATCGGCTTCGAGGATCTCGTCGAAGGCCAGTCTTTGGCGGAAACGGTCGACGAATCGACCGGCATCGCCAAGCGCATGGTGATGGACTATCGCCTGAACCTTCGCTCGGCGAGCCTCAAGCCCTCGATCGTCATCAAGGGGCCGGACGGCAAGGTCGCCAAGTTGCAGCGCGGCGGCGAAGCCCGCTATCTGCTGCCCGTCGACTCGATCATCGCCGTCGAGCCGGGCGGCACGATAAAGGCCGGCGACATCGTCGCGCGTATTTCGGTCGAGAGCGCCAAGACCCGCGACATCACCGGCGGTCTGCCGCGCGTCGCCGAGCTCTTCGAGGCCCGCCGCCCGAAGGACCACGCGATCATCGCGGAAATCTCCGGCACGGTGCAGTTCGGCCGCGACTATAAGAATAAGCAGCGTCTATCCATCGTGCCGAGCGAGGAAGGCGCGGAGCCGGTCGAGTATCTGATCCCGAAGGGCAAGCATATTCACCTTCAGGATGGCGACGTCGTCGAGAAGGGCGATTACATCGTCGACGGCAATCCGGCGCCGCACGACATTCTGGCGATCAAGGGCGTGGAGGAGCTTGCAGCTTACCTCGTCAATGAAATCCAGGAGGTCTACCGTCTGCAGGGCGTGAACATCAACGACAAGCACATCGAAGTGATCGTGCGTCAGATGTTGCAGAAGATCGACATCGTCGATCCGGGCGACACCGGCTTCCTCGAGGGCGAGCAGGTCGATAAGCTGGAGCTCGAAGAAGCGAACGCCAAGGCGATCGAGAATGGCGGCAAGCCCGCGTCGGGCACGCCGGTGCTTCTCGGCATCACCAAGGCCTCGCTGCAGACGCGGTCCTTCTTCTCCGCCGCCTCCTTCCAGGAGACGACGCGCGTGCTCACCGAGGCCGC
>JAMBEQ010000266.1 GCA_024506175.1 Methylocystis sp.
CCATGACGACGAACTTCGACACGAAGCAGGTCATCGAACAGATCGGGCGTGACATCGAGACGTGCGCGGAGAACGCGAAGCGCGCCGCGCTCCGCTCCGAAGACGACGCCGCGATGCGACTCACCGAGTCGATGAAGTGGCTCGGGCGCATCCCTTCGCTCGAAGCTCTGCGTGCAGGCTGCAAGGGGCTCCGCTTCGAGTGCGCCAGCGAGCGGATCGACGCCGAGCGCGCGAAGATCATGAAGGGCGAGGGCGCGTACGTGCACCCGTTCGCGCTGAACGCCATCTACGGCAAGACGGCGAAGCAGGTGCTCATCCCGCCGAACGCCGGCAAGTCGACGCTCGGGCTCATGCGCGCCTACGAGCGGGCTCTCGCGGGCGAGCGCGTGTTCGTCGCGTCCCCCGAGGGCGACGTCGTCATGCGCCCCGCGTCGGGCAAGGAGGAGCACGAAGGCCGCGAGCTGATCGCCGGCATCGACATCGCGGCGGGCTCGGACGAGAGCGCGCTCGTCGTCGCTGAGCGCGAGCCGACCGGCAAGATCCGCATCGTGCAGGCGTTCTGCGACTTCGACCCGGACCGCATCGCGAAGCTGTTCCGCGAGGAGCTGCTCAAGTCGACGAAGAAGAGCGAGCGCGCGATCGAGGTCGGCTCGGCCGAACACAAGCGCGGGATCTACATCGACGAGGCGCAGGGCTTCGTGCTCGACGAGAAGATCCAGCTCAAGACGCGCGGACCGCTCGACGCGCCGCTCATGCCGAAGCCCGCGAAGACGTACTTCAAGCCGTACGTGAACAACGACATGGGCACGACGTGGATCATCGAGTACCTCGAAAACGGCACTCCACTGCGCGCCGTGCAGATCGACGCCGGGCTGATGCGCGAGTTCGTCCACAACATGCAGAGGCGCAACCGCCCGAAGCCCGGCGAGGATGCCGTGCGCGTCGAGAACTACCGCGAGCTGTTCGACTCGAACCCCGACTACGTGTGGAAGCTCCGCGCGGACACGCGACCCGTGGTGATGCCGCACGCGAAGATCCCGAGCGGTGCGCCGAACCAGGACGAGGGCCATGCGAAGAAGCTCGGGCACGCGTGCCTGAGCAGCGAGTGCTGCGGGCCCGAGTGCCCGATGTTCGTCTACTGGATGAAGGACTTGCTGCCGATCGCCGACTCGTCGCAGCTCGACATCGTCGGGGCGTTCTTCGGGCTGAAGCGCGCCGAGAACTTGAACAAGCTGCAGAAGGAGCCCGAGGCCGACGTCGACTTTCGCGCGCGCATCGAGACCGCGTTCGCCGTCTACGAAGAGCTGCTCAAGCGCTGCGCGATGACGTGCCCGGGCGGCAGCGAGCGCAAGGGCTGCGAGTGCTCGAAGCCGACCGACTGTCCCTACGCCAAGTCGTCGAGCTACGGACGGCACGAAGTGATGGCGCTGCAGGCGGGCGCGCTGAGCGGTCCGATTCACCTGCACGGTCAGGCAGCGATGGATCTCGCGAAGATCAGCATGCTGATCTTCGACGACGTGCCGGAGCCTGAGATCGACACCTCGAAGAGCAGCGTCGCGCTCAAGATGCTCAGCGACGCCGAGGTCGCATGCGCGCCGAAGGTCGTGCCGTACAAGCAGCCGCGCACGCAGGCGCGCTACCCGTCGAAGTGCCCGCTTTGCCCCGAGCAGGTCATCGTGGGCGACACGATCGAGATGGTCGAAGGCGGGCAGTGGGCTCACCGCGTCTGCGCTGATCGTCAGCGCGATGCCGCGAAGCTCACGCGTCGCGGCATGTAGTTGGGCCATGGGCGAACAGAAGCGCAAGCGCGAATACTGGCTGCGAAACCTCAAGGTGCCGACTTCACCGACCGACGAGCTGCCTCCGGTGGGCGCGTTCGGGCACCGCGAGGAGCTGACGCGCACGCGCTTCTACAGCGAGGTCATCGCGCACTACACGGACAAGGAGCAGCACGAACTGCTCGTCACCTTCGCGCGCGAGAAGCGCATGCCGTTCATGTCCTTCGGCGACCAGCTCGAAGCGATGGCGCGGCACCTTCACGACGGAAAGCCTGTCGAGACGCTCCTCAACGCTGCGAAGAAGCCTCAGCATCAGCTCGAAGCCGAGTTCAAGCTCGTCGAGATCGTGCGCGAGGGCACGAAGCGCTACGGGACGGGGCATAAGGCGGTGCCGTACATCTGCGAAGGGCTCCACCAGCTCTTCCCGAAGGCGACGCGCGAGCAGATCGAGATGGGCTTCAAGGCGGGCATCACCGAGGTCGGCTTCAACACGAGCCGCGTCATCGAGACGATGCTCACCGTGCTCGGGCAGGAGCCGAACGCGTGAAGTTCCTCGTCACCTGGTCGAAGCTCCGCGACCCGAGCACGATGGCGGTCACCCATCTCGGCGACGCTGAGGTCGAAGCGGGCAGCCATCGCGGCGCGTGCGAGCAGGTCGTCGGCAAGATGCTCGAAGCGAAGGCCGAGTACGTGCAGGCGCAGACGGTCACGCTCAAGACGATCCAGCGCGAGCTGATGCGCCTACGCGGGCCGAACGTGTGGTTCCGGCTCGAAGATGAGCACCTCGTGCACGTGCCTCCGCAGTCATGAAGTGGCCGCTGCTCGAAGGTGAGGAGCCGCAGCTCCACACGCACGCGACCGACTGCTTGCCGGACGAGCATCCATTCGCGCACGAGACGGTCGAGTGCACGGGCTGCGGGACGATGCTCCACGCGTTCAACAACGAATGCATGCGCGCGTGGGTCGAGTTCCACGACGGCGGGATGTGCCTCCGCTGCGCGCTCCCGCGTTTGGAGAGTATGTGACGAACGAGCAGCTCGAAGCCGCGTTCAAGGCGCGCACTCCGATTCGGTGCCGCAAGATGCTCGGCTTCATCGTGGGCATCAAGAAGACGGCGACGCGCGAGCGCGTGATCCGTCTCGAAGCCGAGGTCGTGCTCGACGCGGGCACGAAGGCGCACGATCGCGGAGGCGTATACGAGTACCTCCCGCATTCGGTCACGCTCCGCGTCTCTCCGCGCGAGGTCGAGCCGGCGTGATGACGCCACGACAGCGGAAGGTTCGGAACACGCTCGAACGCGAGTACCTCGCCGACCTTCATCGCAGGCGTCTGCGTGCGCCGTGCTCGAAGTGCGGAGCGAGATCGGGCAAACCGTGCGTCTTCACGGACGGGCCGCGCAGGGGTTCGCATATGGCTGGCACACACGCCGACCGAGACACCGAAGCGAACCGACGCGGCTACGTGAAGGGCCCGCGATACTGGCGGTCGCGGAAGGGATGGCGGTATCGTTGACGAGCGCGACGGCGCCGCGCTCCACTGACGGAGTGCCTGCGACCGGAGATAAGGCCACCGATCGCACGCGGTGTCGTCGCGTAGCTTCTCGTGATAGCGTCTGGCTCATGATTCCCCGCGCGCTCAAGCTCGGTTGGCTCGTCTGGATCGCTGCGTGGCTCTTCTGCGTGACGCGCGTGCTCATCGCGTGCACCGAGCCGAAGAACCCGGTGCCATGCGACCCGAACGCATCGTGGCCGGACCCGTGCGCAGCCGCTCCGCTCGACGCAGGGAAGGGCTGAGCCGCCGTGCTCGTGCCGAAGACGACCTCGATGCAGCCGAAGCGCCGCGAGATGTGGCGCGGCGACACGTTCTCCTTCGACCTCGATCCCATCATCGACCCGAAGACGAACATCCCGAGGAACCTCACGGGCTGCAAGCTCTGGTTCACGGCGAAGGGCAACGTCGCTCTGAACGACAACCAGGCGAGCATCGCGCTCGACACGGCTTCGCTCGGCGGCGTCACCATCGTCGATCCCGTGCGCGCGCTCGTGACGGTCACCGTGCCTCCGATCGCGACGCGTGCGCTGCCGGACGGGCCCGTCGTGCTCGTCTACGACGTGCAGCTCATGCTCACGAACGGCACGATCCTCACCGTCGAGGCCGGTTCGATCATCGTCTTTCCCGACGTCACGCGCGCGATCGCGTAAGGAGCACGGTCATGGCGAGCAGCAGCGGTCTCAAGGAGTGGGCGGACGTCAGGGCGCCGAAGGACATCGCGCTCGAACACGACTACATGCGCACGAAGGCGACGGAGGCGAGCTGGAACGCGAACGACGCGAGCATCCGCGCGAACGCGACCGGCTACCACGCCGATCGCGCCGAGACGACGAAGCTCCACGAAGAGGCGCGCAACGCTCACGCCGACGCGGCGAAGCAGTGGAAGGCGGTCGGCGGGCCCGATGGGCACGAGATGGCCGAGAAGCACGAAGCCGCCGCGAGCGAGCACCACGACAAGCACAACGCCTCGAAGGCCGGACCGCGCAACCCCAAGGGTCACTTCACCGGAGGCGGCTGATGGCGAGCGAGCTGAAGACGTGGGCGAACGACAAGGACGCGCGCAAGGCTGCCGCGAAGGAAGCGAAGGCTGCCGCGAAGAAGGAATCGGCGGCGCAGTTCAAGGAGCTGAGCAAGAAGGCCGACGTCGCGCAGAAGAAGGCGGACAGCAGCGCGAAGCCCGAGGACCACGAAGCCGCGCGCGTCGCGCACAAGGAAGCGTTCGACCACGCGTCGAGCCACTACCTGCGTTTCGGCGGGCTCTCGATGCACGACAAGGGCGAGACGCACCGGCAGAAGGCGCTCACCGCGGCGATGCGGCGCGACGACCTCAAGACGCGCGGCAAGGACGCCATCGAACCGAAGGGACAGCTTTCGGCGAATACCTCGACGGCGACGCAGGGCGGGCTCTTCACGAGCGAGGGCAAGGCGGCGGTCGGCAACTACACGAAGCCGGCGGGCACGCAGCTCGGGCTCTTCCCGGGCGGAGCTGCGGACGATCAGCCACGCGACGAGCAGGGACGCTTCGCCTCGAAGTAGCGGCATAGGGCGAGCGCATGAACGACAAGCCGCCGCTCGCCGACGACTTCATCCGCATCTCGCGCGCGCTCGAAGTGGCGCTCCGGAACGAGCGCGAGATGCACGAGACGCTCAAGGCCGCGCAGGGGCGAGGCACGCAGCTCCTCGAACGCGCGCGCGAGGCCGAGCGCAGGATCGGCGAGGCGCGACGGCAGCTCTACGAGATCAAGTTCCAGATCGACCAGGGAGCGGACGCGCACGCTCTCGACGCGCTGGTCTCGCGACTTCTCGATGTGCTACGCGACGACGATGGCGTTCACGCGGGCTGAGATCCTCGAAGACATCGAGGAGTGCTCTCGCCTCGTCGAGCAGTGTCATAACATGCTCATCTCGCTCAGCGTGGAACGCGAGCGCAGGCTCGCGCGAAACCGCGAAGCCGAGCACGAGGCGCGTATCAAGCACCGGCTGCAGTTCCCGCCGCTCGGCGTGTCGAAGACGACATGCCCGACGTGTGGTGGCGAGGTCGAGCATCGCGCGGGCTTGACGAAGCCCGTGCACCTCGGCAAACCCATTGCGGGGCAGAGGCTCTGCGGCATGAGGAGCAGGGACATGATCGTCAAGGTCGAAGTGCACGGCGCGAATGCGCAGATCAGCAACGAAGACGGTTCGGTGTCGATGACGATGGCGGTGACGATGCCGCTGCTCGCGCGCATGAACGGAGCGAAGCGCGCCTTCTTCCTCGCGACGTTCGAGCACGGTGGCGGAAAGAAGGACTGGCGCGACGGCAAGGGCGAGCAGGAGTATCCGAACCCCGTCGAGATCGTCGACATCGGCGATCGCGTGAAGGATCAGGCTTGGTGATGTGCCAGTACACGCAGAGCTACGCGAGCGCAGCACGCGCGGTGCTCCTCTCGACGGAGAACCTTCGCCACGCGTATTCGTGGCGACACCACCGGCTCGGCATGCTGCAGGGCGAGATCAACGACGAGCTTCGGATCCACATCTGGCATCCCGCGCTCGTCGTGCCGTGGGCGAACCCGCTCCGCGCGGTGCACGATCACCGCTTCGACCTCGTGAGCTACATCGCGGTCGGCGTGCTCGGCGACCAGCCCTACGACGTGCGTGAAGATGACGGCTGGGTCGATGTCGACGAGCAGCAGCACCGCGGTTGGAAGCTCACGAGCATGTACGCCATCGCGCACGCGAAGGTGCAGACGGAGACGCAGAGCGACGTGAAGAAGCTCGGGCGCGTCTGGGCGCGACCGCACAAGGCGCGCGAGCTGACGCGCGGCGACGTCTACAGCATCCAGCGGCGCGCGTTCCACACGACGCTCGTGAGCGGGCTCGCGATCACGGTCGTGCATCGGTCGAACTTCGACAACGACCCGGCGCGCATCCTCGGCTCGGGCGACGAGAGCGGGATCATCAAGCCGGACGGCACGCCGTTCGTCACCATCAAGGGCGTCTACGAGACCGTGATGAGCGAAGCCGAAGAGGCAGTCGGATACCTGCGCGCGCAGTACCCGCGCAGCTAGGTGCGGAAAAGCACCACGCGCGGGAGCGGGCGCGCGCTGATAGAGCTTCGAGCATGATCGTCATCTACCTCGCTCCGCTCGTGATGCTCATCGGGCTCGTGCTCTTCTTCACGAGCCGGACGAACGGCGACCTCAAGGAGATCGGCCGCATCATGTTCGCCTTCGGGCTGCTCGCGACGCTCCTCGCGCTCTCCGCGCACCCGGCGGCGCTGCGGCTTCCCTAGACACCATCTGCGGCGCCTGATACTTCGTGGGGCATGGCGAAGTTCTACCTGCTCACGACGATGGCGTTTGCCGGCTCGAAGCTCTTCGCCGGGCAGCTCATCGACGACAACCAGTACGACACGACGAAGATGACCGCCGCGGGCGCGATCCTCGTCGTGCCGAACGCGGGGCTCGACGCTGCCGCTGCGCTCTGCGCGCAAGCCAAGCTCGCCGGAGCGAGCGAGGCGACGCTCGACGCGATCATGCGCGGAGGCTTCGAGCAGCAGCCGAACAACGGCGTCGGTCCGATCTTCTACGGCGGCGGCGACGACGGCGACTTCGTCGCGGACGGGACGGCGACCGACCCGAACCTCACGCTCGCGGGCTCGACGTACACGCTGAACAACGACTGCTTCTACCGGCACCTCACGGTCAACGCCGGCATCACCATCAAGACGAACGGCTTCCGGCTCTTCTGCTCGGGCACGCTGCTCAACAACGGCACGATCTCCTGCAAGGGCAACGACGCAAGCGGAGCGACGGCGGGCGCGATCACGCATGCGGGCGCGCTCGGCACCGGGCTCGCGGGCGGAGCGGGGCACACGGGCTCGGGCACGGGCTCGGCGGGCTCGAACCAGTCGGCGGCGCTCACCGACGTCAACGCGGCGGGCGGAGCTGGCGGAGCTGGCGGCGCGAACGCGGGCGGAGCTGGCGGCACCTACTCGGGCACGGCGGTCAACGGCGGCGGGCATTACCTCGTGCCCATGACGACGGGCTGCATGCTCGGGCAGACGTCGGGCGGAAACCAGGCGACCGTCAACATCATCGGCGGCGGAGCGGGCGGCGGAGGAGGCGGCTCGGACAACGCGGGCGCGACCGGCGGCGGAGGCGGCTCGGGCGGAGGCGTCATGGTCCTCGCCGCGTTCAACCTCGTGAACAACGGCGTCATCACCGCGGACGGAGGCAAGGGAGCCGACGCGAGCGGCACGACGGGCAACGCGGGTGGAGGCGGCGGAGGCGGTGGCGGGCAGATCCTCAGCCTCTCGCGCTACCGCTCGGGCACGGGCACGATGACGGCGAACGGCGGGCTCGGCGGCGCTGCGTTCGGTGCGAGCGGCCACGCGGGCGCAGCGGGCAACCCCGGGCTCGTGCATCAGCACGCCGCTTGACGGCGATTCACCGAGCCTGATACGCGTTTCCGTACGAGGTCACCGCCATGGCGAAGTTCTACGTGGTCAACACCATCACGATCGGCACGCAGAAGTTCTTCGCCGGTCAGCTCATCGACGACTCGCTCATCGACACGACGAACTTCGCCGCTGCCGGGCTCCTGCTCTGGCCCGACGACTCGCTCGGGGCGCACGTCGTCTCGGACGCAGGCGCTCGCGCGCAGGCGGCGCGGCTCCGCGGCGCGAACGAAGCCGAGCTGGACAGCATCATGCAGACGGCGGTGCAGAGCGTCCAGAAGAGCGAGGACACCGCGCAGGACGCGAGCGGCGTCAGTGCGGCGACGGCGCTCGCCGCGATCCTCGTGCACCTGACGATCGACGTCCCGCTCGCGACGCTGCAGGCGAAGACGAGCGGCACCGCGTTCAACATCGGCGCGGCGCTCCCCGCGAACGCGCGCGTGCTCGCGACCGAAACCGAGGTCGTGCAGGCGCTCGCGGGCGGCACGACGAGCGCGGCGACGGCGAAGCTCGGCTCGGCGACCGACTCGGGCGACGATTCGCTCATGGGCGCGGTCGACGTCTTCACGGCGACGGGCATCCTCAGCAAAGCGGGC
Organism: Methylocystis sp.; assembly: GCA_024506175.1. Taxonomy (GTDB): domain Bacteria; phylum Pseudomonadota; class Alphaproteobacteria; order Rhizobiales; family Beijerinckiaceae; genus Methylocystis. The sequence continues at coordinate 8,367 of JAMBEQ010000266.1, forward strand.
TCGGACCCGTACCAGTCGCGCGGCGCGCAGCAGCTCAAGATGAAGGTCACGCTCACGGGTGACGTGATGGCGAACCTCACCGCCGGGCACCTGAAGCAGCACGTCTACTACAGCGTGCTCGCGTAGCGCGCGCTTTCCCCCTAGCGCACCTGCCGCACTTCTGACATCTTCTGCGAGGGATGGCAGCAGCGGTGTCGGTGGGCGGGGCGTCGGGCTCCGGGCTTCTCGATTGGGCGCACGCCAGCGAGACGGCCGAGAAGCGTGCGAGCTGGCGGCTCAAGTCGCTCCTCAAGGGCGAACGCGACGGGACGGTCAGGCACCCGTTCCCCGTCACCGACCGAGAGCAGTACCTCAAAGACATCAAGGGCAAGAACATCCCGAAGCGCGTCGACGAAGCTCCGATCGAGAGCGTTCCGCTCGCCGAGCTTCACGGCATCCAGCGCTCGGTCAACGTCGAGCGGCTCGCGCAGCACCTCGAAGACGAGGATCTCGTGCCCGAGGGCAAGCGCTCGCCGAACGCCGGCATGCTCGTCGACCTCCCCGTCGTCGTGAAGATGAACGGCAAGGACTACCTGCACGACGGGCATCACCGCGCCACGGCGGCATGGGTGCGGGGCGAGCGCGCGATTGGCGCGCGCGTTGTGGATCTCGACAAGCAGGGGTGAACCGATGGCTGATCCGGAGACGAGGGAAGCGTACGAGGAGCGGTTCGCGGCGAACCAACGCGTGTCGGGGCAGTTCATCGACACGCGCACGCACTTCCCGTGTCCGTTCTGCGCCGCGCCTGACTGGTTCGCGCCGCGCATCATCGAACTCGAAACGAAGGGTCAGGGCGAGCACATCTGCAGCGAGTGCGGGCGCGGCGCGCGCTTCGTCTTCGATCGCGACGGAGCGAACGTGACGATTCGCATGGTGCAGACGCGCGGCGACGATCCGCCCGAGTACCTTCGCGGCATGATCTCGCGCGACGAGAGCACCGCGCCGATCATCGGCGGCGTCACCGGGCTCTTGCCGAAGGAGCCGAAGCGATGAGCGAGAGAAAGAGCTGGCACGCGTACTTCATCGGGATCGCGCACGAGGTCGCGTCGCGATCGACGTGCGACCGCAAGCACGTCGGCTGCGTGCTCGTACTCGACAAGCGGATCATCTCGACGGGCTACAACGGCAGCATCCCGGGCGCGGACCACTGCGACGTCGTCGGGCACGACCTCGTGCAGTCGGTCGGCAAGGATGGCAAGCTCGCGCCGAACTGCGTGCGCACCGTCCACGCCGAAGTGAACGCCGTCGCGCAGGCTGCGCGCTCGGGCATCGCCACGCGCGGATCGATCGCGTACACGAACACGTTCCCGTGCTGGCCCTGCTTCAAGGTGCTCGCGAGCGCGGGCGTCGCGCTCATCGTCTACGACGACACCTACCGACCCGACGAGCGCGTCATCGCGGCAGCGAAGAAGGCGAACATGCTGCTCCTCGGACCCGACGACTGGAACAAGCAGAGCGACGCGCCCGCGGGCGTGTGATACAGGGCAGCGATGGGTCACGGACGCCACATCAAGATCGTGGGCTACGGAGCGACGTCGCTCCTCGGGTCGGTCGACGTCGTGCGCGACTTCCTCATCTCGCTCGTGCACAAGCTCGGGATGCGCCCGCTCGGGCTTCCGCAGATGCACGACGTCGCGATCGACCTCTCGAAGATGAATGTCGAGCCGTTCGAGGACGAGGGCGGTGTCACCGGCACTGTCGTGCTCTCGACGAGCCACTGCTCGATCCACACGTGGCCGGCGCGAGAGAAGCCGCTCTTCGTGCTCGACGTCTACTCGTGCCGCGACTTCAACGCCGTCGAGGTTGCCGACCACGCGAGCGAGCGGCTCGGTGCGTTCGCCTACCACGCGACCGATCTCTCGCTCTCGCTTCGCGCGCCCGACGACGTCGGCGCTCCGATCGCGTGGGGCATCATCTCGACCGAGGAGCCGCTCGGCAGGCCACCGACGAAGACGAACCCCTTCCCGCCCCCGAGCACCGAGGACGAACTCGATCTCGACGAGTTCACGAAGGACTGAGTCAAGACGTCTTTACTGCCCGAGGCGGCATCGGATCGGGCATGTGGATCTTCCTGAAGCACGGGTTCATCTCGGTCGTCGTCAATCGCAGCGACCCCACGCATCTGGTCGTGCGCGCGCGGACGCGGAGGCCGCTCGAATACATCCGCCGCGCGATCATGGATCGAGGCGGCGACACCGTCGCGCTCCGCATCGTCGAGACGCCGGCAGCCGACTACCACTACCGCATCGAGCTGAATCGGGACGAGTTCGCGAAGGCGCTCACTGGCTACATCTGGGATTGCCTCACCTACCCCAACTTCAAGGGCGAGGTCGACGCGCAAGCGGACCGAAACCCGCGAGACGCCGGGCAAACCAAGCGCTACGCGGCGCTCCTGCACCGCGTGTGGTTCGATGTGCACTCGGCGCTCGACGAGCGCATGCGTGGGAAAAAAGTCTTGAGCACTCCTTGACGCCGCGCGCGGAGGCGCAATCCTCGTCAGCATGGGACGAGGAACGATCGGGGTCATCATCGCGGGCGCGCTGGCGCTCATGGGCTGCGCAGGCGCCGTGCAGCCGAAGAACGACGTCGTGCGGCTCGACGAGGCTCCCGCGCAGGCGCCTGCTCCCACGCGTCCAGCTCGCGCGGAGGCGCACCCGCTGCTCGTCAGTCGGAGCATCACCGTCACGCTCGACGAGCAGATCACGGGCAAGGACGCTCTCGCGATCTTCCGGGCGCTCGCCGAGTGGGAGGCGCGCGCGGGCCTGCACTTCGAGGTGCGGAGCGGCGACGTCGCGCGCGAGCCCGAGCCGGGCGAGTTCGTCGTGCGATGGGGCGGCGGGCCGAACGCACCGGGCTACGCGGCGTGGGGCGCGGCGCGCGTCGGCGACGAGGTCGAGCGCAAGGCGATCGTGTGGCTGCAGACGGACGCGCTTTGGTGCGACGGCACGAGCCAACCGACCGTCGAGGACGGCGACTGCGACTTCGACTGGCTGCGGCGGATCGCGCTGCACGAGTTCGGGCACGCGCTCGGGCTCGATCACTCGACCGACCCGAACGACATCATGTGGCCGAGCGCGGACGCCGAGCACCTCACGGACAACGACGTCGCGCGCGAGCTGGCGTACGTTCCGCCGACCTAGCTGTCAGAACCGGGCGCTCGCGCGCGTCTGGTAGGGCATGAAGTGGCGAAGGCGCCCGCGGGACGACAGAATACGCGGCATCGGTCCACGGCGGTGAGGGCAGAGGTCGCGCTAGGGCTGTTCGTGGCGTTCGTGCTCGTTACCGCCGCTCTTCTCACGACTTGCGGATAGTCGAAAAAAAGTCTTGCGCATTCGGATCGACGGAGCTACCTTGTGATCGTGGTCGCGAGGAGCGGCCCGACGCGAGGAGCGACGACCATGGCGAAGGCGAGCAAGAAGACGACGAAGACGACGAAGACGGCGGATCGCGTGACGTTCGAGTTCGCGACCACGGGCCGCGACGGCGCGTGGAACTTCATGAAGCTCTGCGACGGCGTGAAGATCGCGGCGGGCTACCCGACGCTCCGCGCGCCGTACACGGTCACGGTGCTCGTCTCGACGTGGTGCGAGCGCGAGGTCGTCGATGCGTTCGCGGTCGGCACGGGCGGCGTCTGCGTCGGCTACGAGTTCGGAAAGGCGGTGGCGTGATGGGCGCCACGACGACGATCCACGTGCTCTACAGACAGCGCGCGATCCAGGGGCTTCTTCGGAGCGACGCGGGCTACAAGCACGTCGCGAGCGTCTTCAGCACGGACGCGGACGAGGCGTGCACGTGCGTCGACGACGTCTGGCGCATGATGAACACCGTCGACGGCTCGGCGATCGAGATCCCGCGCCAGATCCGCAACCGCTCGATGATGGTCGGCGACATCGCGATCGTCGAGCAGAGCGGCACGCGCCGCGTCTTCGAGTGCGCGGCATGCGGCTGGGAAGAGCTGAGCGACGCGCGCGCCCGCTCGATGATCGCGCGCATCTCGCTCATCGCTCCGCACTTCGACGTGCACGGCGTCGAGGAGACGGCGGGCGCGCGGCTCTCGCGCATGATCGACGCGAACCTCGCGGAGCGCGGCCAATGAGCGCGCGCGATCAGCTCTTCGGGCTCAGCGTCGCGCCGATGGGCGTCACCGAGATCGACCTCGGTGGCCGCATCGCGAGCATCCAGTGGCGCCCGTGGGGCAGCTCCTACGGCTCGCGCACGCGCGATTGGACGCCCGAGCTGGGCAAGGCGGCGAAGGCGCGCGCCGTCGAAGCCGAGCGCATCATCAAGCGCTGCTCGGTCGCAGTGCTCGACGAGTGGCTCGCCGTCCACGGGCAGCCGAAGCCGTTCCCGTTCCGCGGTCGCGGAGGCGTCAAGCGCGCGTACGTGTGCGCGACCATGATCGCGCTCCACGATGCGTGGTTCCCGCGCGAGTTCGTCAACGCCGCGCCGAACTGGTTCCGCTGCTCGTGCGGGCACGAGGGCCCGGCGGTGCTCGACGGCGTCGTCGTGCGCTGCGGGAACCCGAGCTGCACCAAGCCGAGCTACGCGCTCACGCTCGCCGATCTTCCCGACTGCGACTGCGGCACCGGCAAGATCGACCCGAGCTGCGGCGCGAGCCTCTGCCGGGCCTGCTTCGAGAGCTGCGAACCCGCGTCTGCAGCGGGTTTCGACGGCTGACGCAGAGCGTCGGTCGATTCCTCGAAAAAAAGTCTTGCGCACTGACCGGGCGCGAGCTACTGTCTCATTGTGGCCGGGAGGACCGGGCACGAAGCGGAGGACGCGGACATGAAGACGGGCTGGCTGCGGTACGAGGTTCTGAGCGCGACGGGCGAGTTCCTCGCCGTCTACCACTGCGGCGACCGCGACCTCGCGGATGCGTACGCGGCGCAGGTCGGCGGCACGGTCGTCGACCTCTGGGGGTCGAAGTGAGCCGCGTCGTCGTTCTCCCGAGCCCGGCGGGCTCCGGGCTCGCGGTGTTCTTCGACGTGCGCGGGCTCGTCGAGGCGATCGCGGTGAAGGAGCAGAAGGCGAAGAAGGGCGGTGCACGATGAGCGGCTGGTACGAGTACGCCGACGAGATGGCCGCGCGCGAGACGCGCGGGCAGCGGCAGGTCACCTTCGCCGAGTGGTCGGCGGACGCGGCGCGCGCCGCGGAGGCGCGGGACGAGGCAGAGCGGCGCCGCTTCGCGGCATCGGAGGAGGACGGCGATGTCGACATCAGCTTCTAGTACGCGCGCGGTGCTCGTCGAGCGGCTGCGCAAGGCGGTGTTCTCCGCCGCGACGCTCATCCAGAACGACGAAGAGGTCGGCGAGGAGACGGGCGACTTCGTCGAGAGCGATCTCCGCATCGCGACCGAGGCGCTCGCCGAGCTGGCGCGCTACGACGCGATCCACGGGGCGCGGCGATGACCGAGCCGCTCAAGGAGGCGAAGGACGTGCAGCACGCGGGCGAGATCCGCCCGCTCGAACGGCGTCCGCTCGAAGCGCTCGTCATCTTCGAGCAGTGGCGCCACTCGCGCCCGCGCAGCGAGTGGATTCCGCTCCGCATGCGCTACGAGCACCACCGCGCGTCGCATGGCGTGCGTGAGGCGATCCAGTGCGTGATCGACGAGCTGTCGGCGAGCGACGACGAGGAAGCGAAGCGATGACGACGAACGGGCGCCCACGCGCCGTCGAAGATGTCGAGCAGTTCTGGATCGAGCCTCCGCTGTTCCGCTCGTCGCGCTGCGAGTGGTGGGTCAAGAAGATCGAGGCGGGCTGGCGACCGAACAGGCGCATCAGCATGATGGGCTACTACGAGAGTGCGCGCTTCTTCGGCGTCTTCATCTGGGAGTACCTGCACGTGATCGCACCGATGTTGGAAGCGAGGAGAGTATGAGCGTCACGTTCTACGGCAAGAGCGGCTCGGGCACGATGACGACCTATCTGCACCTCGGCTACGAGCACCCCGCGCACCTCAACTTCAACAACGGCAACGCGCGCGCGGTGCTCGGGTTGCTCGGGCTCCCGAACGACGAGTGCCTCATGGGCGAGTGCACGATGCCCGAGGCGCGTCGTGCGATCATGCAGGCGAAGGCGCGCTTCGAGCGGCGTGCTCCCGAGCACACGCGTGAGAGCTACGAGGAGAAGCGACCGGGGCGCGCTCGCGTCATCAGCGGCGGGCTCGACGAGGAAGGGCTTCGCTCGCGCATCGAGCGCTTCGAGGAGTTCGTCGACACGATGGCGCGCATGGGCGCGGAGACGCTCTACTGGTCATGAGCACCGAGCCGAAGAAGTGGACGAAGAAGGACATCGCGACGCTCTGCGGGCAGCTCGACACGCACTGGCTCAAGCTGCGTTTCGGACTGAACGCCTCGGAAGAGATCGAGGTCGCGAAGGCGATGCGCTCCGAAGGCGAGAAGGCGCGGCGTGAGATCGTGCTCGCCGGGCTTCGCGCGTGGCGTGAGCTGCTCGCGCAGCGGTACAACGAGCAGGTGCAGACGATCGGAAACCAGATCGTGCGCTTCACCGAGTGGGGCAAAGGCGACGCATCGGCGGAAGATGATCAGGGAGAGATCGTGGGTGACACGATCGTGCGGCGCTTCACGAAGCTCGCGGGCGAGACGGACAAGGCGCACCGAGCAGCCGAAGCGCTCGTGCTCCGCGTCCACCACGAAGGGCTGCCGCCCGAGGTCGTGAGCTACGACCCGACGAGCCGCTAGCGGAGCTGCCAGCGCTCGCGTACGCTCGCGCGTATGACGGTCGCCGCGCTCATCAAGTACGACCAGGGCACGTCGCACCCGCCCGCGGGCCAAGCGCTCATCGGTACGCTCGGCACGCCCGTCACGGCGTCGAACGGCAACAACGCCGATGTCGAGCGCTGGGTGTACGCGTGGATCGCGACGCCGACCGGCTCGGCGATCTTGCCGGGCGTCATCTCTGACGGGCTCCTGCCAACGACGACGTTCACGCCCGACCTCACGGGCACGTACGTGCTCGCGCTCGACGTCTACGACCAGTTCGGCAACGTCTCGCACGACGTCCGTTGCTTCGCGGTCGAAGAGGCGAGCGGGCTCGTCATCCCGAACTTCGACGCCGACGCGGGCTCGATGAACTTCGGCGGGCAGAAGTTCGGATGGCACCCGTACATCGAGGCGCACCTCAAGGCGCTCAATCCGGCGACGGTCACGATCCCGGCGCTCAACATCGACTGGCAGGCGTCGAGCTACTTCAAGAAGACGCTCGGCGCGGGCGCGAACGCGATCACCTTCTCGAACGTCTTCGACAAGCCGATTATGGTGGCGCTCACGGGCGCGGGCTCGACGGTGACGTGGCCGGGCACGGTGAAGTGGCTCGGCGGCACCGTGCCGACGCAGACGGCGAGCGGCACCGACGTCTACACGTTCGTCTCGATCGGCGGGACGGTCTACGGCACGGTCATCCAGAACTTCCTGTAGCCCGATGCGGATTCCGTTTTCGTTCTGGTCGTCGGGAAGCTCGCCACCGAGCGTCGCGTCGATCTCGCCGGAAGGCGGACCGACGACGGGTGGCACCGCGGTCACGATCACGGGTACGCACTTCACGGGGCAGACGAGTGCGAAGGTCGGCGGCGTCGCGCTCACGAGCTTCGTCGTCGTCAACGACACGACGATCACGGGCGTCACGGGCGCGGGTATGCCCGCGGGCTTCGGAGATGTGCAGGTCGGCACGAGCGGCGTGCCGTCGACCATCCTGAAGTATGCATTCTGCACGCTCAATCTCACCGGGTGGTGGCGTGGCGACACATACAACCAGGGGCTCGGGCAGTGGAACGGAGCGCCGTCTGGCGGCAACTCCGGCCTTACGTCGCACCGGGTCTCGGCTTCGTCGGGTGTGGCTGGCTTCGGGCCTCCGCTCAACGGACAGCCCGTCCTCAACATCCTGACGACGAATGGGTTCGCTTCGACGAACACGCCGCCGCCGGACGCGTCAGCGTTCGTCGACTACGCGGCGTGGTCCTTCTGGGCGCTCATCGACACGTCGTCGATCACGACCGACTCCTCGCCGAACGTCCTCTCGAACAACTGCGTCATTCGCTGCGGCGGCGACGGGTTCTTCATCGGGCTCGCGCAGACGGGACCGTCGCTCATTCCGGCGCAGATCATCAACAACACGCCGACGATCAAGAGCGTGGCCGCTTCGGGCGTGAGCCTGAGCAACTGGCACCTCCTTCAATGTCGATACGACGGCACGAATCTCTGGGCTCGGGTCGACGGAGGAGTGTGGCAGCAAGTCGCCTCACCGCAGATCGAGGCCGGTGCACTCAACGGCGCGCAGCTCGTTATCGGAGACGCGAACTACTCGGGCCTCACGGCGCAGGTCGCGACGAGCCAGCAGTCGTTCTCCGATGACCAGTTCGATCAGCTCGTCGGCTACGTCAACCAGAAGTACGGGCTGAGCATCGCGCTTCCGCCGAGTGTTTCGTCGATCACGCCGAATCTCGCGCGCGCTTCGGGCGGGCAGAGCGCGGTCATCGCGGGCGTGAACCTCTATCTGCCGACCGCGGTGAAGTTTGTGAACGGCGGGACCACAGTGAATGCGCCGTCGTTCACGCCTGTTGATCCGTCGACGATCGACGTCACGCTGCCGGCGCTCGCGTCGGGCACGTGGGATGTGGTCGTCGTCTGCCCGGGCGGTACTGCGACGGGCGCGGGCCTGCTCACGACGACGACCGTGCCGATCACGTACTCGATCTCTCCGACGAGCGGATCGGACGCGGGCGGTACGGGCGTGACGCTCACGGGTGCGAACTACACGGGCACGGTCTCAGGCGACATCGGAGGCAACGCGCTCACGGGCATCTCGGTCGGCAGCGACACATCACTCACCGCGACGACGGGAGCGTCGGGCTCGGACGGCTCGAAGCCGATTCATATCACGAACGGAGCAGGCACCGGCACGGGGCCGGCGACGTTCACGTACAACCCGAGCTTCGACCCGTCGACGCTCACCGCGACCGAGCTGCTCAAGGCATCCTTCACTGCGCTGCCGTGGATCGGTACGGCGAGCGCTGGTACTTCGGGCAGCGAAGAGCAGGCAACGAAGAGCGGGAACAACCCGACCGCGGGTGCGGCAGTCAACGGCTTCACTCCGGCGGTCTACGACGGGACCGGCGGCAGTCAGCAGAACAGCGAAGCGGCGACGAACCCCGGGGGGTCGAGCATCGACATCGCGTCGATCATCTCGGCGACGGCCTACACCGTGATGTTCATGGTCTACGTCGACTCCGCGGCGGCGTACGTCTCGGGGACGACCTATCAGAACGCGACGATCCTCGCGGGCGACGCGCGCTTCGGGATCTACTTCGCGACGGTCGCGGGCGCCGGCCAGGTCGGCGTCTACCACTACAACGGCTCGTTCCCCGACGTGAAGGTGCCGCTCTCGTTCGGCGCGTGGCACTTCGTCTGCGTCCGCTGGGACTCGACGTCGGGCAACGTCCAGATCGACGTCGACTCGACGCCGGGCACCCCGACCGCGCTCGCGTCATTCGCGGCGCTCTCCGGTGTGCCGGCGACGACTGGCTTCCACGCGTTCAACTCCGGCACCTCGTACAAGTTCCGGCTCATGGAACGTGTCATCCTGCAGTCGAAGGTCTCGGACTCGACGCGCGACAGCTACAAGGGCTACCTGAACGGCAAGTTCGGCATGAGCTTCTGAGCGTGATAGCTTCTCGGCATGGTCGACTCGAAGCCCGCGCCCGCGCACGACGACGAAGTTCCCGCAGCACCCGAGAGCGGAGTGCAGCTCAAGGCACTCGGCTGGAAGCGCGACACCGATGAGTCACTGCCCGCGGGCGTGAAGGCGGACAAGAGCGCGCGCATGATGCTCGGCGCTCCGATCGCGCTCCCAAGCGAGTCGCTGCAGCTCCTCGGCTTCATCTTCCGCATCTACAACCAGGGGCAGACGTCGAGCTGCGTCGGCTGGGCGATCAAGCAGGCGTGTCAGATCCGCGCGCGCGTGATGGCGGCGACGGCCGAAGCGGCGGCTGCAGTCGAAGAGCTGAGCGCGATGGGCATCTACGACTTCGCGCGCATGCGCGAGAAGCAGCGCACGGGCGACGCGATCGCCGACGTCGGTTGCTTCCCGCGCGACGCGATGTACGCGCTCAGCGAGGACGGGATTCCGCCCGAGAGCGTCTGGCCGTTCGATCCCGCGAAGATCAACGATGAGCCCCCGTGGGACGTCGACGCGGCGGCGAGCGCGCACCGCATCACCGAGTTCTACCGCATCGACAGCGACGGCGACGCGCGCGTGCACGACATCATGAACGCGATCGCGCAGGGCTACCCGGTCGTGTTCGGCACGTTCGTCGATACCGCGTACATGATGTACTCGGGCGGCGTCGTCATGTCGGTCAACCTGAACGACTCGCAGGGCGGCGGGCACATGCAGACGATCGTGGGCTACACGACGCAGGCGGACGGCTCGATCGTCTTCACCGTGCTCAACCAGTGGGACGCGTCGTGGGGCGAGAACGGGCTCGCGCGCGTGCATCAGAACGTGATCCTCGACGACGCGTCGAGCGACTTCTACGTCGTGCAGCTCACCAAGGGCACCGGCAAGCGCGCGGGCGAGCCCGCGAAGAAGGCAGCGTGAAGATCATGAGGCACCTCGTCAGCGCACTCCTCGCCGTGCTCGTCGCGTTCGCGCTCGTCGCGTGTCCCAAGACGAACCCACCGCCCGAGCCTCCGCACGACGTCGTCGTCGCCGACGCGCTTCCGCTCGACGACGCGGGCGACCCCGAGCTGGATGCGGCGGTGTTCCCGACGTGCGTGCTCGCGTGCCGGCGGCTCGCGTCGCTCGGCTGTCCCGAGGCGAACCCGACGCCGAACGGGCTCTCCTGCTACTACGTCTGCGCGAAGGCGGAGGCGAGCGGCAAGTTCACGCTGCACCCCGACTGCGTCGCGAACGCGGCGAGCCAGGACACGCTGCGCACGCAGTGCAACGTGCGCTGCCAATGAAGGACGACGAGCAGCTCGCGCGCGACGCGGGCCTACGCGCGCAGGCGGCGAAGAAGCCACTACCCGTCATGCAGAAGCCGAAGGGCAAGCAATTCCTCTGCGTCGACTGCAAGCACGTGAGCGAAGACGGCAAGCACTGCGACGCGGAAGGCTTCATCAACGCGAGCGTGCCCGAGATCGGCAAGCCGAAGGGCTCGAACGCGCTGCCGTTCGCGGCTGACGACATGTGCTCGAACTGGTTCGAGCCGAAGCAGTAGGAGGCGAGCGATGTTGCAAGGTGTCGACCTCAGCGCGATGCAGGGCCCAAACGTTCCGTTCGCGGACATGAAGGCGAAGGGCATCTGCTTCGCGTTCCTCCGCTGCCACGTCGGCAACAACAAGGCGCGCGACGCGCTCTTCACGCTCTACGCGCGGCTCGCGAGCGCGGCGGGCATCGTCACCGCTCCGTACTTCTTCCCGTTCCCGCTCCCGCACCTCGATCCGATCGAGCAGGTCAACCTCTTCGTCGGCAGCGCCGACCTCGGCTACGGCGTCGTGCTCGGCACGCGCGACGGCGACATGCCGCCCGCCTACGATCTCGAATGGCCTCCGCCCGAGGAGTGGGCGCAGCGCGGCTGCACGGCGGACTCGATCGTCGACTTCGCGCTCGCGCAGCTCGCCGAGCTGACGAAGCGCTTCAACAAGCTCACGATCGTCTACAGCTACCCGTGGTTCCTCAAGGCGCTCAGCTCGGCGAAGAACTTCTCGAAGCTCATGGCGTACCCGCTCTGGATCGCAGGCGGCGCCGGCTACCTCTCGCGCACGACGGCGCCTGCCGATCCCGAGAAGCCGCCGATCGTTCCCGGTTGGGGCTCGGCGTGGCTCTTCTGGCAGTGGAACGGCAACGGCGGCGCGGTGCTGCCGAACGGCGTCGACGCCGACTTCGACGCGTTCAACGGCGACGCGGCGGCGCTCGCGGCGCTCTGCTCGGGCACGTACGTCGAGAGCGAGGCGATTCCGCCGACCGAGCCCGCGCCCGATGGGTCGGAGGCGGTCATGCACGCGCTCGCGAGCGACCTCATCGTCGAGGACGAGCTGCACGCCTACCGGCAGGATCGCGCGCAGCAGATGATCGACGCCGCAGCATGAACGGCGTGCGGCCACCGCGCTGCGCGAATTGGGCGGACAAGAAGAAGACGGTGCGCTGCGGTTGCGATCGCGACGCGCACCACGCCGAGCGCGTCAGTTCGCCGGACGGGATCCCGCGCGTCGAGTACCTCGGCTGCCTGAATCACTTCTGCAACTGCAAGCGCTACATCCCCGAAGGCGGCATCTGATAGCGTCGCGCCATCATGCAGACGCTCATCTTCTCGCTCTTTGTCACGCTCCTCGCGTTTTTCACGCAGCTCGTGCCGAGCGAGACACCGCTCTACCGGCACGGCGTGCTCGCAACGGCGACGGCGATCGCGATCGCCGAAGAGGATCCGCTTTTCATCGGCGACGACGACCGCACGAAGACGGCGGCACTCGTCGCGGCGGTCGAGTTCCGCGAGTCGACGCTTCGCGCGGACGCGCGCGGCGACCATGTGAAGGACAAGCCGACGAGCTTCTGCGCGATGCAGATCCACGTGTCGAGTGGCGGCTCGGAGGCGCTCAACGACGACCCGGTGCTCTGCGTGAAGACGGGCATCCGCCTGCTCCGGCAGTCGATGCGAGCCGACCGACGCTATCCGATTGCGTTCTACGCGCGCGGGTCGCGCGGGCTCGAAGGCGGCGAGAAGCGCGAAGAGGCGCGGCGAATCTCGGATGATCGGATGGCGATCGCGAAGCGGCTCGCAGCTCGCGTGACGACCCCATAGCAACCGCGCTAGAGTCGGGTGCGGAGGCGCGCACTCGACATGAACCCCGTCAAGCACCACATCGTCGTCTGGGATCCGAAAGGCGAGTTCTGGGAGGGCTCCGTAGTCGAGGCTTCCTACGCGCCGTCTCTTCGCGCGCGCGGCTGCGCGCTCCTTCCGTGCTCCCCCGATCTCTTCCGGCGCGGCGCCGGCTACGCGAAGCGTTCGTGGGGCGCGGGCTTCCCGCTCGATCGTGCGTCGCCGAAGATGCACGCACCGCTCTCGCTGCTCATCTTCCGCGACCACAACACCGTGCACTGGACGGCGCGGCTTCTCTCGGATGGCAAGTTCGACGAGGCGGCGAAGGACAAGAGCTTCCGCCCGGGCGGCTCACTCCGCTTCGTCGGTGACGGTCGCGAGGCGACGCACCACATGATGCTCTCGCCGGAGACGCCCCCGATCGACGTGCGCGAGCTGGGCGAGAAGGATGCGTTCGGCGGCTGGACGGTCAGCGGTCGTGCGCGCATGAACCCGCAGCTCGACGGGCACTTCGGCTTCGCGCTCTACGGCATGGGCGAGGGGCTGCGCGTCGCGTGGGTCGCGATGACGTCGACGACCGAGAAGCTCTGATCGAAAGGACCACGACGATGCGGGCATTCACCAAGTTCACGCGCAACAAGGGCACGAGCAACACGCTCGGCACGGACGCCGATCCGAACTCGACGGCGCCGGTACCGAACGCCGACAACGTCGTGCGCGTCCAGAGCGCGTCGTCGTGGTCGAGCGGGCTGAAGAGGCTCGGGCTCGGGCTTTCGGCGAGCACGGGTTCGAGCGACCTCAGCGTCGAGCTTTGGGTCAAGGACGATCTCACGGGCAAGTGGTACCTCGCGCAGCCGTCGATGACGCTCACGCACGAGGCGATCACCTACTCGACGCTCATCCCCGCGCCGACGAACTGCGCGCTCCGCAACCCGACGACGGGCGACATCACGCGCGACGACTTCGTCGAGGTCTACGTGCGCCTGATCGATCCGGGCGCGGCGGCGAACGCCGACTACACGTGCACGGTCATCGGCGACTACGTGAACTGAGGATCGCGTGTTCAAAGCGTCGGTCCACATCGCGCGCACCGTGCTCGCCAACGCTCTGCGGATGGCGAGCGATCGTCTTCGGCCGAAGGAGGAGCGTTCCGCGCAGCTCGATGCGCTCATCGCGGAAGAGAAGGCGGAGATGGCGAAGCTGACGCGTGACGACGTCAAGCTCTCTCCGAAGGCGAAGGAGATGATCGCCGAAGGCATCGCGGCGGCGACCGACGAGGACATCGAGCGCGCGACGAAGCCCGAGAAGATCGGACCGCTGCCGGGTAGCCTCGCGTGGCGCGCGCAGCAGAAGCAGGGAGCGACTCGATGAACACGGGCAGCATGGTGCGCGTCATCTCGGGCAAGAACGCGCTCAGCTTCACGAGCTTCGGCGCCGACGCCGAGAAGACGTTCGGCAACGGCATGCGGTGCCATCCGCTGCTTCGTTCCGAGCGCTTCTTCGAGCTGGATCGGAGGCAGAGCTACTACGAGTGCACGAACCACGACACGAAGCTCTACGACTTCGACGGGCGCGTCATCTCGAACCCGCGCGCAGCGATCCCGCTCATCTCGGGCGAGAAGGCTCCGTTCTACGTCCCGCTCAAGATGCGAAGGCCGTCGAGTCCGATGCGGCTCGCGAAGGTCATCACCGACAGCTTCACGAACCTGCTCTTCGGCGAGGACCGCTTTCCGATCTTCCGCTGCGAGGCGGACGCCGACACCGAAGACTTCGTGAACACGATCGTCAAGGTCGGCGAGCTGCCCACGAAGATGATCCAGCTCCGCAACATGGGCGGATCGATGGGCTCGGTCGGCATGTCGTGGTCGTGGAAGGACGGGCGCCCGAACTTCGCCATCCACAACGCCAAGCACCTCTTCGTGCACGGCTGGGCGGACCGCGATCGACTCCTGCCGCGGCACGTGAGCGAAGTCTATCTCTACTCGGACAAGGACTTCTGGAACGGCAAGGAGTTCACGACGCAGTGGTGGTGGCACCGCCGCGACTGGACGCCGAACGCGGACATCGTCTTCAAGCCGTGTCCGTTCGAGGAGAAGATCGAGCCGTTCTGGGTGCCCGACGTCGAGAAGAGCTACGTGCACAACGACGGCGTCACGCACTTCGAGTGGTTCCAAAACCTGCCGTGCGAGGAGCCCGAGGGCATCCCCGACTACGACGGGCTCTACGACGTCTTCGAGTCGCTCGACTTGCTCATGAGCGTCGTCACGCGCGGCGCGACGCTCAACCTCGATCCGACGCTCATCCTCAAGATGGACGCGGCTCAGGTCGCGAAGATGGGCATCAAGAAGGGAAGCGACAACGCGCTCGTCGTCGGCACCGAAGGCGACGCGTCGTATATGGAACTTCAAGGCGAGGGCATCAAGGCGGGCCTCGATCTCGTCAATGCAAAGAGGCGCTTCGCGCTCGAAACCGCGCAGTGCGTGGTGCCCGATCCGAACGAGGTCGCCGCGACGGGCGTGTCGAGCGTCGCCATCAAGGCGATGTACGCGCCGATGGTCGGTAAGACGAACGTGCTCCGCGAGCAGTACGGGCGCGGGATGAAGCACGTGCTCGAAGTGATGACGGAGGTTGCGCGCTCGAACCTCTCGACGCCGATGTTCGAGCGGCAGTTCGACGACGACGGCAACGAGCTGAAGGACGACGAGGGGCGCCCGGTGCTCGTGCCGGTGCAGATCACGCTCAAGCTCCCGCCGAAGGTCGAGAAGCTCGACGTGCCGAAGCCGAAGCCTCCGCCGCCGAAGCCTCCGATGAATCCGATGCTGCCGCCGGATCATCCGATGCAGCCGAAGCCCGACGAGGAAGAGGACGAGAGCAGCAGCAACGACGAGGACACGACGATCGATCCCGAGGACGATCCGAAGGGAGCGGCCGAGCAGGCGAAGGACAAGGCCGAAGCGCAGAAGCCGATCGTCAAGACGACCGAGCGTACGCCGGGCAAGGGCGAAGAGGTCGACCCGAAGTGGGGCGCGTACTTCCAAGCGACGCCCGACGATCTCGGCAAGGCGGCGACGGCGCTGCAGGCGGCGAACGGTGGCAAGGCGTTCGTCTCGCAACAGACGAGCACCGAGTGGATGGCGCAGTTCATGGGCGTCGATCCCAACGAGGAGTGGAAGCGCGTCAACTCGATGTCGCAGCAAGATCAGCAGCACGAGAAGGACATGGCGAACCCGCCGACCATCGGCGGAGCCGTGCAGCATCCGCATCAGCTCCCGCCGGGCGCGAAGCCGAAGGGACCGCCGGGCGCTCCGGGCGCTCCTCCGGGCGCGGGCGGCGCTCCCCCGATGCCGAAGCCGGGCGGACCGTTCGGCAAGCCGCCGGACCAGGATGGCTAAGCATCAGTACGTGTCGACGGCGTGCCTGCACGACCGGCATCGTGAGTGCCGGCGCACGTGCAAGTTCTGCGGAACGGGCTGCCTCTGCAAGTGCCACGCGAAGCCGGCGGCTAAGTCGAACGTGATCCACCTCGACACGCGCCGCATGAGGAAGCGGCGCGGACGATGAAGAGCAAGCCGAACCTCCAAGACTTGCGCGACATCCTCAGCGAGAATCGCGCGCAGGCGCTCGCGTACGCGAACCAGGTCGGGACGGGCAACGTGCGCGAGCTGCTCAAGCTCGCCGAAGCGGACCTGCTCAAGCGCATCGACCGGCTCGGCGTCACGGGTACGTTCACCGAGGCGCACCTGCGCACGATGCTCTCGCAGGTCAGGCTCGTCACGCAGCAGCTCGTCGACGGCATCTCGACGACGCTCGCCGACGAGAGCGGCACCGTCGCGGAGATGGCGGCGAACGGCACCATCGAATACATGACGCAGGCCGATGAGCTGTTTCGCGGCGTCGGGCAGCAGCCGCTTGCGCTCCGCGAAGCGAGCGTGCTCGACAGCGCGAAGATGGGCGCGAAGGCGTCGATGCTCCGGCGCATCGCGCTCGCGGGCACCGCGGACGATCCGACCGCCGATCCGACCGCGCACCCCGCGCAGCTCGGCGTGATGCAGCGCTACGGGCTCAACACGATCGGCGAGTTCGAGAAGATTCTTCGCGTGGGCGTGCTCACGCGCAAGGACATCACCGAGGTCGCGGGCGATCTCACCGAGGCGTCACCGTTCCTGCGGGGCAAGCCGGCGTTCTGGGCGGAGCGCATCGCGCGTACCGAGATGATGGGCGCGTACAACCGCGCGAGCTGGGAGAGCCAGCGCGAGATCAACGATCAAGTCGGCGGCGACATGGTCAAGATCCTCAGCGCGACGTTCGACACGCGCACGGCGGCGGACAGCTACGCGGTGCACGGGCAGATCCGCCGACCCGACGAGGCGTTCGAGACGTGGTACGGGTTCATGCAACACCCGCCCGCGCGCCCGAACGATCGCGAGGTCGTCGTTCCGCATCGCATCGCGTGGCCGATCCCGAAGTACCTCGCGTGGAAGACGGAGGACGAGATCGCCGCGCGTTGGAAGTACGACGGGCGCAAGGACGAGATGCCCGAGCGTCCGCTCATGACGACGGTGGATCTCGGCGAGTTCGGCAAGGAGCCCGAGAAGGAAGAGGAGAGCGCGGCGCCCGAAGAGGTCGAGCCGGGCCCGGCGATCCGCGACGTCATCGCGAAAGGGCAGATGGCTGAAGCGATCGGCGACGACATGATGCAGGACGTCGGCTTCGCTCCGGGCGAGGCGCCCGACCTCGGCACCGACTTCGATGAGGCGCAGCAGCTCGCCGACCAGCAAGCGGCCGAAGAGGCGCTCAAGGCGAAGGCGGCAGAGCTGCTCGGGTCGTTCCCCGACGATCCGACGCGGCCCGGGCGGGTGCTTCATGGGATGCCGTTCGCGAACTCGATGTTCTGGGAGGGCTGGACGTCTGCCGAGCAGGATCTCATCTCGTCGCTCTCGGACGAGCTGATCGAGAAGGATGCGACGAAGGAGGTCGACACCGACGAGGTCATCATGAAGGGCCCGTCGATCAACAAGCAGGGCGTCGCGTACGGCATCGAGGACAACATGAAGCCCGGGATGGCGATGACGCCCGTGCTCATCCAGAAGGACGGGCTGCTCTACGCGTACTCGGCTCCCGCGGATGTCGTCGGCAAGAAGGCGCTCGGCATCGAGAAGCTCGACGCGCACGTCGTGAACCTCGACGATCCGGACATCGCGAAAAAGTTCCCGAGCCTGCTCGGACCACCACCGCCGAAGGTGCTGACGGCGGACGAGATCATGGCGACGAAGACGGGTGCGCAGAAGGGCTCGAACACGGGCGGCTTCTACAAGGGCGCAGACGGCGTCGAGCGTTACGTCAAGGAGTACAGCGATCCGGCGCAGGCGCACTGCGAAAACATCGCGAACGCGATCTACCGAAAGCTCGGGCTCGAAGCTCCCGACTCGATGACGTTCGAGAAGGGCGGCAAGACGCTCTACGCGCACGCGACGGTGAAGGGCGACACATACGCGTCGACCTCGGACACCGTCACGCGGAAGGACGCGGCGAAGGAGATCCTCAAGGGCTTCGCGGCCGACGTCTTCCTCGGCAACCGCGACGTCATCGGCATGAGCAAGGACAACATCTTGCTCACCGACACGGGCGTGCGCCGACTCGACAACGGCGGCTCGCTCCTCATGCGCGCGCAGGCGGGACGAAAGCCCGTCTCGGATCTTCATCAGCTCCGCGAGTGGGACGGCTTCTTCAACGGCAGCGTGAACACCTACGCGAGCGTGCTCGACGAGGCGGGCGTGAAGACGCACGCCGACATGAAGAAGCAGCTCGTCAAGGGCATCAAGGACATCCTGAAGCTCCGCGACGACGAGGGCGGCTTCTACAAGCTCGTCGACAAGCTCGCGCCGACGATGGCCGACAAGGATCGTCGCGACGTCGCCGAGATGCTCGAAACGCGCGCGACGCTCCTCGAAGAGAAGCTCAAGATCCTCAACAAGCGCGTCGTGAAGCCGAAGCCGAAGCCGATCGCGCTCGAACCCGGCAAGTGGGGCCCGACTGCGACGACGACGTTCGAGGAGCTGCTCAAGCAGCCGAAGAAGCCCGAGCCGGCGAACTCGCCGACGCGCACGCCGAACGGCAAGAGCGTCGCGCAGTACCTCGACGACGCGCGGCGCGCGGTCAGCAATCTGAACGGAAACCAGCGGCAAGCGATCCGAACCTTCACGGGCAGCGAGTACGGGCGCATCCGCAGCGCGGGACGCATGACGCGCGAGGAGTATGAGCGCTCGGGCGGCTACGACTACGATCGCTATCGAGCGATGGCGGAGCACGTCGAGACCGGCTTTGACGCGGTGCCCGAAGATCAGCGCGTGCAGGGCATCGTCTACCGCGGCATGCTCGTGCCGCGCGCGGTTGCGAACACGATGCTCGCGCAGAACGATCGGCCGCACCTGCCGGGTCTCGGGGCGATGTTCTCTACGGCGCGCGACACGAGCCCGGCGAAGGGCTTCCTCAACAACGGCACGGGCGACACGCACGTCTTCATGGTCATCAAGCAGCGTCGCGGCGTCGCGATCGAGACGATCAGCGGCATCGACACCGAGCATGAGGTGCTGATGAGCGGACGCACGCGTTGCCGGTTGACGGATCACTACATCGTCGAGGACATGGACGGGAATCGAAACGTGCTCGTCCTTCATCTCGAAGAGGTGCTCGACGACGCCGACCTCACGGGCACCGCGAAGCCGAAGCGCACGCGCAAGAAGAAGGAACCGCCGACGCCATGAAACCGAACCCGCTCGCCGCGCTCGACATCCCCGCGAACTGGCCGAAGACGGGCACGCTCCCGAACGGCAAGAAGATCGATCTCAAGGAAGCGTGGCAGACGATGAGCCACGCGGGCATCGCGATGATCGCGGTCGACGTCCCGGGCCAGGGCTCAGCGCATCCGTGGCGGAACGTCGACGGGCTCGACGACTTCGAGCTGGATCCGGACGTCGAGGGATCGCTCTCGCGCGAGGAGCTGGAATCGAACGGCGTCTTCGATTCGACGCTCGAAGGCTGGGCGCGCGATGAGCATGGGATTCGGCTCGATCTCTCGAAGGACGACGCCGACACGCGCGCGATCCGAGGCGACGCGTACCGGCGCTACCTCGCCGAAACGGAGTGGTGAGGGCGTCAGTAAAGACGTGTTGACTGCGCGCTCGCGCGCGCGTTCGTTTGACGAGCGCTGCCATCGGCTGATACCTCTTCGTGTGCAAGAGGTGCCCCGTGGCGTTCAAGAACCTCCGCTCTCCGGCGACGAACACGAACGAGAGTCCGGCCGAGCAAAAGCTCGGTCAGCCCCCCATCGTGAACAACCTCGCCGAGAACGAGGAGCGCGGCGACACGAAGCTCGATGGTGAGCAGCCGATCAAGTGGCCGGACGTTCCGGCGGCTGACCCGCAGAGCAAGGCTCCGGACCACAAGCCGATGCGGCTGAAGGGAGACTGAGTCATGGCGAAGAGCGGAGACGGCGGCACGGTGGATCAGCTCCCGTTCGCGACGGCGGACGGCAAGACGAAGGCGGTCAGCGGCGGCTCTTCCGGCGCGCACGACTTCATCACCGACCCGAAGGACGGTGCACCGAAGACGGGCGGCGGCTTCGACGTGACGCAGCAGAATCGCCCGCAGCAGACGGGCTCCGACCCGGTCAACAAGGAGGACGCCATCGACGGCGGCAAGGTCGAGTTCCCGACCTTCCCCGATCCCGCGTCCACCAAGGGCACCGGCTCGATCGACGGCGGCTCGGGCCACAAGCCGTTCAAGGTGAAGGGCGGCTGACGTGCAAGCGACGGTCACGGGCGAGCTGAGGGTTGCTCCCGCGACGGTGACGGACACGACGATCCCGAGTGGGACGTCGCTGCTCGATTACACGTTCGCGAAGGACTACGCAGTGCAGACGGGCCTCATGGTTCGGCAGCTCCTCGATCCGACCAGCTTCGTCACGCTCGACGGGACCGGCGCGACCAGCGCGGTGACGCGCGGAGAGCTTCTCGTTCTCCGCGCTACCGCCCCGACCGTCCTCCGCATGACGCAGAACGGGCTCAGCGCGCAGACGATCAACATCCCGGGCAATGGGGCGGCGGTCGTTATCCCCTTCGATCCTGCTTTCCAGCTCACGCTTCTCGAAGCCAAGGGCAACGGCAAGCTCGAATACTTCGTGGCCGGACCGCAGTAACAAGATCCCGCGCGGGGGTTGCCGCGCTTCGACAACGAACCTCGCAGACGGAGAAACGAACATGACGATCACGACTTCCCCCACGGGCGTCAAGACGACGCTCGACAACGGCAACCCGAACTCGCTGCCGTCGCTTCTGCAGCTCGTGCGCGTGGGCTCGCTCCTGCGCGCGTCGAAGACGCAGAAGATGGGCATGGTCCCGGCGGCGGATCCGTACCAGCTCGCGACGCTGCAGTCGCTCGGGCTCACGGAAGACGCGAAGGCGGCGACCATTCTCCGCGCCTACGCGCGTTCGACGAGCGGCGCGGGCACGCTCGGCGAGCTGGCTGTGCAGGCGTACGGTGCGACCCCGGCGGATGGGCAGATCGCCGTCGCTCCGAACGGCGACATCGTCGTGCTCGCGTCGAGCGCGTACACCGCGATCGACGTCTACTACGATCCGATGCAGTACGACGTGCAGGAGTTCACGCTCCCCGTCGTGACGGGCGTGCTCACGCTCCCGACGAAGCTCGCGGGCAAGGTGGTCGCTCTCCTCGAAGCCGAGGTGCTCACCGGCACCGTGACGGGCAAGAAGATCGTGCTCGTCCCGGCGAGCGGCCTGCCGGCGACGACGAAGGCGCAGCTCAACGTCGCGAAGACGGCCGTGTCGTTCAACAACGCGACCGACGCGCCGACGACCGCGCGCGTGAAGCTCGCCGTCGCGCTCGAAGTGGCGCGCACGGACGGTCTCGACACCGACACGCTCCTCACGGGCGCGGCGAACACTCCCTGATCGCGTGAGCTGAGCGGAGGAAGAACATGACCACCGAGGCGCAGAACAAGGACACCACGGGCACGCAGGAGTCGACGTCCACGACTCCCGCGGGGGGAGCGCCCGCGGCGCAGCAGACGACGACGAAGAACGACAAGCAGCAGCAGACGGCGCCGACCACGACGGCGGCGCCGAGCGGCGGCGGCACGAGCGAGAAGAAGCCGAAGGTCATCTCGGGCGACGACGACGAGATTCCCGAGGGCGAGGATCTCTTGCAGATGTCGCCGCGCGCGCTCAATGCACGCATCGCGCGCGCGTCGCGCAAGGCGCTCAAGGATGCCTTCGGCACCGACGACGTCGACTCGATCAAGAAGATGATCGACAAGGCGCAGAAGGCGGCGGCGAAGGAGGAAGAGGAGCGCAAGAAGAGCCTCACCGAAGCCGAGCGGCTGAAGGAGGAGCGCGACGCTGCCATCCGCGAACGCGACGAGGCGCGCACGCAGCTCACCGCCGCCGAGCGCGGTCGCATCGTCGAGCGGCAGGACTCGCGCATCACGCGCATCGCCGAGAAGTATCTCGACCCCGACTACATCGAGAGCGAGATGCCCCGGCTCGCGGCCGATCTCCGCAAGGCGTTCAAGGAGAAGGATCCGAAGCTCCTCAAGGACGAGGGCGCGTGGCTCGAAAAGTGGTTCGAGAAGCGCGTCGCGGCCAAGCCGAAGCTCGGCAAGGACTACGACTCGAAGCGCGAAGAGACGACGCAGCCCGATCCGAAGAAGGTCGCTCTGAACAACGGCGCGCGCACCGACGATCGCCACACGGCGGACAAGAGCGTGAGCGGCGCGCAGAAGACGGCGGCTCCGGGCAAGCCGAACTCGATGTCGTACAAGGAGATCAACCAGAGCGGCTACGCGTGGAAGTAGCGGAGCTGCTCAAGACGAGTTAGAAGTACGTCAGACATAGCGGTCGATAAGGGCCCCACCTACGCGGCACACCGGCGGATACAGGTGGAACCGGGGAACGAAACGACTCGCGAAGCACTGACCCACGACGGTCAACGTTTCACGAGGAGACAATTCCTATGGCAGGTTCCAATCTCGTTCTGGGCATCCCGCCCGCGGTGCTCGATCTCAACCAGAAGGGGCTCATCGAGCGCGCCTTCCACGACGGGCTCTTCCCGAACCTCGCGTACCGCGCAGAGGCTCTCGCGGAGGAGTGGCCGGCGAACACCGGAACCGAGATGTTCATGTCTCGGCCGGGCCTGCTCACGCCGATCGTGCAGCCGCTCACGCCGGGCGCCGATCCGTCGCCGCAGGCGGTGCCGTTCGAGCAGTGGAGCGCGCAGCTTCAGCAGTTCAGCGGCGCGGTCGACACGCACATCCCGACGTCGACGACCGCGAGCGCGAACCTCTTCCTGCGCAACATCCATCAGCTCGGACTGCAGGCCGGGCAGAGCATCAACCGCATCGCGCGCGACCAGCTCTTCCAGAAGTACCTGGAAGGGCAGACGGTGCTCACGGCGGCGACGCAGACGACCGACACGCAGCTCTCGGTCGCGTCGCTCTCGGGCTTCGTCGAGGTCATCGTGCCGGGCACGAACGTCAAGCCGCAGCCGGTCTCGTCGGCGAACCCGCTGACGGTCAAGCTCGGGGCGACGGGCTCGGTGACGGTCTCGGTCGTCGGCTTCCAGCCGAACGATCCGCAAGTGCCGCTCGGTCCGGGCATCCTGCTCCTCAGCGGGCAGGTCGGCTCGGTCATCGCGACGCGCTCGCTCGTCAAGAGCATCTACGCGCCGCGCATCATCCGCTCCGGCGGCGGCGCGACGGTCGACGGCATCACGTCGTCGAACACGGTGGCGCTGCAGGACGTCATCAACGCGGTCGCGCAGCTCCGGCGCGCGAACGTGCAGCCGCACCCGGACGGCTTCTACCACGCGCACATCTCGCCGGTCGCGAACAGCCAGTTCTTCGCGGATCCCGTGTTCCAGCGGCTCAACCAGTCGCTCCCCGAGCACGTGATCTACAAGGAAGGCTTCATCGGCACGATCTCGGGCGTCATGTTCTTCATGAACAACGAGGCGCCGGAGAGCACGAACTCGGGCACGCTCATCGCGACGGGCAACAACGCCAAGTTCGCGAGCGAGCTGCTCGCCGATGCGGTCAACGAGTCGAGCATCAACATCGGGCGCATCATCGTCACCGGGCGCGGCTCGGTCTACGAGAAGTACCTGAACGAAGATGCGTTCGTCACCGAGGCCGGGCTCAACGGCAAGGTCGGCGAGTTCGACGTCGTGAACAACAACGTCGCCATCCTCACCGAGCGCATCCGGCTCGTGCTGCGCGCGCCGCTCGACCGTCTGCAGCAGGTCGTCTCGGCCGCGTGGTCGATCAGCACCTCGTTCCCGGTGCCGAGCGACATCACCGCGCCGAGCGGGCAGGAGCGCTACAAGCGCGCCATCGTCATCGAGCACGCGCTCGGCTGATCACGGGGGTCGAGCGGGAGCGCATCGGGCTTTCTCCTTTCCTCCCACCGGAACGCGGACACTCAGCGCTCACGCTCGACCCTTCGTGACTGCCCCGCTGCTCGATTACTCGGGCGCGGGGCAGTCGCGTATCAAGGACAGCGCACGGCGCGACGTGCGCACGCATCGGAGGCAGAACATGGGTCGGAAGGTGAATCAGGAAGTGGAAGAGACGGAGCAGCCGGAGACGAGCGAGGCGGAACCGTCCGCGCCGATGCTCGAAGGCGGCGCGCTCGGCGTGACGGACACGAAGAAGCTCGACGGCGAGCAGCCGCAAACGAAGGTCTTCGAGCCGCCGAAGCGCAACGCGTTCCGCGTCGGCGGCTACCAGCCGATGCGCATCAACACGCCGTACGGCATCACGCACCTGCACCCGGGGCAGGTCGTCGACGATCAGAACTACGACATCGAGAAGCTGAAGCAGCTCGGCATCCCGCTCACCGCGGTCGTCGAGCCGAAGCCCGTCGACGCGGCGAAGTAGGGGCCAGTCAACACGTCTTTACTGAGAGGTCGTCTGCATGCTCACCGATGACGAGATCGTCAAAGCACGGCACCACATGGGCTATCCCAACGTGTCGGCGGTCGCGACGTACTCGCTCGGCATCCCGGCGGCGATGCAGACGACCTTCATGATCGAGGGCGCGCTCGTGCGCGTGCTCTTCAGCGCAGAGAAGAAGTTCCGCGAGCTGCTCGACAAGCTCGATCGCGCTGAGTGCAAGGTCGAAGAGGTGCTCGACGCCGTCGTGCTCTCGAAGGCCGAAGACGTCGAGTACAACCAGGACGCGCTGAAGAAGGTCGCGACCGTCTACAAGCTCTGGCAGCAGTCGATGGCGAACATGCTCGGCATCGTGCCGAACCCGTTCGACCAGCGCGAGTGGCTCGGGCTCGGCGAAGGCGGCGGAGTCAACGTGCCCGTCGTGGGCTGAAGGGAGATCCGGTCATGAAGATGCGAACGATCACGTCGGTGCTTCTCGGGCTCGTACTCGCGTGCGTGCTCTTCGTCGCAGCGTCCGTCATCGAGGCGTGTGCGGCGTTTCAGAAGGCGGTGCCGTTCCTTCCTCCGCCAGACGACACGGCGTGCGTCATCACCGAGGTCGAGAAGGGCATCGAGGATCCGGCGCAGGTCGTGAAGGATTGCAACCTCCTGAATTGGGCGCTCGACGACGTCATCAAGATGATCACGGGCGCGAAGAAGGCGAAGGCGGCGCGGCTCGCGGGGCTCGCGAGCGACGGAGGCCCGCCCGACGCGGGGAAGTGACGCGTGAGCGGGTGCGGTTGCGCGCAGCCGTGCGAATGCACGGGACAGCCCGTCGACGAGACGGAGCCTGTTCCCGTCGACGGCAAGGTGTGCGCGCCCGCACCGTGCACCGATGATCCGGGCTCGACGGCGAGCGACCCGTTCCCGCGCCTCACGCCCGGGCAGGCGCGCGTCAGCGTCGCGAACCGCACTGCGCGGCAGATCGACCGCGCACGGCAGCAGCTCGTCAAGCAGGGCTTCCGCCCGTACAACGTCGACCTCGTTTTCACGAAGTGGACGGGCGCGACGCGCGGCGACGGCACCGAGCAGGAGTACAAGCGCATCGCGCTCACCCCGAGCCCGAAGGTCATCGACCTCAGCGCGGTCACGCTCGGGCCCGTCGCGACGGGCGTGATGCCGATGGGCTCGATCCGGCTCGACAAGGTGAGCGCTTGCTACACGAGCGACATCCTCGAAGGCCGGCTCGATCCCGCGCACGCGGCGGGCACGCCCGAGCCGTTCGGCTTCTACTACGAGGTCTACGAGGACGGGCGCAACGGCACCGCCGAGCGCATGAAGTTCCGGCTCACGGCGAAGAACAAGAAGCCGTTCGGCTGGTCGCTGCTCCTCGAACGCATCAGCCAAGACGCCGCGCGCGACGGCACTCCCGCGGGAGCGTCGTCGTGAAGGTCGACATCGCGCAGCACCCCGACCTGATGAAGTACATTCAGCTCGGGCTGAAGAAGACGATCGGCATTGCGCTCGTCAGCAGCGCGCAGCGCATCGTGCAGCTCATCAACGTCGAGATCATCCCGAGCTTCGATCACCCGCCCGTCGATCGTGGGACGTACCGCGCGGGCTGGCGCGTCGAGGCGAAGCCGAACGTCGTGCACATCGTGAACACGGTGAAGCACTCCCCGTTCATCGAGTTCGGCGTGCGCGCGAGCAACGTGAAGCCCGGGCGTGCGATGGTGGGCGCGCTCACGCAGTGGGTGCGGAGGAAGGGCATCGGCGGCGGCGTGTCGAAGACGGGCAAGCCCACCAAGCCGAGCCTCGATCAAGCGGCGTCGACCGCGTGGGCGATCGCGAAGTCGATGGCGGGCTACCAGGCGAAGATCGGCTGGGTGCCGGGCACCGGCATCTTCAAGGGCAACACGGCGCCGGGCGGCTTCCGCGTGCTCGAACGCGCGATGACGAAGTTCACGACGTTCTTCGAGGAAGAGTTCAAGTCGGCGCTCAAGAAGGTGAAGTGATGGCGTTCTCCGATCTCATCCGGTCGCTGCTCGTCGGCACCCCGTGGGGCGAGACGTTCCCGCCGCGTCCCGCTCCGCCACCGCCCGCGCGAGACGGGCGCACCGCGGCGCTCGAAACGCTCCGCCTCTTCCTTTCGGAGCTGACGTTCTACCGGCGCGGCGACAAGAACGCGACGCTCATCCCCTTCTCGGTCGACATCGATCGCATCTTCGTCGAGTGGCCGGATCACGAGGAGCAGAACGGCAAGGAGATGCCGCGCGTCGCGCTCATCAGCGGCGGTCCGGTCGACTACCAATCTGTCGGGCTCGGGTCGTGGATCGACGAGCGCACGATCGATCAATTCGGGCGCAACACAGCGATCCAGGTGCAGAGTCAGTACGTCGAGACGATCTTCGTCGACATGATCTGCGCGACGAAGCAGGAGCGGCGCGCGATGCTCAACGGCATCGTCACCGCGCTCAACCCGACCGAGCTGATGTACGGCATCCGCTTCAAGATGCCGGACTACTACAACGAGGTCGTCACCTTCGCCGTCGAGAAGGCGACGATCAACGAGGACGA
Organism: Methylocystis sp.; assembly: GCA_024506175.1. GTDB lineage: Bacteria > Pseudomonadota > Alphaproteobacteria > Rhizobiales > Beijerinckiaceae > Methylocystis. The sequence goes on from JAMBEQ010000266.1 coordinate 35,761, forward strand.
GGACAGCACGAAGGGAAGGCGCACCGCGCGCATCGAGCTGACGATGTACTTCCACCAAGTCGCGCTCGTGAACGCCGAGCCGCTCCGTCCCGCGGTCACGGTGCTCACCGACTTCGATCCCGACGCGCCGGACGGCGAAGCCGTGCTCTACGTGCCCGAGGGCGAAGAGGATCTAAACGCGGCGGACATCGCAGCCGCGAGCATCACGCCGACGTCGAACGAGGCGCCGTGATGCACTGCTCGACAGAGACCGTCACCACGTGAGAGCATCTGCCCCACACCGACCCGAGGAGCCAGGACCATGAGCGTGTTCGTTAGGCGTTTTCTGAGTGACCCGGGCGAGGACGTCCTTCTTGAGATCGAGAGCGTCAACATCCTCGATCTCGATCCGCCGGCTTCGATCGCGGGCGTCGGCACCGGCACGGTGTGCATCGTCGGCGAGTTCGAGAACGGACCGTTCGAGACGGTCACCGAGGTCGCCGACGCGAACGACATGGTCGCGACGTTCGGCTCGCTCGGCTACACGTACAACGGCGTCGTCGCGAACAATCCCTGCGCGCGCTCGCGCAAGAGCGACGCCGCACCCGTCGCGGAGTTCTGGAACGGCAACGGCTTCGTCCAGCTCTCCGGCAAGCTCTTCTCGCGTCTGCTCATCTGCCGCGTCGACACCTCGGTCGGCATCGTGCAGTTCAACCGGCAGGCGTTCCTCGTCGGCGCGGGCGGCTTCAGCTTCCCGCTCTCGCCGGGCCAGATCCTCTCGCTCGACGACGGCTCGGGACCGACGAGCGCGACGTTCAACGCCACGGCGGCGATCGTCACGGGCTCGGGCGGCACCTTCCCGACGACGTTCGCGGGCGGCGAGACGCTCACCATCGGCTTCGACGCGCAGCCGAACTTCACGGTCACCTTCCTCGCTGCGGACCAGTCGGCGGCGCAGGTTGCGACGCGCATCAACCAGTACGCGGGCTTCACGCTCTGCGACACGACCGGCGGCAACATCCGCCTGACGAGCGTGCAGCTCGGCACGGGCGCGCAGATCCGCGTCGTCTCGGGCTCGTCGGGCGTGCTCACGAAGCTCGGGCTCGTCGCGGGCACGACGTTCGGCGGCGGCAACGTCGCGAACATCGCGGCGGTCACCCCTGCCGAGGTGAAGGCGATCGTCGAGGCAGCGGTCTCGGGCACGAGCGTACGCGTGCAGCCCGATGGGCACCTGCGCATCTCGAAGGTCTTCTCGGCGGTCGGCGACTACATCGCGGTCGGCAGCGCGACGACGGCGACGGCGCTCGGCTTCACCTTCGGGATGATGGCGAGCAACGACGGCATCGCGCGCCTGCGCTCGGGCGCGGAGACGTTCCCGACGACGTTCGCGGGCGGCGAGACGCTCACGCTCGGCGTCGACAACCAGCCGAACGTCACGGTCACCTTCCAGGCAGGCGACCAGTCGCAGGCGCAGGTCATCTCGCGCATCAACGCGGCGATGGGCTTCACGTGCGCGAGCGTCATCGACGCGACGCACACGATGCTGCAGGGGCAGGCGAACGGCGGCGAGATCCGTGTCATCGGCGGCACGACGCTCGCGCTGACGCAGCTCGGGCTCGTCGCCGCGACGATCATCGACGCCGCTCCGATCACCGCGGGCACCATCCCCGCGGGCACGGTCGTGCGCGACACGGGCTCGACGAAGCTCTTCGTCACGATGCAGGACATCGCGGTCACGACGGCGAGCGGCGGGCCCTACTCGGTCAAGGTGCGGCACGCGACCGACGACGGCACGGGCGTCAGCGCGAGCGCGGCGACGATCACGGTCGTCGATCAGCCGATCGCGTTCGCGAGCTTCGCGGTGACGAACCCCGCGCTCATCAACGCGGCGCTCACCGAGAGCCAGATCGACGCGATGTACACCGAGGCGCTCGGCTCCACGGTCGACATCAACACGGTCGCCAAAGAGATCAACATCATCTACTCGGCGAGGCAGTCGAACACGATCAGGAAGCAGCTCCGCTCGAACGTGCTCGACGCGAGCGCGAACGGCTGCTTCGGACGCATGTGCATCCTGCGCACACCGATGAACACGCCGAAGACGATCGCGCTCTCGACGACGGCCGAGCCGGGCGTCGGCGCGTACCGCGACCAGCGCGTGATCTACACGTACCCGAACGTGAACACGTTCGTTCCGCTCATCGCGCGCCGCGGAGCGCTCGCGGGCGGCGCGGGCTTCACCGACGACGGCAACATCGACGTCGGAGCTGACGGCTTCCTCGCGACGTGCATGAGCCAGCTCGCGCCCGAGGAGAACCCGGGTCAGGAGACGACGTTCACGAGCAACGCGAACGGCATCGAGACGGGCGCGAACGTCCAGGGCTTCAAGATCAACGACTACAAGGCGTTCAAGGCTGCCGGCATCTGCGCGCCGCGCATGAGCGACGGCGTGCTCATCTACCAGTCGGGCGTCACGAGCGTCGATCCGCTCGTCAACCCGGAGCTGGTCAACATCGCGCGTCGGCGCATGGCCGACTTCATCCAAGACAGCATCGCGCAGCGCGCGAAGAGCTACGGCAAGAAGCTCTCGACGTTCGCGCGTCGCAAGGCGCTCGCGGGCGAGATCCGCATGTTCCTCCGCGACCTGCTCTCGCCGAACAAGCCGGAGAATCAGCGCATCGACGGCTTCACCGTCGACACGAAGGTCAACACGCAGACGTCGCTCGGCAAGGGCATCTTCCGCGTGAAGATCATCGTGCGCACGCTCGCCTCGCTCGACTCGATCGTGCTCGACACGACGATCGGTAATCAGGTCACGGTCGACGAGGTGCTGCCGCAAGCGGCGTAACGGCTTCGGTCCGTCAGTTCTGACGGCACGCAAGGAGGAAGACAGTGGCGGACCAGAGGGTAAAGGGACAAGAAGTGAACGTCCTCTTCGTGCGCGCGAGCGTGCTCGAACAGTCGCTCACGAACGTGCAGGATGCATCCTTCGAGGTCGAGTTCGAGGTCATCACGAAGAAGTACCTCGGCAACAAGAGCGACACGAAGGACGACATCTACAACGGCATCAAGGGCGACTACACGCTGCACCTGCACAACCAGGAATGGTTCGACTACCTCGCGGCGATCAAGGACCGCGCGCAGCGTCGCACGCCGGACGTCGTCTTCAACATCACGGCGGTGCTCGCGTTCCCGAACGGGCAGACGCCGAGCATCCTCGTGCCGGACATCAAGTTCAGCGGCGTCCCGATCAAGATGGGCTCGCGAAACGAGTACGTCGAGATCAAGCACGCGTGGGAGGCCGAAGACTTCGACGTGCAGAAGTAGACGAAGGAGGCGCGCACGAGCGCGCTCGCGGGCGTCCCCATCTGCGAGCGCGCTCTTACGGGCGCCGATGAGCGAAGCACCTCGGCGAATCTCGCGGGACGGCGGGCGGCGACGAGTGCACCACGGGTTCGCGCCTCCTCACGGTGCTTGCTTCGCTCTTCGGTCGTCCACCACACCGAACCGAGAAGAGGCGCATCATGGCGAAGCCGAGGACGACTGCCGAGGAGCAGATGGCGGCGCGGCACAAGAAGCCGCAGAGCATCGAGGATCTCGCACCGAGCGAGGAGCCGACCGCAGAGGAGATCGAGGCGCTCGAAGAGCAGGAGCGCAGCGACCCGCGCGCGAAGCTGCAGGCGGCAGCGGCACGGCCGCGGAGCGCCGAGCTGGCCGGCGACAAGCTGCCCGATTGGGTGAAGATGCCCGATCTCACGATCCCGAAGGGCGTCGAGGTCGCGTTCATGCGCTTCACCGATCGCTTCGACAACGAGCGGCAGATCATCATCTGGGAGCTGAGCGTTCGCGACGAGCGGCTCGCGCGCGGGCGCACGATGGGCGACTTCGACCGGCTCGCGGACGAGAGCGCGAAGCAGATGATCCGCGCCATCGACGGCGAGAAGGTGGACGAGGGCAACCCGCTCATCCTCGAACGCTTCTGGGATGATCTCCGCGCGAAGGACCGCGCCGTCGTCAAGGCGTGGTTCCACAAGGCGCACACGCTGAGCGACGTGGAGCGTGTCGATTTTTTCAAGAATCGCGTCGCGTCCAGGCGCGCGGTCTAGCCCACGACCGAGACGGGCATCCGTTCGACTGCGAAGTCTTGCGGGTCGTGCGGCGGCTCACGAAGAGCAGGCAGACGACCCGCATCGACTACGGGAGCGAGAGCGACTGGATCGATCTCCTCTCTCCGTTCCTCACCCCGCGCGCGACCATGCTCACCGACGAGGAGTGCGAGAAGCTCCGGCGCTCGCAGTTCGCCTACCTCGCGCGGTACGCACCGGGCGCGCGCGTGGGCGAGCACACGTCCGTTTACGAGCTTCGCGCGTGGGTCGCGTCGGTCAGTGATATCGTGCGTGAAGAGCAGGCAACAGCGGAAGGCGGGTAGCACGTGGCGAACGACAACGAAGTGAGGATCTCGCTCGTCGTCGACGACAAGTCGAGCGAGACGCTCAACAAGGTCAAGCACGGGCTCGAAGAGGTCGCGAAGGGGCACGAGCACGCGAGCCACGAAGCAGCCGAGCACGCCAAGCACGCCGCGGAGGCGCACGGCGGCGGCGAGCACGGCGAGGGCTTCTTCGGCACGCTCAAGCATCACCTCATGGCGGGCATCGGCATGGGCGTCGGCGCGAAGCTCGCCGAAGGCATCGCCGAAGGGATTCACGAGATCCCACACATGCTCGTCGAGAGCTTCGACGAGGGCGTCAAGGCGATCGAGGCTCAGCGGTCGATCGCCGGCACGCTCACGCTCTCGGGCGCGAAGGGCTCCTACGATCAGGTGCTCGACGACGCGAAGCTCTACAAGGAGAGCCTGCAGGACATCGCCATCGAGAGCGGCAACACCGAAGACACGCTCCGCGGCGTCTTCGAGGGCATCGCGGCGCGCTCGAACAAGTCGAGCGTCGAGGTCGAAGAGCTGACGGAGAAGATCGCCTACGCGGGCAAGGCGATCCGCGGCGGGCCCGAGGCGATCTCGCAGGGCTTCGAGATGCTCACGATGGGCGTCGTGCGCGCGCGAAACCCGATCGTGCAGATGATCACGCAGGCGCATCTGCTCGAAGGCAACGCGAAGGCGGTCGCGAAGCAGATGATGAAGATGACCCCCGAGGAGCAGATCAAGCTCGGGGAAAAAGCCATCACGTCGATGGCCGACAAGATGAAGGACGTGACGCCGACGTTCACGCAGCTCAAGCAGAGCTTCGAGGGCATGAAGGAGTTCGCGTTCGAGTCGCTCGGCGAGCCGCTCGTCGAAGAGGTCGTGCCGCACCTGAACGACCTCAAGAAGTATCTCCTGCTCCACAAGAACGAGATCGCCGCGTACGCGCATCAAGTCGCCGAGTCGATGATCGAGTACGGCAAGGAAGCCGTCAGCTACCTCACCGAGCTGAAGGACATCGCGAGCGGCTCGAAGATGCCGAGCCCCGAAGAGCTGGATCTCACCAAGCCCGGCGACGTCGTGAAGGGAGCGACGGCGTTCTTCAAGGAGGGACTCGACGGGCTCTCGATGGCGATGCGCGACACGAAGACGGCGATGCTCGCGCAGTGGGGCCCGACCTCGACGATCGGCGGCGCCATCTTCGAGGGCAAGCGGCAGGTCGACGTCAACGCGGCGACCGAGAACGCGAAGTACGCCTACGACCCGCAGTTCGCGAAGGCGACGCAGGAGAACCTCGACGCGTGGAAGCGTTGGAACGACTACCTCGTCGCGAACGGCGGGCACATCAGCGCGGAGCAGCAGAAGGCGTTCGACGACGTGCAGGCGCAGTTCATCGCGGCCGAGCAGATGGGCCAGAACCTCGCCGACCAGGCGAGCAAGGGCAACGTCGAGAACCTCGCGATGGCGTACAACGAGGCCGCGAAGAAGCACAACATGGGGCTTCAGCAGTACATCACGCACCTCATCGGCGGATCCGAGGAGCTAGAGAAGAAGCTCGTCGAGAGCGGGATGAACATCGAGGGCGGCTACAGCGAGTTCATCCGCATCATGAAGGCGAGCGGCTTCGGCGAGCAGGCCGACAAGCTCGCCAAGATGAAGAAGGAGTCGGGCGCGAAGGAGAGCGCGCCCGTCACGAACTTCAACGGCGGGCAGACGTTCCAGATCAAGCAGGACTTCCGCGACCAGGATCCGGACCGCATCGCGGTGCTCTTCCGGCAGGACATCCTCAAGGCCGCGAAGAGCCGCGTGCAGAGCAACCGCGCGACCGTTTTCGGCTTCTAGTGGACGCGCACCTAGCTCGGGTGCGATATTCCTTCTCGTCTCACCCCACCGAAGGAGCGACGTGATGGCTTTCCCCCCGAAGAACCCGAAGGACGCGCGCGCTGCGATGGCGAGCGAGATGAGCGCGTCCGGATCGAGCGAGTCCGAGAGCGAGTCGAGCGCGTCGCCGGAGCCGAGCGCCTCGGGCACGTCGGAGAGCGAGAGCGAGTCGAGCGCGTCGGCATCGGGAGCGTCGGCGAGCCCGAGCCCGCCTCCGCCGAAGAAGAAGGGCGCGTCGCCGAACCCGCTGCAGGAGTGGGCGAAGGCGTACAAGAAGTAACGGGGCCCCATGCCGGTCAGCGGACTGAGCGGCGCGGGCTCGCTCGAAGCGCAGCTCCGCTACAGCTCGACGATCACGATCGAGGAGCTGACCGGCACGGGCGAGGGCCAGCCGCGCAAGATGATTCTGCGCGGGCCTTCGATGCCGTTCATGGGCGCCGAGTGGGGCGCGGGCAACAACGTCGTCACGACGTTCTACCCGGGCAATCCGGTCGGCTCGCAGCAGATGCTCGGGCCGAAGGAGATGCCGTCGAACTGGCAGGGTGAGTGGAACCGCACGCTGCTCGGCAAGACGCCCGTGCAGTTCACCGACGAGACGGGCACCGACTTCCTCATCACGCGCCCCGACCTCGTCTGGGACGTGCTCGAAGACATCTTCCGACGCGGCGCGCTCCTCCGCGTGACGTGGTCGACGCACGGCGCGGAGCTGGTCGGCGACTTCGATCAGACGCTTCGCGTGATCAACAGCGACCGCGTGCGCGAGGGACGCGCGAAGGAGTGGAAGTTCAACCCGGACCGCCACACGGACATCAAGTGGCAGGTGAGCTTCGACTGGCTTTCGCGCGGCGGCGAGCAGATGCGCATCGCCGACGTGCGCGAGGATAGCGACCTCGCGGCGAGCGCGAACACGCTCGCGAACTCGATCGCGCTGACGAGCTTCCTCGCCGAGCTGAAAGCGAAGAGCATCATCTCCGACGTGCGGCTCTCGGCGACGCACATCACGCTCGGGCAGCTCGAAGCGCTCGCGGACGCGCCGAACCTCGCCGTCACGCAGCTCACGCGCGACCTGCAAGCGTCGGTCAACGACGTCAAGCGCGTCGCCGACCTCGGGCAGAAGATCGGCAACATCCCCGACGACGTGCGCCGCACGATCGTCGACTTCGCGCGCAACACGCAGGCGATCTGCAAGCAGTACGAGGGAAGCACGACGCGCACGCCGAGCGAGGCGATGAGCAAGGACATGAAGGTCAGCTCGGTGATGCGCGCGTGGGGCTACAGCTCCCGTATCACCGACAGCGTGCGCATCAACGCGCGTGAGGCGCAGGCGATCGTCGACAAGAACAAGCGCGCCGTCGTCGACGCGGCTGGGCAGGGCAAGGTCGTCGCACGCGACACGTCGAGCACGCGCGCGGGCGAGGTCATCGCGACCTACGTGACGAAGGCGGGTGACACCCCGCAGTTCGTCTCGATGAAGTTCTACGGCACGCCGGACAACGCGATCGACATCCTCTTCATGAACCGTCTGCCGTGGCACACGCCCGTCTTCCCGATGGGCAGCGTGCTCATCATCCCGAAGCCGTCGACGACGCGCACCCCGTGAAGGTGGGTTAGGATTCGGACGTGCCGTCCTTCAACGACAGCCGCCCGAGCGCGAAGGTGCGGCTCCGCATCGTGCTCGAAGAGTTCGCGAACCCGTTCAAGAACACCCCGAGCAAGACGCCGCAGAAGCCGTCGACGCTCCTCAAGGGCGTCAAGGACGATCGCGACACGCTCACCTACGTGCCCGACCCGGACGCGCCCGCGGGCACGACGCGCTTCCTTCTCGTCGACAAGAACCTCGCGCACACGGGCGGCAGCTTTCAGCAGAAGACGGACAGCAAGGGGCTCACGCACGAGATCCCGGGCATCATGCCCGTCGAGGCGACGTGGAAGCAGGCGGGCATCCGCGCGGCCGACACGGCGAGCATCAAGATCAAGTGGATCGACTTCCCGATCGATCCGCGCGTCGTGCGCGCGTGCGCCGTCGAGCTTTACATCGGAGCGGTGCAGGCCGAGGACTACTCACGAGGCATCGGCGGCGAGATGCGGCTCGACCAGGCGGGCAACAGCTCCGGCGAGCCGATGAACGTCGTGCCCGACACGTACTTCGACGACAAGGGCAAGCAGCGCTCGAACCTGCGCTTTCAAGGCTGGGTCGACGAGTGGGATCTCGACCTCAGCGAGAACGGCGAGCCGCTCGTCGTCATGCAGTGCCGAGACAACACGCAGCTCCTCATCAAGCAGGAAGCTCCGGCGAAGCTCGTCGCGAGCGCGGTGAACGACGACGTCGCGATCGACGAGGCGATCGCGGGCTACCTGCAGCACTTCCCGCAGATGGAAGGTCTATCGGTCGAATACCGCCCGACGACGACCGACCGCGCCGACGTCCCGCGGCTGAAGAAGGTGCTCGCGAAGACGGCGTACGTTCCGCAGCTCGGGCCGCAGCAGAGCAAGGGCGGCGGTGCGGGCGAGAAGATGAGCGTTTGGGACTACCTCACCGACGTCTGCGGATCGATCGGGCACACGATCCGCGTCGAGGGCACGCTCATCGTCATCCAGAAGGCGTCGACGCTGCTCCGCGGCGATGCGCAGCCGCGTCCCGACGATCCCTACGTCGCGCGCACGACGGAGGACGGCGGGCAGTTTCCGATCCGCGCGATGATCTACGGTCGGAATCTTTCCGAGCTGAAGATGAAGCGCGAGTACAACAAGAAGGAGCCGAGCAACATCGAGGTGCGCTGCTACGACCCACACCGCAAGACGGTGCTCGTCGTCAGGAGCCCGAAGGATCTCGGGCAGCGCATCGAGCAGCATCTTCCCGGCGACAAGAGCGAGAACAAGTGGACGGTGCTCCGCGTCTCGGGCATCCGCGACAAGGAGGTGCTGCAGAGCATCGCCGACGAGGCGTTCGAGCAGCTCGGGCGCGGCGAGTTCACCGCCTCGATGAAGACGAAAGAACTCTGGTCGTGGGGCGGCAACGACGCCGATCCCGATCTGCTCGACGCCAAGCCCGGCGACTCGATCGAGATCCTGCTCAACCGCGACACCGATTACGCGACGATGAACAACATCGAGCGCTCGCTCACACTGCAGGGCGAGAACGCGCTTCTGCTCCGCCGGCTCGGCTTCGATCCTGACTTCGCGAACGCGGTCGCGAAGGCGTACGCGGACTCGGGCTTCCAGCGTGCGTTTCGACTGCGCGACATGCAGGTCGAGTTCAACGAGAGCGGCATCACGATCTCGCTCTCGTGTCAGAACTACATCACGGCGCGCATCGAGAAGAACCCGCCGAAGGACGAGACCGAACTCGACAAGACGCCCGACGCTCCGACGCCGAACGCGCAGACGGCACCGGGCGGAAAGCGCGTGCCTCCGAACCAAGCGTTTCTCGATCAGATCGCGGCCGAGAACGCGAAGCTCGACGGGGGCACGTGATGGATCAGGTGACGATGGGCGCCGCGTTCGCGGGGCCCGGACAAGACACGCGGCAGTGGGTGAGCTACGGCATCGTCGCGCCGGGCAACGAGAGCGTCATCTTCACCGACGACACGGGCAACGTGCTGCCGACCGGGCCGCTCGTGATCGTCAACCTCGAACCGAGCGGCATCACCGTACCGTGCCGCGTCTCGGCAGCGACGGCGGGAAACCAGGAAGGCGAGTGGCTCCCGTTCCTGCCCGGCGACGAGGTGCTCGTCGTCATCCCCGAAGGCGACGAGCGCGCGGGCTGCGTGATCATCGGGCGGCTCAACCAGGACATCGACAAGTTCCCGCTGCTCGTCGCGGGGCAAGACGTCACGAAGAACAACTTCGGCTTCAAGCGGCTGCGCACGCCGTACATCATCGAGACGGCGTCGAGCTTCATGATCCGGAGCGCCATCACGGGCGCCGGCATCACGATCGACCCGACCGGGAACTGCTTCTTCAACAGCGGCGACGGGCATCAGCTCGTGATGCACGCGAGCTTCATGAAGTTCGCCGACAAGAGCGGCGACAACTTCCTGCAGGTCGATCCGAGCGCGAGCGAGGTGCTGCTTCAAGCAGCGGGCACGACGCAGCTCAACCTCGGCAAGAGCGCGTCGAGCTTCTTCACGATGGGCACGTTCGACATCGGCACGGGCGGCGCGGCGGGCGGCGGTCATGCGGTCACCGCCGAGCAGGTCTTCGCGATCCTCGCCAACTTCTGCGTTTTCTTGAACACGTCGGGCGGCGTCGCGTCGCTCTCGGGCATCCTCGCGAGCGCGAGCGCGTTCGACGCGGTCTACTCGGCGTGGATTCAGCAGATGAGCGTTCCGCTCTCGCCGTTCCTTCCGGTGCCCGGTGCGCCCGCTCCGGGCTCGCTCTTCGTGCAGTGCCCGCTCACGTTCAGTCCCATCGGCGCGATCAACACCGGCATGCTCGAACTCTCGCTCATCCCGCCCGATCCGACCGGCGCGGCGCCGATGCCGGGCATCGGTCGACCCAATCTGACTTTTTAGAGCGATGCTTGCCGGATGCAGTTCGGCGACGCACATCTTCCACCGCGATTCTGGAAGAAGGTTCGACTCGGCTCGGATGGGTTTCATTCGCAGACGGGCGAGAACCTCGGTCCGTGTTGGCTTTGGATCGCGGCGCGCTTCGATGCAGGATACGGCCAGTTCGATCGTGGGTTGCTTGCGCATCACTTCACGAAAGGAAGGCCACCGCGAGGGATGGTGACGGACCACCTCTGTCGCGTTCGGCACTGCGTGAACCCGAAGCACCTCGAACACGTGACGCAGAAGACGAACGCGCGACGTGGAAACGGCGGCGCGATGTGGCGAGCGAGGACGCAATGTCCGCACGGGCACGCGTACACGCTGCAGAACACTCGCATCTACAAGGGTCGCCGCTTCTGTCGCGAATGCGATCGACGGAAGAGCCTTCGGCGACGTCGCGCGATGAGATAGACTCTCGGCATGGCAGTCGATCCGAAGTGCCTCGCGCCGAGCGTCGACTTCGGCAAGATCGGCGAGGGAGCTGTCGCCGCGAGCATCTGCGGCTTCTCGCTCAAGATCCCGCGCATCCCGATCCCGCCAGTTTCGATCGCGCTGCCGGACATTACCGCGCTCCTGCCGAAGCTGCCGATCCCGAAGCTCTCCTTCGCGCTCACGTGCGATCTCAACAATCCCATCGACATCACGGCGAGCATCCCGTTCGGCGGCGGTCGCATCGCGTGCGTCGACCCGACGAACGATCCCGATGAGCAGCAGTTCGCGGAGGCCGCGTGACGAGCCCGGGCGCGTGGGGCAGTGGGCGGTGGGGCGCGGGACCGTGGGGCGGTGGCGTCGGCGCGCTCCTCACGCTCACGAGCGCGCTCGCGGTGCGCGAGAACGTCGTCAGGCTCTTCTTCTCGCAGCCCGTCTACTTTTCGAGCGTGCTCGATCCGCCGGACGCCTCGAACATCGTCCATTACACGATCGATCCCGTCGACGGTTCGACCGACCAGCTCGGACAGCCCGCGCGCCCCGTGAACGTGATCTTCGCGCAGCTCCCGAACGCCGCGTCGAGTCCGCCCGTCGACCCGGGCGCGGTCGGCACTGCGATCGATCTCCTGCTCGATCGGCCGATGTCGAGCCTGCCGGCGAGCTACACGGTCAACGTCTTCGGGCTCATGAACGACAAGCAGACGACGTCGCTCGACCCGACGAGCGTGACGTTCCCTGCCGTCTACCGCGAGCTTTCTCCGCCGAGCCTCGAAACGGCGGCGCCGATGCGCGACATCGCGAATCCGCAGACACTCGCCGCGCTGAAAGAGGTCGCGCCCGACGTGCTCAACGCGATCGCGACGTTCGTGGTCGGCGACGATGGCGACTACGCGTTCGATCAGGGCGTGACGAACCTGAAGAAGCGCGTCATCCGCCGCATCTTCACGAAGAAGGGCGGCTTCTTGCACCTGCCGAACTACGGCGTCGGCATCACGAGCTACGGCAAGAAGCTCGCGCGCCTCGACACCATCGGCAAGATCACGACCGACGCGCGAATCCAGATCCAGCGCGAGCCCGACGTCGCGAAGGCGCTCATCAGCTCGGACGTTCGGCGGACGGTGCCCGAGATGCTCCGCTTGCACATCGCGATCAAGCCGCGCGGCGCGCGCAGCCAGAAGTTCACGGTCAACGTTCCGATCACCTAGCTGCTCTGATAGAACGTAGGGCATGGCGCTCGACCTTCCGACGCGACTCGACCTCTACGCGCTCGGGCGCGATTACGTCATCCAGCGGGCGGCGAAGATCGACGCGGCGCAAGTCGACACCGAGGGATCCGACGTCAACCTCGTCGTCGGCGTCACGTCGGTCATGGCCGACCACATCGTCAAGCAGCTCGGCTACCGCTTCGCCGCGCTGCTCCTCGACGGTGCGGAGAACGAGGATCTCGATCGACTCGTCTTCGACCGCTACCAGCTCGTGCGAAAGGGCGCGAGTCCCGCGCTCGGCAAGGTCACCATCTCGCGACCGGCGGCGACGTTCGCGAACGGCAGCGTTCCCATCGGCACGAAGCTGCAGACGCTATCGAACGCCGAGTACATCACGACGTCGCTCGCGAGCTTCGGCGCGACCGATCTCGTCGTGCCGAACGTGAACGTGCGCGCGAGCGTGGCCGGCAAGGCGTCGCAGGTCGGCACCGGGCAGCTCCGGCGCTTTCAGCGTCCCGACCTCCTCTGGGATCCGACGCTCACGGTCACGAACCCCGCGCCGACCGCGCATGGCGAGGACCAGGAGAGCGACGACGATCTCAGGAATCGCGCGCGCACGTTCTGGAAGACGGCTCGGCGCGGCATCCTCGCGGCGATCGAGGCGGGCGCGCTCTCGGTCCCGGGCATCGTCAGCGCGCAGGCGGTCGAAGCGCTCACGCCGGGCGGGCAGCCCGCGCGCATCGTGCAGCTCTACGTCGCCGACTCGACGGGCATCGCAAGCGACGTGATCGTCAACCAGGTGAATGCCTCGCTCCTCGACTTCCGCGCGGGTGGCATCGCGGTCGTTCTGACGACGTCGCTGCCGACCATCGTGCAGGCGCAGCTCACGCTCCGCTTCCGCTCGAACGTCGACACGGTCTCGCTCACGCAGCAAGTCATCGCGGCGGTCGTCGAGTTCATCAACTCGATCCCGGTGAACGGCACGCTCTTCCTCTCGGACATCTACAGCGTGCTCCGTCGCTTCGTCGCGGACGGGCTCATCGTGAAGGACGACGCGGTCGTCGCTCCGGCGGGCGACATCGTGCCGACGCCCGGGCAGACGCTCAGGACGACCCTCTCGAACGTGACGGCGAACGTCGTGGCGTGAGGATCCAGCATCGAGAACATATCCCTTCGAGCGGCTTCGACTCGTCGGGATACTCCCACGCCATCGGTCGGATGATCGCTCCGTCACCCGCACGAAAGCACCGAGCCTGACGCCCGCACTTCGTGCACGTGACAAGGATGTTCGTGTTCACCGCTTGCGAGTATCGCAGTCTTTTGCGTCCGAAGCATCGGACGGTGCCTCTGATGTCTGTCCCTCGCGCGTCTTCCACTGGCATCCCGAGCAGAGCTTCGCAATGCCGACGCACCACGACTTGCCGTAGGGGCAGGGCGACCCTTGCCCCATCTGTCCCTCGATCGTGTGAGCAACGCAGAGCGCGCTCGGGATGCGGTCGCATTCGTCGTGGTCGCAGATCCACGGGCGCTCGGCGAGCATCCGGCGGGCGACGTCGCGTTCGCGCACGACGCGCTGCGCTGCGCTCTCGACGCTCTCCGCCCCCATGCCACCGAGGATGTCCCAGAGCACCGAGCGCAGGTGACCCTCGGCGCTGCGCGGGTCGACCCCGGCGAACGAGTGCGTAGCTGCCGGCGTGTTCTGGCCAGAAGGTGTGCGACGTCCGCTCTGATCTCCACTGCTCATGCTCCGAACAGATGCCGCATGATCGCGCGGTCGATCGCGATCTTCATCCAGAGCATCCCTTCGTTCTCCGCCTGCAGGCGCAGGAGCGCTTCGAGGTCGGCGTTCTTCAGCCGCGCGAGGAAGCGCCGATCGGACTCACGCGCCACGGCGCGCGCTCGCTTGACTCGTCTACCCAAGCGAGGATCACCCTAGAACGTCTCGCGAGCGGCGTCGAACCGAGCGCAGTCAAGACGTCTTGACTGACGCCGTGATAGGCTCTGCCGCATGGCGCTCAAGCAGGGCCCGCTCACGCGCGACGAGATCATGTCGGTGTGGGCTGCTGCCTGCGACAAGAGTTACCGCGACCCGCTGCTCGACGCCGGAGACGGGCAGGGGCTCGAAGTCTACAGCCAAGCCGCCGAGCAGCTCGCGCGCGTCTCGCGCGCCATCGACTCGACGACGCAGTCGCTTTACATCCTGCCATGGTCCGGGCAGACGGACGTGCCGGCGAGCGGCGAGATCAAGGCGACCGTCACGCTCACCATCACGCGAACGGCGCTTCTCTCGAAGACGCTCGTGCTCGGCGCGGGACGCTTTTTCGTCGAAGAGGAGCAGACGGACGCGACGCCGAACGGACCGCTGCAGGTCTTCCCGGGCCGCGTCTACGTGCTGCAGAGCGATCTCGTCTTCCCCGCGGGCGAGCAGGGTCCGTTCACGGTCGTCGCCGAAGCCGTGCAGCCGGGCGCCGGCTACAACAACCCGAGGCCCGACACAATCACGAGCACGTCGACGGTGCAGAACGGCTCGGGCTTCAACAACACGCTCGCGACGGTCATCGCGGCGAACCTCGCGACGGCAACGCCGGGCTCGCCAGCGCGCGCGATCATCCAGTCCAAGAACAAGGCCGACACGTTCGTGCCCGACCACATCGGGCAGTACGTCTACTTCGTCGACGGAGCGAACCAGGGCAAGGTCGCGCGCATCGTGAGCTTCGACGCCGCGCCCGATCCGGTCGCGAAGATCGGCAGCGTCGTCAGCATCGCGCTCGACTTCACCGTCGACGCGACGACGTTCGCGGGTGTCTTCCAGGCGGGCGAGCAGGTGACGTTCTCCTCGGGCGCCGTGGGGCAGGTGCTCGGCACGGTCGCGCGCGGCGGCGTGCTCAAGCTCGCCTACCGCCTGCTCTCGGGCAGCTCTCCGGCGAATATCGGCGACACTGCGACGGGCGTGCTGAGCAGCGCGACGCTCACCGTGCGCACGTGCTTCGACGACGGGCTCTACACCGCGGAGGCGCCGAGCGGCTCGGTCGGCGGCGCGAGCTGGCGCGTGCTCGATTGGGCGGCGGGCTTCGGCATCAGCGTCACGCACGACGCGAGCCCCGAGGGCGGCGCGCTCGGTGTGCTCGATGAGATCGGACGAGAGCGCGATCTCTCGCGCGCTCCGGGCGAGCCCGACACACTTTACCGGCAGCGCGTCGCGACGCTCGCTGACGTCGTCAGCCCGAACGCGATCATGCGCGCTCTCTCGCGTACGCTCGGGGCGCTGCCGTGGTGCTTCCGCGAGGTCGGCTACCCGGAGCTGCGAGGCTGGTTCTACGACGGCGACCTCGGGCCCGCTGGCGCCTTCAGCAACACCGACGCGGCGATCGCGGCGCTCGACGACGCTTACGACACCGACGTCATCCTCTTCACAGGCACCGTGACGTCGGGCGCGTTCCTGAACACGCCGGGCACTGCCGAACACGTCGTGCTCGAAGACGCGAAGAACAACGTGTCCGTCTACGGCTTCTTCGGCAGTCTCACGGGCGGCAGCACGCTGCTCACGGTCATCCGCAAGAACGGCGAGCCGCCTGCGTCGCTGACGGGGCTTCACGTGCGCGGGCTCGAATCGGGCGCCATCTTCACGCCGACGAGCTTCTCGATCCCGAACAGCGTCGAGGACCGTCGCTTCCGGCTCGTCTTCGACTACACCGAGTTCCGCGCCTTCTTCCTCGTCGGGCTGCCGCGGCTCGGCTTCGGCGATCCGGGCTACGCCTACGACAAGGGCGTATCGGACGCCTACGACGCGGTGCCGTACGACGCCTTCTACGACGGACAGCCTTTCGGTACAGCGGACGTCTACAGGCGCGTTTATCATGCAGTCGATCAGGCGCGCGCAGGCGGCGTCGGGTTCGACCTCTACATCGAAGACATCGGCTGCCCGTAGCGGCGAAGGAACAAGGACATGCGACAGCTCGTCATCAACACGCAGGAGCGCGCGATCTCGACGGACATCAACCGTCTGCAGCTCTTCAAAGAGAAGAACCTCTCGGAGCTGTTTCGCTTCTGGCTCGACGCGATCGGCAGCGACGACGACACCACGGGCGTCATCACCGAGCCGAACACGATCGAGACGCCGCTCCGCGCCGAGATCATCAACGGGCTCATGGTGACGCCCGCAGTCGGCACGACGGACATCACGATCACGCCCGGGCTCGCGTTCGTCATGAACCCGGACGCGGCGCCGGATCTGTCGAACTACAAGTACGTCGCTGACGCGGGCATCCCGTCGCCGGGCACGCTCTCGATCGCGGCGGGCTCGGGCGGCGCGACGCGCATCGACGTCATCGAGTGCCAGATCAACTCGATCGACACCATCGTCACCGACAACCGCGACATCTTCAACGCGACGACGGGCCTCTTCGGTGTCGCGACGGTCACGAAGGAGCGCGAGCGCCGGCTCACCTACCGCGTGCGGCAGGGCACGCCGGGCGCGGGCATGCCGGCGAACCAGGCCGGCTGGCTTCCGCTCTGCGTCGCGAGCGTGCCGAGCACCTCGGTGAACAACGACACCGTGACGTTCTGGGACGTGCGCCCGCTCATCGCGGACCGGCTCTTCGGCGCGTTCAACAACGCGCGCCTCTGGTCGCCGTTCGAGCAGCTCAACTACACGATCGACAGCGAGACGACGCCGGGCTCGGCGATCATGAACGGGCAGGTCAAGGTCGGTCTCGGCGCGCGGCGGCTCGGCGGCTACATGCGCCGCGGCACGCCGGGCACCGACGCGAACAACGTCGATCTCCTCGCGGCGGCGAACCTCGATCCCGCGTGGGTCGCTCCCGTGCAGGGGCGCTTCTTCTACGTCTACCTCATGACGCCGTTCGGGCTGCCGCGCTGGGCTCGGTACACGGACGCGACGAGCGGGTCGCGCCTGCCGCGCGCACCGCGCGGGCTTCTCGTGTCGAGCAACATCGCGCCGACGCACATGACGGGGCAACCTTCGGCGGGCGTCGGGCTCCCGGCATCGACCGGGCTCGGCGGCACGCACACGACGGGCATCTGCATCGCCGCGCCGGTCATCACGGCGGTCGGACCGCTCAAGGCGAGCGGCATCGGCGAAGGGCTCGTGCACTGGCTCGGCTCGAACGGCGGAGCCGCGGGCGCTGTCATCAAGACGCCGAGCAGCTCGACGAGCGCGCACTTCGACTTCACGATGACGCCGGGCACCGACTTCCCGGCGAACGCGAAGGCGGTCTACGTCGCGTTCCAGAACCTTCCGACGATGGCGGCGGGCGCGTCGTGGACGCTCGCCGACAGCGCGATTCAGACGCTTCTCCCGGGCGGGACGAACCCGGTGCACTCGCAGCCGCACGACGGCGTCGTTCCGGTCACGAACACGCTCGGTGGCAGCACGACGATCGGCCTCTCGACGTCGGTGGCGCGCGTGCCGGTGCCGAACGTCTTCCCGGGCGCGGGCGCGGCGTGGACGCTGCGTTGGTTCATCAACTCCTTCGTCAACCTCGTCGGCGCGACGACGCCGAACCCGCAAGCCATCATCTGCGGCTGGGAGTTCTGAGGAGCAGCACCATGGGACCGGGCGACTACCTCGCAGCAGTTGGCGCGGCGTTCGGCGCTCTCGGCGCGATCATCGCGGCGCTCCTCAAGTACGCCGTCGACAAGCGCGACAAGGAGATCGACGACGACGTCGCCGAAGCGAAGAAGGCGGCGACCGAGAAGATCACCAAGCTCGAAGACGAGCACAAGGCGACGGCGAAGAAGCTCGAAGACGAGATCCGAAAGCTCGCCGACGAGAACAAGCACATCCTGCTTCGTCACTCCGACGATGCGCGCGAGTTCGAGCGCAAGCTGCACGCGGCCGAGATCGCGCACATCAAGCTCGAAGGCGAGATGAAGACGATCACGAAGACGAACGAGGCGATCGAAAAGGATCTTGCCGAGATCGCGCGCGGGATGGTGCCGCGCAAGGAGTGGGAAGAGCGGATGGATCGCTTCGAGGACACCATCTCGAAGCTCGACTCGAAGCTCGACAACTACGCGCGCGTCTCGCGGTGGAGCCCGCCGAGCGGAATGCCTGCCGTGCGCACGCCTCCGCTCCCGCGTGAAGAGGACGACATGCGCACATACAAGCCGCCGCGCGAACGTGGAGATCGCGACCGATGAGCCGAGCAAGCGGAGAGCAAGAGCGAGTCATGCCGACCGAGCCCGAGAACGAGAACGAGCCCGGCAACGTCCCGACGCAGGAGCGAGCGCGCGAGCGTGATCCAGTGTGGATCACGCTCGGCAACATGGGTACGACGGTCGGCGAGCACGGCCAGCGCATCGAGCGCATCGAGAACAAGGTCGACGTCGCGCACGATCTCGCGAAGGCGGCGGCGTCGAAGGTCGACGAGAAGGTCGCGCGCGAGGTCGCGTTCAGCGAGAGCTTCAGCCGGCTCACCATCGCGATCGTGCTGCTCCTCGTCTTGAACCTCGCCGTCATCGTGATGATGCTCGCGCGCCGGTAGCTTCAGGAAGGCCGATTGCTGCGCCGCTACGGGGTCGCACAGGCGTTTTCGCGGTGCGGTGGTACTCCCGGGCATTCCCGAGCTGGGCGGAGGAAGTTGGGATGGATCTCCTTCCCGCGTTTCCAGAACGGCGGAGCGGTCCTCTGCACGAGCACGCACACGGGCGCGATGCCTGCGACGAAGCCGAGCGTCATCCCTTCGTAGCGCTTTCGCCAGCGGATCACGCGCACGATGCGGAACGTCTCTCTCCGGAAGACGACGAGCGCGTTCGGCTTCAGCCACTCGGGCAGCGCGTAGCCGTGACGATCGTACTCGCGCACGAGCGCGAGGAACCGATCGCGATCCACGACGAGCGCGCCGAGCGTCACGCTTCGAGCTGATGCCGCTTCGGGATAAGCTCTCGGCCATGAACATCGACATCGCAACTATCCTGCAGTGGCTTCAGCTCGTGCAGGACCACAAGTGGAATTACCTCGGGCTCGTGATCGCGGTCACGCTCATCGGCTGGCTCACGTCGATGACGAGCGACTGGTCGAAGTTCCCGCTCACGATCCCGGGACGCTGGCAGCCTGCCGTCGCGGGCTTCCTCGGACTGCTCTACGCACCGCTCGTCGCGGGAGCTGCAGCGATGAAGGCGGGCACTCCGATCGGAGCTGCGATGCTCGGCGCGATCGAGAGCGGCGTCTTCATGGCGGCGCTCACCGCGTTCCTCTACGACCTCGTCATTCGCGGCGTGCTCAACGGGACGGTGCCTTCGTGGCTCGCGTGGCTCTCGTTCAAGAACCAGCCCGGAGCGATCGATCTCAAGACGCGCAGCAGCAAGCCTCCGCCGAGCAACACTACCGCGGCGAAGCCGAAGGTGTGAAGCATCGAGTGCACGCGAGCGCGCCGTCGTGCGCGCTCGTCGGTGCGCGCCAGCGCACCACAAGAACGTCCTACCGGACGTTCTTCTCAATTCAACGATCGATCTCAATTACGACGAGAGATCATTCGATATGCGTCGTAATACGTCGTGGCGCGCGCGCCCGCGCACGCGCGCGTGTAATAAGTACCCCCCGTGGCCGAGCGTTCACACCGGGCTTCGTGGCAAAAGATATCGCTTTCCTCGGGTTAGCTCCTCAGTCGTGACGTCATTACTGCGATAACCCCGCGCGGCGTTTTGCCAATTACGAATTGAGACGAAAAGTCTCGACGGTGTGCGCGGACGGAAGCTAATACGCAAAGACGATCGCCGAGCGCATCTGGCGCGGCATCGGCAGGAGCATGGTGGGAACAAGCCGACAGCCCGTCGAGGTCATCGTTCGCGACCGGATCTACGTCCGGATCGCGAAGGCCGAGACGAAGCTCTTCATCGAGCTGACGCGGGGCTTCGAGCACTTCAACCCCGAGCGCGCGATGAAGGAGAAGATCGGCGTCTTCTGCAAGGACGTGCCGCGCTACATCAAGACGTGGGAGCGCGCCGACGACGAGCGCGACCCGCGCTTCGAGTTCCTGACGTTCCCGCGCGGAGGCATGCGACGCGTGCGCGAAGCGCTCGACGAGGCGGGCGTGACGTGGGGACTCGAAGATCAACGCATCTACGGCGACCCGGTCGACATGCCCGAGCATCGCCGCTCGCTCTACGCGCATCAGGAAGAAGCTCTCGCCGCGATCCTCGAACGAGAGAACTGCCTGCTCCGCGCGCCGACCGGCAGCGGCAAGACGACCGTGATCCTCGCGCTCGCGGCGCGCGCGAAGGTGCCGATGCTCGTTGTCGTGCCGAACCGCGTGCTTTTCGACCAGTGGATCACGCGCGTGCACGACGAACTCGGCATCCCGATGAGCGAGATCGGCAAGGTCCGAGGCAAGACGTTCAAGCTCGCGCCCGTCACGGTCGGCATCCAGAAGAGCGTCGCGATCCACCTCACCGAAGAAGCCGATCGCGACTACTTCGGCATCGTCGTCGCCGACGAGGTGCAGCTCTTCGCGGCGAAGACGTTCTTCGCGTGCGTCGACCCGTTCCCCGCGCGCTACCGCGTCGGCGTGAGCGCCGACCATCGCCGCAAGGATCGCAAGGAGTTTCTCATCAAGGATCTCTTCGACGACGTCGTCAAACACATCAAGCACGAGGATCTCGTCGCGAGCGGGCACGTGCTCGACGTCGAGGTGCGGGTCATCCCGACCGACTTCCGCGCCGACTGGTACGGAGCGGTCGAAGAGGAAGACGCGTCGCACGAGACGCCGAACTACGATCGCGATCGGCTGCTCCGCGAGATGGCGGCAGACGGCGCGCGCAATCGCCTCGCGATCGTCGCCGCGCGCGAGATGCTCGGCGAAGGAGAGCAGGTGCTCGTGCTCGTGTGGAACCGCGAGCACGGCATGACGATCGAGCAGGCGATCAGCGGCATGGGTTCGACGACGGGCCTCATGTTCGGAGGCGACGACTCGATCGCCGAGTTCAAGCGCACCGAAGCGGGCATCCGCGACGGCCGCATCAAGTGCGGCGTCGGCACCTACCAGGCTGTCGGGCTCGGCTTCGACATCCCGCGGCTCGGCTGCGCGGTGTGCGCCGGACCCATCGCGGGTAACGAGCAGCTCTTCAAGCAGGTGCGCGGGCGCGTGTGCCGGACGAGCACGGGCAAGAGCGGCGCGCGCCTCGTCTACCTCTGGGATCGCCACGTCTATCCCGACCACCTCGCGAACATCGCGCGCTGGAACAAGCGCACCGTCGTGCGTTCCGAGTGGCCTGCACTCGGCGGCGGACCCGTCTGGGTGCCCGCAAAAGAGTGGATCAAGAACAACCGAGCAGCCTGACCTATCCCTAGCCTCCGCGGAGGATTCTCACATGGCACGTCGACCGAAGGTGATGACGAACGAAGCGCCCACGCAGCAGAGCGAAGAGGCGAGCGGCGATCAGCCGAAGCAGGAGAACGTCGTGACGGACTGGCCGCGCGCGCTGCTCTGTCCGTTCCCGTCGTGCGGAGCGAGGCAGCTCTCGTCGGCGGCGAAGGACATCAAGCCGGGCGTCAAGGAGTGCATCAAGTGCCGCGCGGGCCTCACTCCGATGAACCGCGCGCCCGACATCACGCCGGAGACGAAGCAGCCGACGCGCGAGCAGGCGCAGACGCAGCCCGAGCCGAGGAAGGACGAGCCGCGCCCCGGCGGAGGCTCGCGCTTCGCGCACTCCTCGGGTTCCACGCGCGACGTCGCCGCACCGAACCCCGACGACGTCGGCGAGACGGTGAGCGCGACGTGGGGCGAGGAGCTGTATAGCCCGCAGCAGTTCTGCACGTTCCGCGTGGGATCGTTCACGCGCACGACGAAGATCCGCGAGGGCGAGACCGCGCTCGATGCGAAGCGCCGCATCTACGCCGAGATGAGGCAGATGGCGGAAGACGAGCGGCACGAGAAGATGTCGATCTACCTCGAAGCGCTCGGGCATATGTTCACCGTCATGAAGGGAGGCTCGAAGTGAGCGCCGTCGCGACGAAGTTCCCGCGTGACGAGCGCGCGAGCGGCGTGCGCGTCAGCTCCCACGTCGCGCCGTCGACGAAGATGGTCACGAGCCTCGCCGATTGGGCGAAGACGGCGAAGAGCAAGGAAGAGCGCAAGAAGGCCGGCATCCAGAAGGCGAGCCTCGATCGCGCCGAGCGCGAGATGAACGAGATGATCGAGCGCGAGGACTACACGGGCGCGAAGCCGATGCACGTCTTCGTGCTCTACGCGATGCTGCACAAGCACGTCTACGGCGTCGAGGCGAGCGAGGCCGAGAGCCCGGGCGAGCGCAAGAAGGCGATCATGTTCATCGGCTCGACGCTGCGTTCGCGCTTCGATGGCGACGTCGCCGCGCTCATCGCGTTCGTCCGCTGGGTGTGGGCGCGCGAAGAGCGTACCGAGAAGTGGCGTCGCGAGACGAGGCAGACGAACGGGCGTCGGCTCGGCTGCTACCTCGCGTTCTCCCCGCGCCTCTACACCGACTACAAGGTCGCGCGCGAGCGCGCTCTCGCGTCCCGCTAGCCTCGTCCGAGCATGGGTCGCCGAGTCATCTCGGCGGCGGATCCGAAGCGGAACGTTCCGCTCATCGATCCGTCGCGCGGAGCATCTGTCTCATCTTCGCCACTGCCGCCGCCGAAGGCAGAGAAGGTCGTGGTGCCTCACGACCCGGTGCACGAAGCGGTCGTCATCGGAGCGTGCGCGCTCGATCGGCAGATCCGCGACGTCTACGTCGTCAAGCTCTACGCCGATCACTTCCTCGCGCGCGAGCACGCGGACGCGTGGGGCGCGCTCATCGAGCTGAAGCGGCGCGGGCTCGACTACGACCCGGCGACGGTCGAGAGCATCGCGGGCGAGAAGGTCGCGCGCACGATCGAGAGCATCATCGAGAGCCGCCCCGAGGTGCCGAACAACCTCGCCTACCACGTCGACCAGCTCATGTGGGATCGGGTGAAGGCGAGCGTCATCCAGGGACCGCATCAGGCGTTCCTCGAAGTGCTCAAGGATCCGGTCGCATCGGCCGACCGCAGCAAGGTGCGGAGCCTCGCGCGGCAGCTCGCGAGCGCATTCGACGGCTACGAGGAGCGGCAGTGGATTCACGATCCGAAGCAGCTCGTGCACGAGCAGATGCGCGAGATCGAGAAGCGCGTCGACGGACACGCGGCCTACCCGTACGGCATCGAGGGCTTGGACTACTTCAGCGATCAGCGCGACGAGGACGGGGAGCCCGCGCGGCGCATGATCCCGGGCGCAGCTCCGGGGCAGATCACGTGCATCTCGGCAGTCTCGGGCGGAGGCAAGTCGACGGTCACCGCGAACATCGCGCTCGGGCTCGCGCGGCTCGGGCGGCGCGTCTTGTGGGGCGCGTGGGAGATGAAGGGAGGGATGAACCTCGAACTCCTCGCGTGCATCTCGCTCGGATGGTCGCGCGCCGATCTCATCAAGGGCAAAGGCCCGATCCGATCGCACGAGGGGCGCGTCGAGCTTGAGGAGCGCATGCACGCGCTCAGCGAGTACGTCACGTTCATGAAGAACCCGTTTCGGCGTCGCATCGGCGAGAAGCCGAGCAACGAGCGGAACCTCGATCTTCTGCACGGCATCCTCTCGGACGCGGCGTGCGACGTCTTCATCGCCGACCTCTGGAAGCGGTGCCTGCACGTCGATCAGCCGAGCGAAGAGGAAGAGGCGCTCATCCGTCAGCAGATGATGGCGGAGGATCTCGGGCAGCATCACATCTTGCTGCAGCAGCAGCGGCTCAAGGACATCGAGCAGAGGCCCGACAAGCGGCCGACGCGCGAGGGCACGAAGGGAAGCTCGGCGTGGGTCGAAGTGCCCGACACGTACATCGGCGTGCACTGGCCGGCGCTCTGGAAGAACGTGCCGCGGAACAAGATCGAGGTGCTCATCCTCAAGCAGCGTTACGGCGAGTGGCCGCTTGCGATCGAGTTCGACTGGCAGCCCGACTACGGGCGCCTCGACGGCGGCGTCTCGATCGCCTACCAGCGACCAGGCGAGGGAAGCGAGATCGACAGCTTCTCTGCAGCGGGGGCGTTCCTCGGGCAGAAGGGCGGAAAGAAGGGAAGGCGATGAAGAAGTTTCGGATCTACGACCAGCGCAACAAGGGCGAGCTGCTCCCGCACTTCGACCTCGTCTATCGCGATCTCGACGACGCGTCGGGCAACGTCTACGGGCTGCGTCTGAGCTTCTGCTCGCTCGCGCGCCTCACGCTCGCGAAGCTCGACGTCGACGACGATCACGTGCGCGCGACGCTCGCGCTCTACGGTCCGTACGTGGCGCTCAGCGTCGAGCCGCCCGTGCGCGTGATGCGGAAGCTCCGCGCGCTCCTCCGCATCCCGGGCTACGAGCCGCGAACGCTCGGCGTGCACTTCCACGATCTCGCCGTGTGGTGGGACGTCTGGGCGAACTCGCACCACTGGACGAGCGACACGCCGCGGTGGCGCGACGGGAGCTGGCACCCGCTCAACACGTTCTTCGGTCGCGAGAACTACGAGAGCACGCTCGTCGAGAAGGCCGATGTCATCGTGCCGATGCCCGAGAAGGGCTACGCGGGCACGGTCGAGATCCGTCGCGACACCTGGAAGCGTCCGCGCTCGCCGTTCACGCGCGTCGTTCATCGCGCGCACGTCGAGATGAAGGAGCCGATCCCGGTGCCGGGCAAGGGCGAGAACTCATGGGACTGCGGCGAGGACGCGATCCATGGGATCACGACTCCGGCGAAGAGCATCGTCGAGGGCATCGTCGCGATCATGAACAGCGCGAAGCGCGATCGCGAGAAGCGCGCGGGCAAGAACTGGAAGCCCGAGGAGCGCGCCGCGTCGTGAGCAAGTCGCGCGTGCAGCTCGTGCTCGAAGCGCTCGGCATCGACGCGCAGCTTCGTGGTCGGCAGTGGTGGGCGATCTGCCCGAACCCCGATCACGAGGACCGGCATCCGAGCTGGCGCATCCGCGACGAGCCGGGCAGCCCGCGCGACGGCTACCACGCGTGCCCGCCGTGTGGCTTCACGGGCGGCGTCATCACGCTCATCAAGAACGTGATGAACATCTCGGGCTTCGAGGCGCGCAAGGTGCTCGCGAAGATCGAAGAGGGCGCTCCGGTCGTGATCAAGCCCGCACCGAGCGAGGTCACCGTCGTCACCAAGCCGCGTGGCTTCCGCCTCCGCGCGGGCACGAAGATCCTGCCGCTCTCGCTCTGGCCCCCGAGCGCGCGCCGCTACGCGGAGAGTCGCGGCATCACCGAAGAGCAGGTCGACAAGTGGGGCATCGGCTACTGCGACGAGGGCCCGCTCGAACACCGGATCGTGATCGTCACGCGCGACATGCACGGCGTCCCGCGCAACTACACCGCGCGCACGTACGTCGATCACCCGCGGCGCTACTTCGAGCCCGAGCCGTGGGAGAAAGCCGACCGAAACGCGATGTTCGGCGAGCAGTTATGGCCTCAGTCAAGACGTCTTGACTGCACCGCGATCGTCGTCGAGGGAGCGTTCAAAGGGCTCGCCGTCGATCGCGCGTGTCCGGAGCTGGCGATCGCCGCGACGGCGGGCTCGGCGCTCATGCCCGGCTACCTGCCGAAGCTCGTGCAGTTCGGGCGCGTGCTCGTCTCGACCGACGCGAACGAGACCGGCGATCGCATCGCTGACGAGCTGCTCTGGCTGCTCAAGAAGCACCGGAGACCGGCGCAGCGCTTCCGCCTCGACGACGACGTCGAGCACGACCATCTTTCGACGCCGGAGCTGCGGCGCATCATCCGCTCGGTGGTGGCTGCGTGAGCGATCCGCGACGTTCCCCGTGCGCCGAGTGGCTCGGTGAGCTACTACGAACGGAGCCGGAAGAGGCGCGCAGCGTCATCGAGAAGCAGCTCGAAACCTACGGAGGCAACGTGAGCAAGGCAGCACGAAACCTCGGCGTGTCGCGACCCTTCTTCTGGAAGTGTCTGCGCGCGCTCAACATGCGGCGGAGGCCGGCGCAGCTCCGCGATCGCTGGCGCGAGCGGCTTCGCATCACGGGACCGGCGGCATCGGGAAGGACGGAGACGTAGGCGATGGCGACGACGAGGAAGAGCGAGCGGCAGGTCGCGAAGACGAAGCTCGGCGCGCTGAGCATCGACGACGCGAAGACGAAGCTCATGAAGGCGTTCGCGAGCAACGGCTTCGACTACATGAAGACGGCGCTCGCGCTCGGCTGCCACCACTACACGATCCGTCGCTGGGCGCGCGCGCTCGACATGACGAACATGCTCGCAGCCGCGCGGCGCAACGCCATCGACGCGGGCAAGGTGCCGAACGTCTTCGGGCGTCCGAAGAAGGAGCGGCCCGACAAGAAGACGATCGAGCGCGCGCTGCGTGCGCGCGATGGCAGCGTCGACGAGACGGCGAAGGCGCTCGGCGTCAGCTCGCCGACGCTCCGGACGTGGTGTGAGCAGCTCGCGATCGAGATCAAGGGGGCAGCATGATCGACCCGAAGCAGGTGAACGCGGCGGTCGCACGCCTTCGCAGCTCGCGCGAAGAGGCGATCGTCGAGGTGCGCGCGACGTGGATGAAGCTCGAATGCGCGATCGTCGACGCGCTCGCGGGCGATGCGCTCCGCGGGCTGCCGAACCTCGGCACGTCGGCGGACCCGTTCTACGCCGCTCGGCTCACCGGACGCGGCAAGCTCGTGCCCGGCTACGAGCAGCTCGTCATCATGCGGACGGGGCGCGTCGCGATCGCGAACTTCCACGACGGCCGCGTTCGGTGGCGACTGCCGAGCTACCAGGATCTTCGCGTCGAGATGTTCGACGTCTACCTCAAGACGCTCGCGATGGTGCTCCGCGCGCACGTCGAGCAGGCCGAGAAGACGAGCCGGACGTACGAGGCAACCGCCCGACTTGCGAGGCGAATTGCCGACGTCGTCGGTTTTTGATTGCGCAAGACTTTTTTTCGTACTAGACAGAACCTACGGATAGCGGAAAGGCGGTCCTCGCGAGGACCGGCGACGGTGGGAAACGATGCACTTTGCAGAAGCCGCACGCGCGTGCGTCGCGGGCGAGATGACGTTTTCGTGCTTCGTCGAAGAGACGGAGCGACGCTGGCAGTGGTGGGCGAAGAGGCTCGCGCGCGCCGGCATCCCGCTCTGGCTCGACGCCGAAGACATCCGACAGGATCTCCTGCTCGAAGCGTGGCGCGCGATGAAGCGCTTCGACGGCAAGAAGGCGAAGAGCGTGACCCCGTCGCAGTTCGTCGAGGTCGCCGCGAAGAACGCCGCGAAGAAGAACGTGCACCGCGCGCGCGGCGACGACCGGCATACATGGGCGTGGGGCGCTCCGCGCTTCGACCTCGCCGCGAGCACGCTCGTGCGCGAAGGCGACGAAGACGCCGAGTTCGAGGTGCCCGTCGAGCCCGAGCAGGGACGCGCGCGCGAGCGTCGCGAGGCGGTGATGGCGCTCGCGCGGCAACAGGAGTCGCTGCGTGACTTCTTCGCCGTCCAAGCTCTCGCTGCCGCCGAAGGTGACATCGAACACGCGGCGCAGCTCTTCTACGAGGATCTCGATGCTCGGCTTCTCTGCCGCCTGCCGAGCGAGCACACGGCACGAATGGTTGTCGGGCGCGTCGCGTCCCGGCTGGCGGCGTGAAAGAAGAAAGGATCGAGTGCATCATGGGTAACGCAGCGAAGAAGACGAACGAGGCGCCGAAGACGATCGGGAGCGTGCAGCTCGACAAGATCGACCGCAAGGCGCTCGTGAAGTTCGCGAAGCAGCTCAAGTGCGGAACGGACAAGGACACGACCGAGGCGCTCATCACGGCGCTGCAGGCGCGCTTTGCGAAGCTGCCGAAGAACCGTCTCGCGGATTGCACCGAGTGCGGCGGCGAGAGCGACACCGAGCTGGAAGCCTGCCCGTTCTGCGGCGCGGAGAACGAGGACGAGGAAGACGAGAGCGAGAGCGCGTCGGAATCGGCTTCGAGCGACGAGAGCGAGTCGGCGAGCCCGGACGCGGCAGCGTCGAGCGCGTCGATCGACGAGGCGAGCGCGAGCATCGACGATGATCCGGGCACGGTCGCCGCGATGGCGAAGATGAGCGACAAGGTGACGACGAGCGCGACGATCGCGGGAGCGAACGAGAACACGCTCGCGCAGTACACCGAGAGCGACCTCAACGAAGCCGTCGAGCGCGTGCGCGGGCTCAAGGGCGACTCGATGGCGTCGCACTGGCGGCTCGGTCAGGAGATCAAGAGCATCTTCACCAAGCAGCTCTGGAAGCAGCGCAACGACGCCGAGAACCTGCCCGCGTACAAGAGCTTCAACCAGTTCGTGATGGCGGAGCTGGGATTCAGCGTGCAGAACGCCTACTGGCTCATGGACGTGGCGACGAACTTCACCGAGAAGCAGGTGCGCGAGTTCGGCGTGAGCAAGCTCGGCGCGGTGCTCGTCGCTCCGAAGGAGGATCGGCCGCGCCTGCTCGAAGCGGCGAAGGCGGGCGCGAGCGTGCGCGAGATCCGGCAGGAAGCGCGGACGGCGCAGGAGAAGGCCGGCACCGCGGGCAAGGAGCGCGAGACGGGTCGTCGTCCCGAGCCGCGCAAGAAGGGCGCGCGCGCCAAGCCGGCGAAGAAGGCGACGGCGAAGAAGGGCACGATCACGGTCGCGAAGATCCTCGGCAAGACGAACGTGGATCTTTTCAAGGGACCGTGGCCGCGCACCGGCAAGCCGGAGAAGCACGCGATGAAGCTCGGCGACAACCCGGTCGGGCAGCGCGTGCTCGAAAACGGCGTCACCGAGCACTTCACGATCTCGACGACGTCGAGCGGGCGCCTCATCCTCCGCATCGACACGCGCCGCGAGAGCTAGCACTCACGCCGGGAATGGTCCCGGCAGAGGTGGTCGACAGAAGCCACGCGCGCACGGCACGCACTCAGACGCGTTGCGCGAAGTCTGTCTAGGGAAGGCCCGCCGAACCCATGTGGCCGCATTGCGAGTGGTAGGCGCGTCGAGTCGCTCTCGACCCCGGTTCGAGTCCGGGCGCTCGCTCCGCGCGGCATATACTCCGCCGCATGTCCGAAGCCTCTGGCGTTCAACAGCGCAAGTTCGTCAACGCGTACGTCGACGGCGAGAAGATCGTGCTGCTCAGTCGACGCGGCGACCGCATCGACTTCACGCAGGTGCCCGCCGAGTACGTCACCTTCCTCCGCCAGCGCGATCTCACCGCGGAGTTCGAGCGCACGATCCGAAGCTCGTCGAGCATCCGATCGATCAAGGTCGACGGTGCGTGGATGCGCATCGCGTGGATCGGTGACCTCGCGCGGCGCGACATGGTGCAAGGTCGTCCCGATTGGGATCCGATCACGCGCGAGAAGAAGGTCATGCCGTCGCCGTTCATGTCGCTCGGCGTCTCGCTCTACGAGGGCGACGTCGATCCGATCCGCCGGTACATGACGGACACGGGCGCGGGCGTGCAGTCGCCGCGCCGCTGCTATCTCGACATCGAGGCCGACAGCCGCGTTCCCTTCAGCGAGAAGGAGAAGGCGCGCATCCTGATGTGGTCGATCTGCGTGCTCGACGCGGAGAACAAGCCGCAGCACGTCGCGTCGGGCGTGCTCGAAGAGGACACGGACGCGAGCGAGCGCGCGATGCTCGAAGCGATGTGGCGCGCACTCGAACCCTACGATCAGGTGCTCGCGTGGAACCTCGACAACTACGACGGGCCGATGATCACCTCGCGCAGCGACCGCGTCGGCGTGCGCATCGATCCGCGCCGATGGCTCTGGCTCGACCACCTCGCGCTCTTCAAGCGGATGAACATGCACGCGGCCGAGAGCGGCGACGAGAAGCAGTCGATGGCGCTGCAGAACATCGCGATGAGCGTGCTCGGCGAGGGCAAGGAGGAGACGCCCCCCGAGGTCGTCGCGGCGTTCGGCAACAAGCCGCTCGGCGCGATGACGTGGGAGCTATGGGCGGCGGGCGGCAAGTGGCGCGAGCTGCTCCACGCGTACATGCTCAAGGACACCGCGCTACTCGCGATGATCGAGGCCGCGACGGGCTACGCGACGCTCTTCGACACGATCGCCGACGTCTGCCGCGTCTTCCCGAACACGCGCGGGCTCAACCCCACCGAGCAGGTCGACGGCTTCCTTCTCCGGCTCGGGCTCGAACAGGGCACGCACTTCCCGACGAAGCTCTATCGCGAGAGCGTCGAGCAGTTCCCGGGCGCGTACGTGATGCAGCCGAAGACGAACGGCGTCGCGACCGACATCCACGTCGGCGACTTCGCGAGCCTGTACCCGTCGATCATCCTGACGTGGAACATGAGCCCCGAGACGAAGGTGAACGCGCCCATCAACGGGCCGATCGCGGACGGGTGCTGCCGCGCGCCGTCGACGGGCATCACCTTCAGCGTCGAGAAGGAAGGCATCCTCGTCGCGGCGCTCCGCGAGATGCTCCGGCTCCGGAAGTGGTGGAACGACAAGAAGGCGAGCCTGCCGCCGGGCACGCCCGAGTGGAAGGAGGCCGACCGCCGCTCGACCGCGTACAAGGTCGCGGCGAACTCGTTCTACGGCGTCATCAGCTCGCCGTTCTCCCGCTACTACGATCGCGAGATCGGCGAGAGCATCACGCAGAACGGCGCGTGGCTCATCAAGCAGACGATCGCGGCGGCGGAAGAGCGCGGGATGCGCGCCATCTACTGCGACACCGACTCGATCTTCATCGAGGGCAGCAGCCGCACCGCGTTCGAGGAGTTCGTCAGGTGGTGCAACGAGGAGCTGTACCCGTCGCTCCTCAAGGCGTGCGGCTGCAAGGAGAACCTCATCAAGCTCGCCTACGAGAAGCAGTTCGCGCGCATCGTCTTCACGAGCGCGAAGCGCTACGCGGGCGTCTACGTCCACTACAAGGGCAAGGCCGCGCGCCCGCTCCCGAGGCCGGGCGAGGAGTTCGACGAGAAGATCCATTCGCGACCCGAGATCAAGGGGCTCGAATACAAGCGAGGCGACACGGCGCTACTCGCGCGGCGACTGCAGGAGCGTGCGATCTACACGGTGCTCTCAGGCGAGACGCGCCGGAGCTACTACGAGGAGCTGATCGACAGCGCGCTCAACCACGTGCTCCGCGATGAGCTGACGGTCGAAGAGGTGCGATTCGCGCAGGCGCTCACGAAGAGCCTCCGCGAGTACGTCACGCGCGTGAAGAAGGACGGCACCGCGGGCGCCGAGCTGGCGCATGTCGCGGTCGCGAAGATCCTGAAGGAGCGCGGGCGCGAGATCACCAAGGGCACGCGCATCGAGTACATCGTCACGGACGGAAGCTCCGCGCCGAACCAAGTCGCGCCCGCGGAGGACTACGACGGCAAGAACGCCGATCGCTTCTTCCTCTGGGAAGATCGCGTGTGGCCGGCGACGGCGCGCTTCCTCGAAGCTGCCTTCCCGACGTGGGATTGGAAGCGGTGGGATCGCGTGCGTCCGCCGAAGCCGAAGCTCCCGCCGAAGAGCGCGCGCCCACTGCCCGGGCAGGTCGCGCTCGTGCTCGACCCCGAGGAGCCGTTTCGGCTCATCATCAGCGAGGAAGCGGGCGACATGCTCGCGCCGATCGCGGAGGTGCTCCGGCGACATCCGGGTAAGCGTCCGCTCGAAGTGGTCGTCATGCTCCGCGACGGCTCGACCGCGACGATGGCGTCGCGCGCACTCTTCGTCTCGGGCTCGACCGAGATGCTCGACGAGCTTGCTCGGATGTGGATGACGAACTACGCGGCATTAGAGGAATGGGCGACGAGTCTCGTCGCGTGAGGTCATCATGGGACGAAGGATGAAGCGCGAGCAGACGATCGAAGAGATGATCGCGCCACCGATCGACGACCGGACGATTGACGCGTTCCCGCTCAACGGGCTGCATTGCGCGGAGTGCTTCGAGCTGCAGCACGAGACGCCTCACGGCGCGAGCTGCAAGAACGGACACGGCGGCGCTCCGGGCATCGGGCCGCAAGAGGTCGAGAAGCGCAAGGCGAGCGCGGTGAAGGAGACGAGTGCGCAGCTCGCCGATCAGCTCGGCGCGGAGGAGCGCGAGCACGCGCAGGCGCGCATCCGCTTCGCGAGCGCGAACGCGGCGAAGAAGAAGCCGATGAAGGCGGAGATCGTTCGCATCGCCGACACGATGATCGTCCGCGACGTCGAGCCCGCCTACAAGAAGATCGTCGAGTGGCTCGCGCTCGGCGAGCTTCGGAGCGATGCGGGGCACGTGCGCCGGCAGCTCGACGAGGCGCAGATGATGGCGCGGAACGCGTTCCTGCTCTGGGTGACGGTGAAGAACGCGCGCGAGGCGTGGGAAAAGTCGAACGACCTCTACTTCGCCCCGATGAAGCTCGAAGCGCACCGCGAGCTGCAGGCCGAGAAGGACAACAAGAGGCGCAACAAGCAGATCACTGACGCCGACGTCGCGATGATGTGCGCGACGATCTTCGGCGATCAGTGGGTGAGCGACGAGATTGAGCGCGCGAAGTATGTCGACTTCGAGGCGACGCTCAAGGATCTGGCCGAGCGCTGTCGCGAGCGCGCGTACGACTTGCGATCGATGCTCAGCTCTCTAAAGTGAACCGGGCCAGTCAAGACGTCTTGACTGGTCAACATGCCAGAACATGCAACATGCAACGAACGAGGACATGCCATGGGATACGCACGTAGCGCAGCGGACGGAAACAGCCTCGACAGCTTCATCAAGCATCGCGGCTCGCTCGGTGGTGGATCGAAGTTCCTGAAGGGCTGGACAGAGAAGGGGAAGCTCTACGCGTGGCTTCACTGCCTGCAGCTCCCGATCGGGCTCTGGCGTCATCAGATGCCGATGCTCGTCGTGAAGGAGGACAAGGACACGCGCAAGGTCGAGCGGCACGTGTGGTCGCAGTCGCTCAACTGTCACGAGACCGAAGAGGTGCTGCTCCGGCAGAACTTCCGCGACAAGGACACGGGCGAGCGTGAGGTGCCGCCGACGCGGTGCCCGTTCTGTCGCTTCATCGAGTGGGTCTACCAGGAAGTGCGCGCGGGCCGGCTCGATTGGACCGACGCGATCCTCAAGATCGAGGGAGCGGACAATCCGAAGGAGAACACCGTCATCAACGCGGCGGGCATCTACAACGGCTTCGCCGACTACAACAACAAGATGAGCGACGAGCAGAAGGCCGACCTCAAGCGCGCCGGCATCTACCAGTCGGAGGCGTGGAAGCAGAACGGCAAGGCGCGGCTCTCGTACGTCTTCACGATCGTGAACAACGACGACATCGCCGCGGGCGTGCAGGTCACCATCGAAGGGCAGTCGCTCGGCGACAAGGTGAAGAGCGTGATCAACGACCGGCTCGAATCGGCGGGCGTCGAGGCGGGCAACCCGCAGATCAACCCGTACTGCATCGAGTTCACCTACGACGAGAAGGCGAAGTTCGACGAGAAGTACCACGCGCGGTACATCGAGCGGATCAAGCTCACGAACGAGATCGAGCAGCTCCTTCGCTCCGACCCGCCGGATCTGTCGCGCGTGCTCGAACCGTACAACATGAAGAGCTTCAGGGCTCACCTCGAAAAGTGCCTCGTGATCGACGCGCCGCTCGACGACATCTTCGACGTCGAGGTCGACGAGCAGAGCGAGAGCGGTGACGACGAGTTCCCGCACGGCGCGAACGCTCCGGACGGCGAGCCCGAGGAAGAGGAGAAGAAGGCTCCGCCGCCGCCGAAGAGCGCGCCCGCTCCGAAGGCCGAAGCGAAGAGCGAGAAGAAGGGCGGGCGGCGCATCAAGAAGGAGGAGCCGAAGGCGCCCGAGATCCCGCCCGAGGAGCTGGGCGACCCGTGCGACAACTGCGCGGCTCCGATGCGCAAGACGGACACGAAGTGCGTCGCGTGCGGGCAGGAGTACGAAGACGATGCCGACGACGCCGCGCCCGCGGTCGACACGGCACCGTGCAAGCACTGCAAGCACGAGTTCCCGAAAACCGAGAAGGTCTGTCCGAAGTGCAACAAGAAGCGCCTTCCGTTCTGACGAGGTAGTCGATGGGTCGCGTGAAGAAGGTACGCGACGAGGCGCGCGCGAGGCTCGATGCGATCGGCAAGGTCGCATCGAGCTTCGTCGGTCTTCGTCCCGCAGTGGATGCGCTCACGAACGTGCGCGCCGTCCCGAGCTGCCTCGTGCAGCTCGATCACGCGCTCGGCGTCGGGGGCTACCCGATCGAGCGCTTCACGGTCGTGCACGGGCCGAGCGGACACGGCAAGACGTCGCTCGCGCTCGGCATGATCAAGAGCTTCCTCAAGCTGGATCACTTCGCCGCGCTCATCGACGCCGAGCGCACGAACGCGGGCGAGTGGGTCGGCGACATGATCGGGCACGACCTGCTTCGTCACCCCGGCTTCGTCGCGCGGAGGCCCGAGACGTTCGAGGAAACCGTCGCCGACGTCCGGAACTTCTGCCTCACCATCGCGGAGGCGAAGGACAAGGGAACGCTGCCGCTCGACACGAGCGGCATCATCGTCGTCGACTCGCTGAAGAAGCTCGTGCCGAAGGCGCTCTGGGCGGAGATCGAGAAGGACACCAAGGGCAGCACCGATCTCATGAAGATGATCGGCCGCATCAAGGCGGCGATGAACAGCGTGTGGCTCGACGAGCTGATCCCGATTCTCGAAAAGGGCGGCGTCGGCATGCTCGTCATCGCACGCGAGATGGAGCAGGCGCAGGAGAAGCGCGGCAAGTTCCTCATCGGCGAGAACTACAAGGTCGGTGGCGGGCAGGCGGTGAACTTCGACAGCTCGGCGACGATGCGCTGCGAGCGCGCCGCGTACGTCGTGCCCGCGAAGGAGAAGAAGGAAGGCGAGGGCGAGGCCGCGTACGACGGGCGCTACTACGGCGAGCGCATCCGCGTCACGATCAAGAAGACGAAGCTCGCGTGGCGCGAAGAGAAGACGGTGCGCTGCTACTTTCACACCTCGAACGGGCAGTGGGTGCCGAAGGGCTACGACCACGCGCGCGACCTCATCGAGCTGGCCGACCGCTTCGGCGTCATCGAGAAGAAGGGCGCGTGGTTTTCGTTCGACGGCACGAAGCTCGGGCAGGGGCTCGACAACACGGTCAAGCTTCTCGCGCATGCGGAGCACGGCGGGCTCTTCGCCGAGATCGATCGCGAGGTGCGCTCTCGCTTCTCGAAGCACGCGCCGCTCGAAGGGGAAGAGGCCGCATGACGACGTTCGGTCTCCTCCGCGCTCGCGTGCGACTCGCGTGGGCGATTCTTCTCGGTCGCGTGCCGACGTTTCCGAC
The DNA here is from genome assembly GCA_024506175.1 of Methylocystis sp. Taxonomy (GTDB): domain Bacteria; phylum Pseudomonadota; class Alphaproteobacteria; order Rhizobiales; family Beijerinckiaceae; genus Methylocystis. The sequence continues at coordinate 71,467 of JAMBEQ010000266.1, forward strand.
GCTGTCGGAGCTGCTCGGGAGCCTCTCGATTCAGCACTTCGTGGATCAGGAGCGGGAGATCCGCGCGCTCAAAGAGGAGATCGCGCAGCTCCGTCGTGCGTTGCCGCCAGGCTCGCCATACCGCAACTAGCGCGGCATGAGGTGCAGCATGGCGAAGGCGCAGCAGAAGGACCAGCTCGCGATGTTCCTCGGGACGGGCGCCGCGAAGCCCGCCGCGAAGGCGGAGGGCGGAAGGGAGTGGAGCCCGCAGCAGCTCCGCATCTTCGAGACGCTCACGACGTCGGTGGGCAACATCGCCGTCGAGGCGCGCGCGGGCACGGGCAAGACGACGACGGTGGTGGAGCTGATCAAGCGAATCCCGTCGAACAAGCGCGTGCTCTACGCGGCGTTCAACAAGCCGATCAAGGAGGAAGTGAAGCCGCGCTTCGTCGGCATGAAGAACGTCGACGTCAAGACGCTGCACGGCGTCGGCTACTCGCTGCTCCGACAGCACGACAGCAACGTGCAGGTCGACGAGGAGAAGGGATACCTGCTCGCGCGCGAGGTCGTCGGCGAGAGCGCGCCCGCGAAGCTCGCCGGAGCGGTGAAGCGCGCCGCGAGCTACCTCAAGAACGTCGGCTTCGACGAGGCGCTCGCGCACGACACGGTCGAAGAGGCCGAGAGCCTGCTCATCGATCAGGAGATCGATGCCGAGCCGCTCGCGACGATGCGCGACCTCGCGACGATGGCGATGACCGCGATGCGCGCGAGCAAGCAGATGATCGGCGTCGTCGACTTCGACGATCAGGTGTGGCTGCCCGTCGTGCTCGGGCTGAAAGCGAAGTGGGGATACGACTTCATCTTCATCGACGAGGCGCAAGACGTCGGCGAAGCGCAGCTCCGGCTTCTGATCGCGATGCTCAAGCCCGGCGGGCGCATCTACATCATCGGCGACCCGAGGCAGGCGATCTACGCGTGGCGCGGCGCCGACCCGGAGATGTACGCGAAGCTCATCAAGCGGCTCAACGCGAGCGTCTTCCCGCTCACGGTGACGTTCCGCTGCGCGCAGAGCGTCGTCCGCGAGGCGAACAAGATCGTGCGCGACTTCTCGGCGGCGCCGAGCGCGCCCGAGGGGAACGTCGAGCTGATCGACCGCGCGCAGATGCTCAAGCTCATCGCCCCGGGCGACTTCGTGCTCTCGCGCGCGAACGCTCCGCTCGTCGACGCATGCACGGCCGCGATCCGCGCCGGCATCAAGTCGAACATCCAGGGGCGCGACCTCGGCGAGACGCTCACCGCGCTCATCGACAAGGCGAAGGCGGACGACATCGAAGAGCTGATCGAGTTCGTCGAGGCGTGGCGCATCAAGCAGATCGAGAAGCGGCAGAAGAAGGGCCACGACCCGCAGCCGATCATCGACCGCGCGGCGTGCCTCATCGCGTTCTGCGACGGCGCGAAGACGATCGGGCAGGCGAAGCTCAACATCGCGACGATGTTCGCGGACGGCGACGATCGCCAGCGCGTGATCTTCAGCTCGGTGCACCGCGCGAAGGGGCTCGAACGCGATCGCGTCTTCGTGCTCCGGAGCACGTTCCTCAAGCCGCGCCCGTACGTCGACAAGTTCGGAGAGCAGACGTTCGGCGTGCCCGAGGAAGAGGAGAACCTCTACTACGTCGCTGTCACGCGCGCGAAGAGCACGCTCTACATCGTGGGGTGAACATGGCAATCGAACGGGTGAGCAGGATCGAAGAAGCGGATCTCGCTTTCGAGAGACGCGGGAATCGCTGGCTCGTGACGAAGAGCCGGCACACGAAGTACGGGCATCTCGTCACCGATGACGAGAAGGCGGCGATGATCCGAGATGAGGAGAACCGCGATCGTGCCGGACACATCGCGCGGGTTTTTCACGGATGAAGATCCTGCACACGAGCGACTGGCACCTCGATTGGATGACGCACGGCGTGCGAAGGCACGACGAGCTTCGCGTCGCGGCGCACGAGATGGTGAAGTACGCCGTCGCGCACGACGTCGATCTCTTCGTCTTCACGGGCGACCTCTGCAACCCCGACAGCGGCTCGTGCGTCTTCGAGTGCGTCGAGCTGGCGATCATGGTCGCGTGTCTGCTCCGCGATCGCGGCATCCCGAGCGTCTGGGTGAGCGGCAACCACGACGTCATCGAAGACGGTCGCGGGCGCACGACGCTCGCGCCGCTCGCCGCGCTCGGGCTCAACGTGCACGTCTTCGAGACGGGCGCGTGCCGCTACGTGAGCGCGAAGAGGAAGGGCATCGAGGTGCTCGCGCTCCCGTACCCGAGCGCGACGCGTCCCTACAGCTTCGACGAGGTCTTCGCTTCGATTCCCGAAGCCGAGCCTGCGCACGATCCGCTGCTCGTCCTCTCGCACCTCAGCGTGCCCGGCGTGCAGCTCGGCGAGGAGAGTCACGAGATGGCGCGCGGGCGCGACGTGAACTACCCGATCGAGCGCGTGCTCGGGCTCATGAAGAAGCGCGGGGGCGTCATGCTGCAGGGTCACTACCATCGGCGGCAGTCGCTCAACTTCGGCGAGCGGTGGATGCACATCCCGGGATCGCTCGCGCAGCTCACGTTTTCCGAGGAGCATCATCGCCCGGGCTTCCTCGTCATCGAGGTGTGACGGTGGGACGGAAGATCAGGAAAGCCGAGCCGGCGAAGACGCCCGCGAGCGATCGCACGCTAGAGATGTGGGCGCGCGACGTGCCGCCCGCGAACGTCGAGGTCGTGCGCCTACCGCTCGCGCGCGAGCTGAAGACGCTGCCCATCAACGCGGTGAACCACTACGCGCCGAACGCGCGCGGGGCGATCGTTCGGCTCAAGCCGACCGAGAACGACATCGACGAGGCGATCGACGTCGCGCGGCAGATTCTCCACGACGCCGGAGCGGCATACGTCTTCACGTTGCCGAAGCCGCGCGGCACCGTGCTCCCCGAAGAGAAGGTCAGGCATGTCCGAGCACGATCAATTCGTGAAGTGGTGGATTCGCTCGTTGCTGAATCCGCCTTCGACGACAAGCCCGCTCTACGGGATGCCGTCGAGGAGATCGCTGCATCGGAGGGCATCTGAGATGGATCGCAAGACAGCAGATAGCGCGGCATCGCTCGCCGTCGACATGACGCTCGAAGTGTTCAAGACGATCAGTGCGACCGTCGCGAAGACGATCGGAGCGAACAGCAACCGCGATCTCATCAACCATCTCGTCGCGACGGCGTTCGTGACGGTGGGCGCGAAGCTCCTGCGAGGCATGGGTGAGCCAAAGGAGTCGGTGCAGAAGCTCGCGCTCGACGCATACGAGGCCGGCGATGGGTCGTAGGATTCGTCGCGTTCCAGCGCTGCCGTTCGTGAAGTGGGCGGGCGGCAAGCGCGCGCTCGTGCCCGAGCTGATGAAGCACGTGCCCGACGAGTTCGGCACCTACTACGAGCCGTTCGTCGGAGGCGGCGCGCTCTTCTTCGCGCTCGCGAGCGAGCGAACGCCGCGCTACCGAAACGGCGCCTTCCTCACCGACGTCAACGATCGGCTCATCCGCACCTACGCCGCGATCATGAGGGACTCGCAGAAGGTCGTCGAGCAGCTCCGCGAGCACGCGAAGAAGGACGGGAAGCGCTACTACGATGCGCAGCGAGAGCGCGACATCGACCGATGCACCGACGCAGCCGTCGCGGCGTGGCTCATCTACCTCAATCGCGTCTGCTTCAACGGGCTCTACCGCGTCAACAAGAAGGGCATGTTCAACGTGCCGCGCGGGCGCTACGAGAACCCGCAGATCGTCAACGAGCGGAACCTCGTGCGCTGCGCGATGGCGCTGCAAGATGCGACGGTCGGCGTGAAGCCGTTCACGTGGGTCACGCGTGCCAGCGGCGCGAAGCGTGGCGACTTCGTCTACTTCGATCCGCCGTACTACCCGACGAGCAAGACGTCGAACTTCGCGAGCTACGCGAAGGACGGCTTTGCCGACAAGGACCACGAAGAGCTGCGCGACGTCGCGCTTCACCTCAAGAGCATCGGCGCGCACGTGCTCATCTCGAACAGCTCCGCCGACCGCGTGCGAGAGCTTTACGCGACGGGCTTCACGATTCACGAGGTGCAGGCCGCGCGCGCGATCAACTCGAAGGGCGAGAAGCGAGGCAAGGTCACCGACCTGCTCATCACATGAGGATCGCGCAGCTCCGCATGAAAAACTGGTTGCCCTTTCGGGGCGAGCACACGCTCGACTTCGAGGGCAAGGCGTATGCGATCGTCGCGCGGCGCGTCGACGATGAAGAGGCGTCGAACTGGTCGGGCAAGTCGTCGCTCGTCGAGGCGATCCGATTCGCGCTCACGGGCTGGCATCGCATGCGGCTCGACGACGAGTGGATCACGCGCGGCGAAAAGAGCGGCGAGATCGAGCAGACGTTCGACACGGGCGAGCGCATCCTTCGCTCGCGCGAGGTCGGTCGTCCCACGAAGCTCTACTACTGGCCGGCGGGCGTCCCGGCGGACAAGCCGTTCTACGGCAAGGAGGCGCAAGCCGAGATCGAGAAGCGCATCGGGCTCGACGCCGACGACTTCCTCGCGACGTGCTACTTCGAGCAGCGGCAGATGGCGCGGCTCATCCTCGCGCGCCCCGAGGATCGGATGTCGATGATCTCGGCGTGGCTCCGGCTCGCTCCGCTCGAACGCTGCGAGGACAAGGCGCGCGCTCGGGTGAACGATCTCATCGCGCAGGCAGACGTGATCAAGAGCAAGCGTGACGTCGCGCGTGGGCGGCTCGTCGCTGAAGCGCAGCACAAGAGCCGTGAGCTATGCATCGCCGAGCATCAAGAAGCGCACGAGGCGTGGCTCGAAGCGAAGAAGGTCGTCGAGAAGCTCGAAACCGAGTGGCAGGAGAACGAGCAGCGGCGGCGCGCGCAGGAGATCCGTGAGGACTTCGCGCAGCTCGTCAAGGAGGGCAAGGCGCTCGACGAGGAGATCAACGAGAGCAACATGCCGGCGCTCATCGAGGCGCACGATGCCGCGCGTGCGTTCCGCGACAAGCTGCAGGGCGAGAAGGCGAAGGCGCAGGAGCGAGCGCGCCAGCTCGGCGTCGTCGCGCGCGGCGAGTTCGACGGCAAGTGCCCGATCGCCGACATCACGTGCCCGGCGATGAAGACGATCAACGAGTCGCGAAGCAAGAACACGAAGGCGCACAAGGAAGCGGTCGCCGCGTGCGACGCGCTCGCGCTCCGCGTGAGCGATGCCGTGATCGACGACCAGCGGACGTGGGGACAGCGGAACGAGGTGCAGCGTAAGATCGACAAGCTGCATCAGCTCCGCGCGCAGGCCGAGAAGCTCATCGAGGCGGTCGACGCTGCCGCGAACGTCGAGGCGCCGAAGCCTGCCGATCTGCTTCGCTCGCAGCTCGGCTCGGCGCGTTCGTTCGCGGAGGAGTGCGCGCGCAAGGCGCACGAGAAGAAGCTCGTGCTCGACACGTTCGACGAGGTCGCTCGCATCGAGGCCGATTGCGACCAGGCGAGCGCGAGCATCGACACCGAGCTTCGGCTCATGCAGGCGGCGCTCTCGATCTTCGGCAAGAACGGCGCGCAGCGTCGCGTTGCCGAAGAGGTGCTCGGGCACATTGAGAACGAGGCGAACGAGCGGCTCGCGCAGTGCGGGATCCCGCTCAGCGTGCGAGTGCAGTGGAGCCGCGAGGGCACCGGGCTCAGCAAAGCGTGCGAGTCGTGCGGCGCGGCGTTCCCGAAGAGCGAGAAGGTCAAGGCGTGCGCGCGATGCGGCGCGGCGCGCGGACCGCAGCTCGTGAACAAGCTCGACTTCCTGCTCTCCGATCGGAGCGGAGCGGCCGAGGATCTCGTCGGCATTGCGGTGCAGCTCGCCGCGAGCGCATGGCTCCGCGCCGACCGCGGAAGCGACTGGAACACGGTCGTCATCGACGAGGCGTTCGGGCAGCTCGACGCGAGCAACCGCCGAGCGCTCTCGCATCACCTCGCCGACCTCGTGTCGAGCGAGCAGGCGTTCGTCATCGCGCACCACGCGCAGGTGCTCGATGCTCTTCCTGGGCGTATCGAGATCGTGCGCGACGGCGACGCGTCGAAGGTGAGGATCATCGCATGAAGGTCATCATCGGGCTCGACCTCTCGCTCACGGGCGCGGCAGCGTGCTCGATTCCCGTGATCCCGAATTGGAGCACCTCGCACATCTTCACGCGCGTCTTCGGACACAAGCTCGCGAAGGAAGCGAGCGACCTCGAACGGCTGCAGCGCTTTCACGCGATCGCGAGCGGCGTCGAGAAGTTCATCGACGACCTGCCGATCTTCTACGGCGACAACAAGCGTGGGTTGTTCGAGCCCGTCGTGTTTGTCGAGCAGTACGCGTTCACGCAATCGGGCGCGATGGCGAGCGAGAACCGTGAGTGCGGGGGCATCGTGAAGTACCGGCTTTGGCGAAAGCTCGGCATCGTCGTCACGCCGATCGTCGCCGCGAGCGCGAGGAAGACGCTCCTCAACAAGTGCCCGCGTAGCGGCGCGAAGGAGTTCGTCGTCAAGAACGTGCGGCGGCTTGAAGGCAACCCGCGTCGGTGGACGGAAGACGAGACCGATGCCTTCGTGATCGCGAACCATGGTATGCGGTTGATCGGCGCCGTCGCGATGAACTTCGACGGCGAGTGAGGTGCGCGATGGCTCGGAAGACGAAGAAGGCGGTGAAGAAGAGCGAGCCGAAGAAGCTCGACGCGAAGACGCTCGGCGAGGTCGTGATGCGTGCGCTCGCGCCGCTTGCGAAGAACGACTGGAACCCGAACGAGCTGACCGCGTTCGAGCGTGCGAGCCTCAAGCACGGGCTGCAGACGAAGGGATGGCTCAAGAGCCACGCGCTGACGGTGTGGGGCTCGGACGAGAAGGGCAACGCGAAGAACATCATCATCGACGGCGAGCATCGGTGGGAGGTCGCGATCGAGCTGGGCTTCACGCAGGGCCCGGTGGTCGTGCTCGAACGCATCACCGAGGCCGAAGCGCGCGAGTGGACGATCGCGCTCGACGCGAAGCGCGGGCGCTTCAACAAGAAGAAGCTCGCGACGGCGACCGAGGAGATCGTCGAGCTGCGAGGCGGCGATCCTGACATCCAGCTCCTCGGGCTCGACCTCGGCATCGAGCCGGAGCGGCTGCAGGACATGCTCTCGGGCGACGACGATCCGCATCTCGGCGACGGCGACGAGGACGCGAGCGACGACCCGGAGATCCCGCCTGCGCCCGAGGTGCCGACGACGAAGCCCGGCGACATCATCTTCCTCGGCAAGCACCGGCTCATCTGCGGCGACAGCCTCGACGAGCGCGTGCGCGCGAAGCTCCTCGACGGCGCGGTCATCGACTGCGTCGCGACGGATCCGCCGTTTGCGATCTACGGAAGCAGCTCGGGCATCGGCGCCGACATCGCCGACGACAAGATGGTGCGCCCGTTCTTCGACTCGATGCACCGCGCGATCTGCTCGATGCTGAAGGAGCAGGGCCACGTCTACGTCTGTTGCGACTGGCGGAGCTACCCGACGATCGCGCTCACCGCGCGCGGGCTCCTCACGCCGAAGAACTGCCTCGTATGGGACAAGCTCACGCCCGGGCTCGGGTCGATGTACTCGAACGGGCACGAGTTCGTCGCGTTCTTCTCGCGCATGCCTCCGCCGAAGGCGATGAAGAGCGCGACGGTCGGCGATCAGCGCGTGGTGCGAAAGCCGAACATGCTCCGCTTCGCGCGCGTGAAGGGCGACGAGCGGCTGCACAACGCGATCAAGCCGGTCGACATGATCGCCGAGCTGGTCGGAAACAGCACCGACGAAGGCGAGAACGTCTGCGACCTCTTCGGGGGCTCGGGCACGACGCTCATCGCGTGCGAGAAGCTCGGGCGCAACGCGTTCGTCTTCGAGATCGAGCCGCGCGAGTGCGACGTCATCGTCGCGCGCTGGGAGAAGTTCACCGGCAAGAAGGCGACACGCATCTCGAAGGCGGCGTAGTGCTCTCGGACCGCGTCAAGAACTGGCTCCGTAAGAAAGCGGAGAAGTTCGCCGATTCGTACTATGAGGGTCCCGAGCCGCCCGAGCGTCTCGCGCACCTCGTCGTCGCGTTTGTCGAGCTGTACCCGAACGCGACCCGCGCGGAGTGGATGCGCTTCGCGATCGAGCACGGGAACGAGTGTTACCGATCGGCCTATCAGCGCGGCGTCGAGTACGTCGAACGCGCGCCCGAGACGTGGCGCCCTGACATCCCGCCCGAGGTGCAAGCCGACCTCATCGATCCCGACTGGCGTTGGCGACCGTACGACGGCGGCATAGAGTGGAGCGAGCACGAGGTGCCCGTACCGGACGAACCGAACGAGGTGCAGCGCGCGATCGACGAGATCAAGCGAGTCGCGAGGAAGCTATGGCCGAGCAAGCACTGACGTGGGGCAGGCAGCACTTCGACAACGCCACCGAATGGGGGCGCGACCTCGAACGTCGACACGCGTGGCTTCTTCATCAGGGAAGCCTTGCAGTCGGGCAGGTCGAGCGCTTCTACACGGGCGAAGGCGACGACGTCTACATGAGCACGCTCGACGGGCTGCCCGTCAAGCACGGCGTCTTCGTCCTCTCGACGGGACACGCACTGCTCTCGAAGCCCGACAACTTCATCGAGATCGGGCCCGAGGACGCCGTCATCTACGCCACGACGCTCGACAAGCTCCGCAAGGCGATCGTCGACGCCGTCACCGAAGCGGGCACGCAGCTTCGTGGACGCGGCGAGACGCCCCCCGAGCTGCCGATGGCGCTCATCATCGCCGCGCTCCGCGCGCAGACGCACGCGCTCGAAGCGACGATCGAACAGCAGAGGATGGCGCAGGCCGCGCCGGAGCCGACGCCATGAACGGGTTGCCGCCGATCCCGCCCGAAGTGCTCGCACGGCTTCAAGGGCAGCAGCAGCCGCAGCCGCAGCCGCAACGCCCGAGCGGCATCGACATCGTCGCAGCGCATAACGCGATCGCGGCGGTCACGCAGCTCTACGGCAACCTGCTCCTCGAACAGCAGCGGAGGATCGACATCCTCGCGCAGCAGCTCGGGCAGGAGCAGCAGCAGCGCGCGAAGCTCGTCGCGGAGAACGCGCAGCTCCGCGATCGTCTTGCGAAACGTTCTGAGGATGCTGATGCCGTCGACGTACGAGTACATCAAGAAGTGGCGAAAGAAGAATCCCCACAAGGCGCGTGAATACTGGCTTCGATGGCGTGCACAGCCGGGATATCAGCGCAAGAAGCGCGAAGAGGCGCTGTGGCGGAATCATCGTGTGCGTTGGGATGAAGCGGTTGCGATGCTGGAAGCGCAAGGTGGTAGATGCGCACTTTGCGGTGTCCCGATCGCGCTTCTCAAGGAACGCGGGAAGCGGTGCGCGCACGTCGATCACTGTCACGAAACCAACGTTGTCCGGGGGCTTCTCTGCGTGCTCTGCAACACCGCGCTCGGGCGCTTCGGTGATACCGTAGAGAAAGTTCGCCGCGTGGTGGCGTACTTGGAGCGCGCCGATGATCGTCAAAACCAAAACCGGATACCAAGTGCGAAGTGAAAGCGGACGCAACCTCTCGGCTGACGATCTCACCGAGGACGAGGCGCACGCGAGGCTCGCGCAGGTCGAAGCGTTCAAGGCGCGCGATGCGAAGAAGAGCAAGAAGAGCGACCTCAAGACGTGGGCGAAGAGCCGATGATCAAGCGCACGAAGAACGGCTGGCAGGTCGTGAGCGCGGACGGCTCGAAGGAGCTGAGCCCGCCCGACCTCGCCTACGACGAAGCCGAGCGGCAGGAGATCGAGATCGGAAAGCGGAGCCCGCTGCTCGTCTGGGCGATGGATCGCGGCATGATTCGGAAGACGTGATGGGAAAGCCGAAGCTCACGCTCGTGCAAGGCGGCAAGGTCGACGAGGTCGACCCGACCGCGTTCGCGCGCAAGCTCCTCGTCGAGCGCGACGGACCGCACTGCGCGGCGTGGCTCGCGAACAAGCATCGGCGCGCGCTCCGGCGAAAGGGCTACTTCGTCACGAAGCTCCCGCGCGGCGCGTCGCTCCCGATGTGGTTCTCCGTCGCGCTCGAAACGTTCAAGAAGCGATCGAGCCGATGGGAGATCGAAGAGGTCATCCGGCGCACCGCGACGGGCCGCACGAGCGATCGCTTCTTCGTCATCCGCTACCGTCGACATCAGCACTTCACGCCCGCGCACGCGTTCAACTGATGCCGACGTACTCTCCGCCGTGGGCCCCGCACGTGACGTCGAGCTTCCCCGAGAAGAGCTTCGACGAAGACGGCAACCTCGAACCCGTGCACGTGACGATGAGCTGCTCGCTCTGCGGCGACAGCTACAAGCATCTCTGCGAGCGAGGAGCGCCGCAGCAGTGGGTGCAGAAGTTCGCGCTCGTGCACATTCACCGCGATCCGTTCCGCGCGGGACCACAGAAGCCGAACCAGTAAACACGTCTTGACTGAGGCGCGACATGAAGAAGCTCGATACGCTCGACGACATCAAGAAGCCCGGGGCGAAGAACGACACGGGCAAGCTCCGCTACGATCTTCTCGACGACATCGCCGAAGAGGCGCTCGTCGCGGTGCTCACGTTCGGCGCGAACAAGTACACGCCGAACGGCTGGCGGAAGGTCGAGAGTGCGTTCGATCGCTACTTCGCCGCGCTCCGCCGTCACGCGCGCGACATCCGGAAGTACCTGCGCACGGGCAAGCCGAGCGATCGCATCGACGCCGAGACGCTCTTCCCTTCGAGCGCGCAGCTCCTCTGCAACGCGATGTTCATCTGCGCGCTCGACATTGCTGCGCACGAGGGCGAGAGCTTCGACGGCAAGGAGGCCGCGCGCATCGCGCTCGAACGCTGGAACGCGATCAAGCAGGGGAAGAACCCGCTCCTCATCGGCAACCTCACCGACGTCAGGTTCTTCGTCGAGACGGGCACGCGCCCGCTTCGCGTCGGCAGCATGCTCGCGCCAAAGTCGCGTAAGCAGAGGCATCCGAAGCGGGCCAAGAAAAAGTCGAAAAAAAGTCTTGCGCACCAATCCGCCATGCGCTAGGTTCATCTTGTCGACGGCGAGGTGCCGGGCGGCAGGCCGAGGAGGCTGATCATGGCGCACGAGATCGAGAACATGATGTACGTCGGCGAGGTTCCCTGGCACGGGCTCGGTCGCAAGATCGAGGGTCGTCCCACGACGGCGGACGCGATCGTCGCTGCGGGCCTCGATTGGGAGGTCGGTAAGAAGCCGCTCGTCACGTGCGACGGCGAGCCGGTCGACCACGTCGCGACGTACCGCAAGACGGACAACAAGATCCTCGGCGTCGTCGGCGAGGACTGGACGCCGCTGCAGAACAAGGATGCGTTCGGCTTCTTCGACCCGTTCCTCGCGACGGGCGAGGCGGTGCTCGAAACGGCGGGCTCGCTTCGCGGCGGCAAGCGCGTCTGGGTGCTCGCGCTCCTCAACGCCGAGCCGAGCGTCATCGTCCCGAAGGCGAACGACATCGTTCGCAAGTACATCCTGCTCTCGAACAGCCACGACGGAAGCCTCGCGATCCGCGTCGGCTTCACCCCGATCCGCGTCGTCTGCGCGAACACGCTCGCGATGAGCCACAACGACGGGGAGAGCAAGCTCCTCAAGCTCCGCCACACCAAGAACGTCGACAAGGCGCTCGCGGCGGTGCAGGACATCATGAACACGGCGAACGCCTCCTTCGAGGCGACGGCGGAGCAGTACCGCCTGCTCGCGGCGAAGGGCTGCACCGACGAGACGCTCAAGAAGTACGTGCAGCTCGTCTTCGCTCCGAAGAAGAGCGCGCTCGCTGCCGCGCAGGCGGCTGCCACGGGCGCGAGCGAGGAAGCGTCGGCGTCGCGCATCATGCCGAAGGTCGCCGAGCTGTTCGCGAGCGGTCGCGGTAACGACGTCCCGGGCGTGCGCGGCACGATGTGGGCCGCGTACAACGCGATCACCGAGTACCTCGTGCACGACCGCGGCACGGACGCAGAGCGTCGGCTGAACGAGGCGTGGTTTGGGCAGGGCGCGGTGCTCAACGCGCGCGCGCTCAACGTCGGCGTCGAGATGGCGATCGCAGCGTGAGCGAGTCGAGCGAGCCCGGGGAATGCCTCGGGCTCGCTCCTCGGAAGATGCGGGCCCAAGCGGGCGAGAGCGCGCGACCTGATCAGCCGCAAGCCCTCGAACGTGGGATCAAAGAACGGGAAAGCCTAGTCCTGCCCGCATCTTCCGAGGAAAGTGTCGACTCATCGAAAAAAAGTCTTGCGCACGGCCGAAGCCTGCGCTACGTTCTGAGTGTGCCCCGGGAGGACCGGGCCGAAGCGAGGAGCTGGGACCATGAACGCGATCGACATGCAGAAGTGGATGGCGGAGGAAGGCATCGAGGCGGCGAACGAGGCGCACGCGGGCGGCAAGCTCCCGAGCGACGTCGAGGCGGTCAAGCGCTTCATCCTCGCGGGGAACGCACGCTTCACGCTCGTCAGCCCGAAGACGGGCGCGCGCTTCACGTTCCGCATCCGCGGCAAGGAGGACCGCAGCGACAAGACGAAGACGATCTTCTTCGTCTCGCTCCTCACGGGCTCGAACAACGACACGGACTACACGTTCTTCGCGACCATCTTCCCCGACGCGGCGAGCTTCGGGCGCCTCTCGCACGCGCGCAAGGGGAACATCAGCGAGGACGCCCCGGGCGCGCGCGCCTTCGCGTGGTTCTGGCGCCAGCTCAACGCGGCGGCGCACGCGGGCGGCTCGCACGGGCAGATCGGCTGCGAGGTGCACCACGAAGGCCGGTGCGGGCGCTGCGGGCGCGCGCTGACGGTGCCGGAGAGCATCGCGTGCGGGCTCGGGCCCGAGTGCGCGGGGAAGGTGGGCGCGTGAACGCGCGCGAGGCGGTCGTGACGGTGCTGCTCCGCGGGCTCGACGGCAAGAGCGGCGTCGGGCGCGTCGAGGCGCGCGAGCTGGCGCGGCGCTTCGGTGGCGGCAACGACTTCGAGTTCTTCGCCGTCAAGTGGCACGGCGAGTGGTACGTCGTGCAGGCGAGCGACGTCGAGCCGGACGCGGGCATCCGCGCGGGCTCGCGGGCGTGGTCGGTCGGGCAGGCCGCCGACTGGCTCTGGCGCTGCGAGCGCGGGCGGGCCTCGGTGACGCGTCCGTCGACGCGGCCGGAGCCGCGCTACGTCATCGGTGAAACCCGCGAAAACGCGGGCTGAGGTCGAAAGTCGAAAAAAAGTCTTGCGCACGGCCAAAGCCTGCGCTACGTTCTGATTGTGGCCGGGAGGACCGGCCACGAAAGCGGAGGACGCGGACCATGAAGATCGAGACGATCACGGCGACGATCGCGAAGGTGGACGGCGCGGGCATCGACCCGAAGATGCCGGTCGAGACGGCGCGCAAGCGCTACGCGCGCATCCGCACGGCGGTCGTCGCGCTCCTCGGCTGCACGGTCAAGGAGTTCGACCGTCTCGCGGGCGGCTGCGCGCGCGAGATCGCGGACGGCGAGGAAGTGCGCCCGTGGATGTGGGTGCAGGGCGCGACGCAGGCCGCCTACGAGATCCAGTGGGGTCGGTCGTGAGCGCCGAGACGGCGGTGAAGCTGCTCACCGAGCAGATGCGGGACGACCTCGTCACGGTCGCGCGCAACCACGGCGCGCATCTGCGCGGTGGGATGAACTGGACGTGGGGAACGGCGCCGTCGAAGGTCCGTGCACGGCTCGATGCGCTCGTCGCACGCGGGCTTCTGGAACGCGGAGCTAAGGACTCGCGACAAGGTCACTTCTACGTCACAACGGATCTCGGCACGCTCGTCGTCGCGATTGTCGAGTGGGGTCATGCGATGCGGCGCTTCGTGGGCAACGCCGAGCAGGAGCGTAGGGAACGGGTCTACCGCGAAAGGCGACGCGCGGCGCTCGTCGCGAGCTGCGCGAAGTGGCTCGAAGGCCGCGCGGTGATCACGGCCGAGGATCTTGCCGACTTCGTAGGCGGCGGATGCAATGGGCAGGTGATGCCGTGAGCACGACGACGCTCCGCCCGAGCGCGCAGAAGCTCTTCGCGATGCTCCCGCGCACGCTCATCGTGCGGCACGACATCGTGAACAACAACATCGTCGCGACCGACCTGCTCGACGGCGTGACGGGCAAGCCGTGCGGGCTCGACGCGAGCTACCCGGGCTTCCAGAAGGCTCTCCTCGCGCTCGTCGAGGCGCAGCTCGTCGTGCACGCGGGCGACCACTACGATGGCAACCACAACCACAAGGGCGTGCTCACGAAGGGCCGCGTCACGCAGGTGTTCATCTCGATGCGGCCGATCGGAGGTGCGTCGTGAAGAAGGTGCTGAGCTACGGCGGCGGGCTCGACAGCTTCGCCATGCTGCTCGATGCGATCGAGCGCGGGGAGAAGCCTGACGCGTGCGTCTTCATCGACGTCGGCGACGGCACGGCAACGCGCGACGGTGAGGATCCGGGCGAGTGGCTCGGCACCTATCGCCACATGCGCGAGATCGTGATGCCGCTCTGCGCGCGCGAGGGCATCGAGTTCGTGTGGCTCGACAGCGAGCGCTATCCGGTGCGCGACGCGCGCTCGCTCTTCGCGTGGCTCGAAGCCCGCAAGCAGATCCCGGTCAGCGGGCCGAACCGCATCTGCACGACGATCGCGAAGGTCGAGCGCTTCGAGCGCTGGCTCGCGGCGACGCACGGCGAGGCGTACGTCGAGGTGTGGATCGGCTTCGAGGCGGGCGAAGAGGGCCGCATCGAGAAGGATCCGAACGCGGGCAAGGGCAAGAGCGCTCAGCGCGTCAACCGCTTCCCGCTCCACGAACGCGGGCTCTGCCGGTGCCGCTGCAAGGCGCTCGTCGAGCGTCACGGCTACCCGGTGCCGAGGAAGAGCGCGTGCGTCTTCTGTCCGTACGGCAGCGCGCGCGACTGGAAGACGTTCGCGCGCGAGCTGCCCGAGCAGTTCGCGCGGGTCGTCGCGCTCGAAGAGAAGAAGCCGCCGACGAAGAAGAACGGCATCAAGCTCTCGATCATGGGCTACGACTCGAAGAAGAAGCGCGGCACGCCGCTGCCGGTCTACGTCGCTCGTCCCGAGCGCGCGCCGCGCAAGAAGCCGTGCACGGTGTGCGGAGCGGAGGATCGCGCGACGAAGGCGACGGGCTGCGGCTACCTCGACGAAGGAGCAGCAGCATGACGTGCATCATGTGCAAGAAGGCTCGGACGGTGCGGGCGCGACACGGGCTTCCCGAACCGGCGACGTACAAGTGCCGGCATTGCGGGAAGCGCATCTGCGAGCACCTCTGCGGCTCGAAGAACGCGCGCGACATGACGGCTACGTGCACCGCGTGCGCGCTTCGGAGGGCGTCGTGATCACCGCGAACCTCGGGCACACCGTCTTCGAGCTGGACGAGGACAACCCGCGCGGCGACATCGTCTGCGTGGTGCGCAAGAACTCGGACGGAGAGAAACGGTTCTACGTCCCGCGCGAGCTGTTCGAGCAGTACGCCGAGCGGCGCGCGCACGAGGTGGTGCAGGCGGCATTCAAGAAGTGACGGTAGTGAATCACCGCGCGAGGAGCGCGGGGAAAGCAGAGGATGCGATGGCGAGCAGGAAGAAGAAGTCGAAAAACGTGATCGAGGCGCGCAGGCACATGAAGTACGCGCGCAGCGTGGCGAAGACGACGCTCGAAGCGATCGACAGTGCGCTCGAAGCGATCGAGCCGGTCGCACCGGGCGGCTACGTCGACGCTGTCAAAGCGCTTCGCACGATCGCGAATGCGCCGGACGGGACGCCTGCCATCAACCTGAAGGGGGTCGCGCGCGCGGCGCTCAAGCAGATCGACCTCGGCGCGGAGGTGCCGTGATGTTCATCTGCGATCCCTGCCTGAAGAAGACGTACACGAACGACCCGAGCATCACGCGCTCGGTTGGACGCTGCGAGATGTGCCGCAAAACGGCGGAGTGCTCGGAGATCGCCGCGCGCTTCCTCATCGTGAAGCGGTCGGTCACCGTCGAGCGAGGGCTGCGCGACGCGGGCGACTGGATCGAGCACGCGCTGAGCGGCTACGAGCACGCCGACAGCAACAAGACGATCGAGGGCATCGACCGCGCGATCGCGAAGCTCAACGAGGTGCGCGTTGACGTCGACGCGATCGGCAAGCGAGGTGGGTCGTGAAGTGCGGCGCTTGCAAGCGGGACTGCCGCTCGACGCAGCTCGCGCACGTCGCCGAGCCCGATGGCGGGATGCGCCGCGCGCGCGTCTGCGGCACGTGCTTCAACGCCGCGCTCCACATTGTCACCGCGATCACGACGGTGCAGAAGGGCGTCGACGAGACGAAGGTGCAGCGTCGCGATGCGGCGGATGCGACGAAGGCGGCGTCGAAGAAGCTCCGCGCGATCTCGGCCGCGTACTCCGCGCAGGCGACGACCGCGCCGAGCGACCAGACGCAGCACGCCGAAGGCCGCGCCGCGGGGCTCGAACAGGCGGCGGACATCCTCGACTCGGGAGACTACTAGCCATGAAGATCCATCCCCGCGAAGAGAAGGTCCGTGCCGCGGAGAACGATCTCCGCAAGGCGATCAGCGACGCGCGAGCGAAGTACGATCTCACCGCGTTCGAGGAGCTGCGCATCGCGACGCAGGTGTTCGCCGACGTCGCGGGCTCGATCGCGAAGTACGGCATCCGCGAGGAGCGCCACGGCGATCCGAACAAGCCGGGAGGTCTCGAATGAAACGCCCCGGTCCTATCATCAAGCTCTTCACCGAGGTCGCGCCCGAGATCCTTCGCGCGGAGTTCCGCGCCGACTCGTGCATCAACGCGACGCGCGTGACGATCGAAGTGCTCAAGTGCTTCGGCGTGAGCGCGAAGCCGATGAGCGTGCGCTTCGTCGCGATGAACGCGATCTACCACGCGCGCTTCAGCAAGATGAACCCGCTGAGCGCCACGCGCGTGCAGCTCCCCGACGAGGCGACGATGCAGCAGTGGGTCGCCGAGGGCGGCTGGGCGCTCGGCATCGACATCTGGAACGACGCCGAGCCGGGCAAGTGGGCCGGGCATCTCGTCGCGCTCGCGCAGGACCATCTCATCGACGCGAGCGCGCGGCAGTTCAACCGACCCGAGAAGAAGATCGTGCTGCCCGACATCTTCGTCGGTCCCATCACGCCGCGCTTCCTCAAGGGCAAGGGTCCGATGATCGGCACCGACGACACGAACGGCGCCTTTTGTTGGTACTTCGCCCGTCCCGAGGACGAGAGCTTCAAGCACACACCGGGCTGGTCGTCGCTGGGCAACGCGCACGCGGCGAACGCGATCATCTACGCGATGGCGCAGAAGCTCGGCGTCACCGACAAGCTCGCGGAGGTGCCGTGATGGCGCGCTCGCTCAAGCCTCAGCTCGTGAAGACGATCGTGCACCGCGAGATCCGGACGCTCACGATCGACATCTTCCTCGATCGCAACGCGCTCGACTTCTTCTTCGACGCCGATAGCTCGCTCGATGGGCGCGTGCGCGCGGGCTCCGTTGACGAGCTGGTCCCGCTCGCGCGCGAGCATCTCGCGAAGCTCGCCGTCGTCGAGTGGGAGCCGGTCATCTCGGTCGGGCACGACACCGACTACGGGCAGCGGAGCTACTGCAACAACGCGAAGCGCGAGGACGCAGATCCCGAGCGCTGCGATCTCCGCCTCAACTTCGAGCGCTTCGAGCGCGGGAAGTTCGACGGCAAGTGGGCGCTCCGGCGCGACCATCCTCTCGACGTCGATCCCGACGATCATCGCCAGCGACGATCCGACAGCTACCACGACATCGGCCGCGTTATCATCCCGTACACCGACGCGGCGTGGTCGGCGCTCCTCGCGATTGTCGAGGGCGTGCACGACCTCAACGCGAAGCTCGAAGAGCTGCTCAAGGATGAGACGACGGCGACGCACTTCCTCACACGCATGTCGAAGAAGCTCCCGCCGATGCTCCCGCCATATGTCGTCGCTGAAGACGTCGGGCCCGACGAGCCGAAGAAGCGCGGGCGGCGCATCCCGAGGTCGCGATGAACGCGCGCAACAAGCCGCTCGTCGACATCGCGAAGAAGGTCGAGCAGGCGAAGCGCGAGCCGAAGCACATCCTCACGTACGAGGAGCGCTACGCGCAGCAGATGGATCGCGCGCTCCCGGGCATCGCCGCGTTCCTCGGCGTCTGCCCGGAGTGCTTCGAGGATCTTCGCGAGGTCGACGGAAAGATGATCTGCCTCGCGTGCGAGGCGGTCGCGAGAGCTACGCAGGGAGGAAACGATGGATCTGGAACAGGTGAGTGAGATGGCGAAGCAGGTCGCGCACGAGCACGACGCGCTCGAACAGGCGAAGGAGGACAAGGCGATCGCCGAAGACGAGCTGCTCAAGCTCGTCGTCGACACGATCAAGCCGGCGCTCCCCGCGATGTGCTCGAAGGTCGAAGGAGGCGCGGGCCCCATCGCGCGCGCCGTCTTCGTCGACGGCTGGAAGGACGGGCCCGGGCTCTACCTCGGTGAGCAGGGTGACTGGTTCGAGATGCGCTCGGACAAGCCGCACGTGCTCAGCGTGGCCGAGGTGCTCGCCGACTACGACCTCGCGCTCGTCGTCGTTACGCTCGTGCAGAAGCTCCGCGAGCAGGTCGGGGCGCGCGACAAGAGCACGCGGCAGATCAACGACGAGATCGCTCGGCTCCGCGCGCTCGCGACGCTCCTCGCTCCCCCGGTGGTCCGATGAGCCTCATCGATGGGATGGCGTGGGAGAAGGAGCACGGCACGCCCGAAGAGCAGAAGAAGACGTACGAGCTTCGTCTCTCGATCGCGAGAACGCGCCACGACATCGCGCAGCGGAACCTCGAACGTGCGGCGACGACGTTCGAGAGGGCGCGCAACACCGAGGGTTCGTCGCTCTTCCTCGCGCCCGAGGCCGAACAACTCCGGCAGGCCGCGCGCGAGTTCGCGAAGGTCGACGCCGAGATCGAAGAGCTGAAGAAGCACCACGCGGCGGCATACGTCGAAGCATGAACGAGATCGTGATCGATGGTGGCGTGCACGCTCGCGTGCTCGACCACGGGTTCGTGCAGCTCATCGAGACGTACGGCACCGAC
Organism: Methylocystis sp.; assembly: GCA_024506175.1. Classification (GTDB taxonomy): domain Bacteria; phylum Pseudomonadota; class Alphaproteobacteria; order Rhizobiales; family Beijerinckiaceae; genus Methylocystis. The sequence goes on from JAMBEQ010000266.1 coordinate 90,566, forward strand.
GAGCGGATCATCGAGGCCGCGCGCATGAGCACGCAGAAGGGCTTCGAGGGTTGGGGCCCGCGCTGCGAGAATTGCGGGCACGAGTACCCGCACGAGCCGTGGGTCGTCGTCGGAGATTCGCGCGACTGCCCGCATTGTGGGAGTCATGAATCGGGCCGCGGGCGCAAGGTTGTAGCGGGTGACGAGAAGCTGCTCGCGTTCCTCTGGAAGAACCGGCATACGACGCCGTTCGAGATGGCGGGCGCCGTCTTCGAGGTGCAGGCGCCGATCTTCGTCTTCCGCGAGTGGCATCGGCACCGCACGCAGAGCTACAACGAGATGAGCGCGCGCTACGCGCCGCTGCCCGACGTCAACTACGTCCCGAGCGTCGAGCGGCTCTTGATGAACGCGCGCACCGCGAACAAGCAGGCCGGAGCTGTCGCGGGCTCGGATGTCCTCACCGAAGGGCAGGCGGGTATCATCCAGGCGCTCATCCGGAACGTCTACGAGCAGGCCGAGACGACCTACCAGGGAGCGCTCAAGGCAGGAGCACCGAAGGAGCTGGCGCGGCTCGTCTTGCCGGTCGGGCGCTACTCGAAGATGCGCGCGAGCGCGAACCTGCTCAACTGGATGCGCTTCCTCTCGCTTCGCGACGCGCCGAACGCGCAGTGGGAGATTCAGCAGTACGCGAAGGCGGTGCACGCGATTCTCGCCAACCGCTTCCCACGCACGATGGCGCTCTTCGCGGAGGACCATCGCGTATGAGCTACCGCGTTCCCGACCCAATCGACTGGAAGCTCTGGGCGATGCTCGCGTTCGTCTTCATCGGCATGCCGCTCATTATCGCCGCGATCGTCTACATGCACTACGCCGCGCCGTGCTCATGGTGGTCGGGCTCGCCGATCACCGAGGTGCCCGCGCGTTGCATCGAGGAGCTGCGCACGCGATGAGCGAGAGCGAGAAGTGGTGGGAGGCGTGCGAGCAGTCGCCGAATGCGGGGCTTCTCCGCATCACGCTCATGGCTGCCGTGCCGCTCTGGATCGAGCGACTCGCGCACAAGAACTACGACGAGATCCTCGCGCGCGCTCGCGAATGCGGGCAGATCGTCGCCGAGAAGGGCGACATCATCCAGTTCAAGAGCAAGAAGCGCGGAGAGACCGCCGCCGCGTTCAACGCGCTCGCCGAAGGGCTCGCGTGCCTCGCGTTCACGGTCGGGGGCGTGCGCTTCATGGATCTGCACTTCGAGTACAAGAAGCCCGTGCGAGGGCGCGCGAAGCGTCCAGTAAAGACGTCTTGACTCGATGCTCGAAGGGCACCCGCACGTCGAGGAGAAGCCCGGTCACACGCTCGCGTACGTCGCAGGCACGAAGGTGCCGGTCGTCCGGCTCTTCGAGTGGCACCGCAAGGGCGTGCCGTTCGAGACGCTCGTGAAGCGCTACCCGAGCCTCACGCCCGCGCAGATCCTCAGCGCGCTCTCGTTCGGCTACGACAAGCCCGGGCGCATGCAGCGCGACCGCGAGTACCTGCAGCGTCTCTTCGACGAAGGACCGTTCCGCATCCCGGGCGAGATGAAGCAGACGAAGCTGCCGTTCGATCCGTCGCGGCATGGGTGACGGGCATGAAGATCATCTACACCGGGCAGCCGCCCGAGCTGAATACGCCGGGCACGACCGGGCCCGGATCCATCTTCCTCGCGGGCCCGACGCCGCGCTACGAGACGGGCACGCTCACGCCGCAGAGCTGGCGCCCTGACGCGCTCCGCGTGCTCGAAAGCTACCGCTTCGAGGGAGCTGTCTACGTGCCCGAGCATCCGCCCGAAGGGCCCGCGCTCGTCAAGTCGCAGGCCGAGCAGATCGAGTGGGAGTGGAGCGCGATCGCCTCTGCGCACGTCGTCGCGTTCTGGGTGCCGCGCGAGATGAAGCGCATGCCGGCGCTCACGACGAACATCGAGTTCGGCATGCTCATGCAGAGCGGTCGTATCGTCTTCGGCGCTCCGCAAGAAGCCGAGCACGTCGGCTACATGCTGCACGCGTGCGAGCGCTTCAAGATCCCGAACGCGATGACGCTCGAAGCCACGATGCACCAAGCCGTGCTCATGAACACGCTCGGGCTACGCGACGCCGCGCTGCTTCGCGCTCGCGATGCCGAGCAGGCTGCCGAGGAGCGCAAGCGCAAGCGCGCGGAGATCAGCCCGTGAGCACCCCGAGTAAGAAGCGTCGCGCCGCGCGCGAGTGGATGCACAAGGCGAAGGAGCGCTTCGAGCGCGAGGGCGAGTCGCGCGGTCGAAGCATCGGCATCCGCGAAGGAGCGGACCGAATGCAGCGCGACATGATGCAGCTCGTTCCGACCGAGACGCGTCACTTCAACGACGAGCACGGCCCGATCGCGATCGGCTTCATCGACCAGTTCCCCAAGGTCAGCGAGCAGGGCCCGTTCTATCGTGCGATCGTGCCGATGCCTGCACCGCTCACGAGTTTTGCTCGCGCTCAGCTCAGCGTCTCGCACATCCCGGCGATGATGCGGACGGTCGACTTCCGCCCGATCCGCTGGCGTCACGAGGTGCGCGTACCCGAAGGACGCGGCGTGCTCGAATGGGTGACGTGGGAGCCGACGCGTGGCAACGACGAGGTCGAGAAGCGCACGAGCGTGCTGCTCAAGAACTTCGGCAAGCTCTCACACGCAGGCTGGCTCGTTCGCTACATGGCGCAGAACGCGCTGATGATGGGCGACTCCAACGCGGCCGATCTCGGCAAGGCGGGCGTGCTGCTCGACGAAGCGATCGACGAGATCCGACTCGTGCTCGGGCGCTTCGCTCCCGAGGAGTTCGCGCCCGCAGGTATGACGCCGCGCGAGGCGCTCGATCGGTACTTCTTCCCCACGCACGCGCCGCGTTGGTGAAGCCAATGGCGAAGCCGAACTTCTATGTCGACGAGAAGGAGCGCGCGATCTGGGCCGCGACCTACGGAGCTGCGTGGGCGAACGACTTCTTCGAGGAGCTGAGCAACCGCTACGCGATGGGGCAGACGGAAGGTGTGTTCGACACGACGCTCGAAAACGATCACGCCGAGCGAGCGATCTACCTCGCGAACGAAGCCGTCGAGCAGTACCGCAAGCACCGCGATGGGAAGTTCTGAGGAGCGGCATGAGGACCGGCATGATCTCGATCGAAGCCTTGAAGAACGTGAAGCACCTCGTCTGCCACAAGAACCCGGGGAGCCCGTGTCCGGACGGCACCGCGAGCATGCTCATCCTGAACAGCGCGCTCCTCATGCTCGGCGTGAAGGCGCGTCGACTCAACTTCGTCTCGCACGACCTGCTCGCCGAGCTGCCCGCCGAGCCGGACATGCTCTTCTGCGACATCGCCCCGAGAGCCGGTCGCGCGCGCGAGTTCCTCGAAGCGAAGGCGATCGTGCTCGACCACCACAAGACGGACGCGGCAGTCGTTCGACAGTTCGTCGAGGCCGGGCTCGGCGCGTTCGGCGACGAGGAGAAGGAGCCGGGCGTCAGCGGTGCGGTGCTCGCGTTCCGTGAGGTGTGGATGCCCGCTTGGCATCACGCGCGTGCCGAAGCATTCAGGCATTCGCTCACGACCTCGCCGACGATCGACGGTGCTGCCGACATCGAGGCGTTCGCGAAACTCGCGGGCATTCGTGACACGTGGCAGAACAAGCACGACGGCTGGGCGATGGCGTGCGCGCAGGCGGAGGCGCTCCGCTTCTGGCCGTTCGAGGTGCTCGTGCAGCAGCCGCTTCACCGGCTTGATCAGTACCTCGACATCGGTTCGGTGCTCGTCGCGAAGAACTACGAGCGCGACACGCTGCTCATGAAGAACGGCGTCTTCTTCGAGGTGCCGCGCTACTCGACGCGCGACGGGGGCATCAACATCCCTCTCCGCTTCTTCATCGTCGCGAACAGCGTCGAGACGAGCGACGTCGCCGAGCGCATCGGAGCCGAAGCGCATCTCGTCGTCGGCTTCGTCTACCGATACGGCAAGGACCGCCCGGTCATCCAGCTCTCGCTCCGCTCGCGTGGCGACTTCGACTGCTCCGCGCTCGCGGAGGCGCATGGCGGCGGCGGGCACAAGAGCGCGGCGGGCTGCACCATCCCCATCACGACGAGCGACGTGCAGCCGTTCGAGTACATCAGGAAGCTCGTCGAGGACCACGTGCGGTGAGCGACCCGAAGATCAAGATCAAGCTCGGGGGCATCACCGAGATCGTCGAGCGGAAGGGCGAGGTGCGCGTCGATCACCACGACGAGAGCTGCGCGCGCACGCGCGAGGTCGAAGACGCGATCAACGAGGGTAAGCCGGTACGTCATCCTGATGACCCGCAAGCCGCGCGCTGCGGGCCCGCGATGGTCAACAGTGACGCCTTCCGCGAGGGCTGGGACACGATCTTCGGCAAGAAGCAGACGGTGGGGCAGGCATGAAGATCGTCGTGCAAGTGCCCTGCGAGGATCCGAGCTGCGGAATGCATCGCGAGGGGCACCTCACGAGCACGCAGCTCACGATCCGCGAGTTCCGGAAGGCGCTCGCGCGCGACGCCGCGAAGGAAGAGAAGGAGCGGCTCAAGAACTCCTGCACGTGCTGCGGCAAGAGGCTCGGGCACAACCGATACAACGGCGGCGCGGGGCGCGTGCTCTGCGAGGTGTGCGGGCCCGACGAAGCCGCGCCGCTCATTCGGAAGAGGAAAGCGAGGAAGCCGTGAGCGTCATCAAGAACATCATCCCGGTGAGCGGCAAGTGGTTCGTCATGCTCGTCGACGAGAACGATCGCGAGAGCTGTAACCCGCACCCGATCGCCGCGTGGGCGACCGTCGAGGTCGACGGAGACAACGACGACGACGTCGAGGTGCACCCGCTCATCGCTCCGCCCGACTCCGGCTACGCGATGAACCAGCTCACCATCCCGAGCAAGGACGACGTGATCGGCATCGCCGACGCGAAGAACGTGACCGACTCGTTCTGGAATGACCTCGCGAAAGAGAAGGCGAAGATCGACGACGCCGAGCAGCAGCGCGAGCGCGCGACGGCGCAGAACGTCGACTACGTCACCGAGCAGCTCTGCAAGATCCCAGACAGCACGCACCGAAGGAGCCCGCAAGACTTCGTCGACAAGCTCCTGCAGATCCGAGAGCACCGCCCGTACATGATCGACAAGGACGTCCTCGCGCTCGACGCGAACCATCTCGTCGAGGCGCGGCTCGGCGGCTACGCGATCACGAAGCTCGGGGAGATGTTCATCACGAGGCATCGATGAAGCCGAAGCCCGAGCTGCGCGACGTGTTCATCGTCCACGACGATCGTGGTTTCCGCGATCGCAAGCCGAAGCTCAAGCTCGTCAAGGCGAAGGCGAGCGTGCGTGAAAAGACGGCGCGCATGGTCGACCGCATCGCAGCGTGTGACTACCGCCGCGAGCGGACGATCGGCTACCACGTGTTTCTAACCGAAGCCGATGCGCTCACGCACTTCGAGGAGCAGCTCGCTGAGAAGGAGCGCGAGGTCACTGCGCTCCGCGTCGCGTTCAACAAGTTGCAGACCGGCTAGGATGCCGACCGGACGCCCGCACACGCTCAAGTGCCCGAGTTGCATGCGCGGCAAGTACGGGATCTATCCGCAGACCGTGAAAGGCGTCACGATCGACGAGACGAAGACGAAGAAGCGCGCACACCCGAAGGGCATGTGCTGGTACGCGCTCGCGCACTGCCACGACTGCGGGCACGAGTGGTGGACGACGCACCTCGATCGCAAGCTCACGCTCCGCGAGTTCGAGCAGCGCTTCGAGGCGAAAGCGGCATCGGTGAAGGCATGATCGGACCCGGCAAGTACGACGACGAAACGGAAGAAGCTCTCGTGAAGACGAAGGGGGCAGCCGTCTGCCTGCTCGTCGTCGAGGGCACGCTCGGCTCTGGCTTCTCGACGACCATCGACACCTCGCGCGTCATGCCCGGCGGCGCGAAGAAGCTGATGCTCATGATCGCCGACTCGCTCGAAGCCGTCGCGCGGCAGACGCGCGAGGACGCGGAGAAGATCCCGTGAGCACCATCGCGCGCGTTCGCGTCGTCGTCGACATCCCGCTCGCGCAGCCGTGGGACGACGCGATCTCGATGAAGGACATACGAAGGCGGGCGATCGAGGACGCTGAGATCGCGCTCAAGCAGGGACTCGTGCTCAATGGCACGTCGGTCGGCAACGGAACCAAGAACGCGGCAACCGTCGTCTCGCACGAGGTCACCGCGATCATCGTCAAGGACGAGGCAACGCGATGAACGACGGCAAGCTCGAATGCACCGAGTGCCATGAGCGCGTGATGGTCGGCTACAAGGTCGACCGCTTCGTCTGCGGTGACTGCCTCGAACGGCGCACTCCGCTGAAGCGCCGCATCGCGCAGCTCGAACACGAGAACGCTCAGCTCGAAGCGTGGAAGAAGCTCGTCATCGGCGAAGCCGTGCGCATCGCCGAGCGCGACGCTCCGCCCATGCTCGTCGTGAAGGATCCGGGCAGGCTGCCCGAGGACTTCACCGAGAATATGTACGTGCCGATCGAGACGTACACCGAGATGCGAAACCTCGCGGGCAACGCGGTCGGCATCATCAAGGCGCTCACGAGCGAGGTGCAGGCGATCACGCGCGAAGCGCTCGGGCGCATCGAGGTCTACGAAGGAGCGCTCCGCAACATCTCGAACGCGTGCCAGACGGGCACCGTGCAGACGAGCGTGGGCAGCTCCACGCGCGACACCTTCAACCGCATCGCGCGCTACGTCTCCGATGCGCTCCTTCGGCGTCGATGAGCGACGTCTTCAAGGGCAGCACGCTCGAAGAGGCGAAGGAGTGGCTGCGCGAGCGCGTCGAGGGCAAAGGAGCGCGATGCCCGTGCTGCACGCAGTTCGCGAAGATATACAAGCGGCGCCTTCATGCTTCGATGGCTGCCGTGCTCGTCGTGCTCTCTCACGCACCACGCGGCGAGTTCGTGCACGTCGTCACGTCGTCCGTTTCGTGCAGCGCTTCGGAGGCAAGCACCTCAGCGCAAGAACAGCCGGCGGCGATTCCGCGAAGCTCGCGTACTGGCGCCTCATCGAGACGCTCGAAGGCGAGCGTGAGGATGGCAGCACGCGCATCGGCTACCACCGCATCACCGACAAGGGCGTCGCGTTCGTCGAAGGGCGCATCCGCGTGCCCAAGCACGTCTTCATCTACGACGGCAATCACCTCGGATTCTCCGACGAAACGCTCGACATTCGCGAGGCGCTCGGGCACGCGTTCGACTACGGCGAGCTGATGAGAGCCGCCGGGTGAAGTTTGCACGAAGCACGATCACGGGATACAGATCCGAATTGTGAGGCGCATCAAGAAGCCCCACGTCGATCAAACCCCGTCCCGGGCTGACGACGTGGGGCAGCTCTCTCCCCGTGAACAAGCCATCGCTGCACAAGCGACGAAGGCGATCCGCACCGTGCACTCGAAGGAGGACACGCGAAAGCAAATGGCGCTCGTGCTCGACGGCTGGGTCACGGGCCTCAGCGAGCGCGCCACGCAAGCCGCCATCGAGAAGCAGCACGGCATCCGACTCTCGATCGGACGCATCCGCACGCTGCGCGCTCGCATCCAAGACGACGCGAAGGCCGAGTTCGAGCGCGAGCGCGACACGCTCAAGCTGCAGCAGCTCGCACGCATCACCCGCTACCGCCGCCAAGCCGAGCAGAAGACGGAGCTGCGCAAGGGCGAGATCGTCGTCACGAAGGAAGCCGACCACACGGCGCTCGTGAAGTGGGAGCAGCTCTACGCCGACATCGCGGGCACGAAGGAGCCGATCAAGATCGACGTCGACATCGTGCACCGCGAAGCGCTCACCGAGGTCGTCGGCTCGATGACCGCCGACATGGCCGAGCGCTTCGTCGAAGCCTACGACCACATGATGCAGCTCGCCGAAGCCGGCGCGCGGCATACGGGCGCCGAGATCCCGCAAGTGCTGCCGCGCGCGCTGCCCGAGCACACGAACGGCATCACCAAGAAAGCGAGCTGATCCATGTACCGTCCCCGCAACGCCCGATCCGTCACGTCCGAAGCCTTCGGGTTCGCCACGCTCCTCGAAGAGATGACGGGGCAGCCGCTCGCGCTGCTCTATCACTCCGAAGAGCTGCACCCGCTCATCAAGGAGTGCGTGGCGCATTACGACGAGTGCAGCCAGCCGAAGCTCTCCGATCGCTTCGTCGTGAACGTGCGCGAGCCGCTCGATCGGCTGCAGCAGCTCATGTGCCTCACCGCGTTCGGCGTGCGCGGCGATCGACGCATCAGCCGCCCGCGCATCTGGGCCGCGACGACCGACATCCACGTCGACATCGTGCGCGACCCGCGCTCGCGGCTCACCGTCATGGCGAAGCTCCTCGCGCACGTGAAGGGCATGCTCGAACGCGGCAGCCCGAGCGAGATGCTCGAAGACGGCAAGGATCCGACGCCACTCGATCTCAGCGACAGCCAGCGCTGGGCGGCGACCTCGGACAGCAATCCGCACGCGAGGTGAGCGATGGCGCGCGCGCTCGACCCGAACCAGATCCCGCCGCACCTGCGCGATCCGGAGCGCCTCAAGAAGATCGTCGCCATGGTCGAGATGGCCGCGCGCAAGTCGCGCGAGCATCCTGCTCCGTTCTTCGAGTTCGTGATGCGCGACGAGAAGCAGAGCCCGGTGCGCATCGCTCCGCACCAAGACGTCGCGCTCGACTTCATCCTCAAGCACCAACGCTCGGTCAACATCTGGCCGGTCAACCACTCGAAGACGTTCCTCATGGCGGCGCTCACGCTCTGGCTGCTCGGGACCGACCCGACGACCCGAGGCGCGATCGTGAGCGCGACGCAGGAGCAGGCCGCGAAGCCGCTCGCGATGGTGAGCGACTACATCCTCACGAGCCGCGAGCTACGCATCGTCTTCCCGCACCTCCGTCCGAGCCCGCGCATCAGCAGCACGCTCGGCGCGAAGCGAGATCCTTGGACGCAGACTGCCATCACCGTCGACCGCCCGCGCGGCATCCGCGATCCCTCGCTCCGAGCGGTCGGCTACGAAGGCGCGATCCTCGGCTCGCGTCTCGACTGGATCATCATCGACGACATCCTTACGGTCGAGAACACGCACACCGACGAGCAGAGGAAGAAGCTCGTCGAGTGGGTCGAGAACGCTGTCTTCACCCGACTCGAACCGGGCCCGCACACGCGCATCGTGGTCATGAACACACCGTGGCATCCCGAGGATCTCGTGCATCAGCTCGAACGGCGCGGCTGGCCGACGATGCGCATGTCCTCGCTCGGCGACATCCGCGTGCAGGATGACCTCGATCTCGTGCGCGAGGCGCGCGAAGCGGGTCGCACGTATTCGTTCTGGGACCACGACGGCGTGCGCATGAAGACGAAGAAGCCCACCGAGCAGGTCATGCGGCTCACCGCGCACGATCCCGACCCGCTCAACATCAAGCCGCTCTGGCCGGAGCGCTTCCCGCCCGAGGAGCTGGAACGTCGCAGGCGCGCGACGACGCTGCCCGCGTGGAACCGTTCGTGGCTCTGCGACGCGCGAAGCGACGACGAAGCCTTCTGCAAGAACGAGTACGTCGAGCTTTGTAAGAAGAACGCGCGCGAGAAGCACGTGCACGGGTTCGTTCACGAGTGGAAGGCCGGCGGGCTCGTCTTCACGGGCGTCGACCTCGCGTTCAAGGAAGGCGACCACCACGACCTCACCGCGTTCTTCACGTTCGCGATCCTCGACGGAGGCTTCCGGCAGATCCTCGACATCGAGACGGGACGTTGGCCCGCGCCCGTTATCGTTGAGAAGATCATCGACAAGTCGAAGCGCTTCGACAGCATCGTCACCGTCGAGGACAACCAAGGGCAGTCGATGATGCAGAAGTTCGTACTCGACAAGGACGCGAGCGTCGCGATCCGCCCGTACACGACGACCTCGCGCAAGGCTCACCCCGAGTACGGCGTCGCGAGCGTGTTCATCGAGATGGCGAACGGAGCGTGGCTTATCCCGAACACCCCGCGCGGCGAGATGAACCGCGAGACCGAAGCCTTCGTCAACGCGTGCCTGAACTACGTGCCCGAGAAGCACACGGCCGACGTGCTCATGGCGCAGTTCTTCGCTCGTGAGCAGGCTGCGAAGTGGGGCGCGCTCTCCGGCGGCGATCTCGCGATGCAGATGCAGGGGCAGGGCTCGATCGCGCAGAGCATCATGGATCGCTGAGGAGTCGAACGATGGCGCAGATGACCGAGAAGCAGCGCGCGAAGCTCGCGAGGTACGAAGAGGAGCGCATGCGCGCGATTCGCGCTGGGCTCGATCCGGGGCAGCTCTCAGAGGTCGAGCACGATCCGAACTGCACGGGCTGCGACGACTGCACCTACGAGCCTCCTCCGATTGCGGGCACGCTGCGACTCTGACGCGGCATCGGTCGGAGCATGCCGAACATCGCGCTCGAATGGCTCGTCGCCGAGTGGAAGGCCGGACGCATCGACATGCACGTCGCTGACGTCTCGCACGATCTGCAGGACACGCTCGTCACCTTCCGCATCCCGAAGCCGCCCGAGGACGTGCACAAGAAGCTCGACTCGCTCCGGCAGTTCATTCGAGGCGAGTGATGATCACGAAGGAAGACATCCTCGATTACATCCGCGCGCAGGCGGGCGACCCGACGCTTCGCGATGCAGTGCTCGTCTTCGTCGAGGGCGCGATCGATGAGCACCCGGAGCTGCTCGCGAAGTTCGACGACATCAAGAAGACGATCGAGGACGGGCTCTCGAACGCGGCTGATCAGGCGTACGGGCACGCGGTCGACGTCTGCAACATCGTTGCGAGCAAGCTCACCCACGACCCGCACGCGCGAGCGGGCGCTACGATGTGCGCGAAGTACATCGCCGAGCTGCGTGAGGAGATGAAAGCGGGATGATTGGACGCATGCCGTTCCTGGTCGACTGGCTCGTCGAGCTGCTCGAAGACGACAAGGTCGTGAGCATGGTCGTCGTCTCCGCCGCGAGCTGGTACGACGCGCGCGTGGAAGCCGTACGCCTCAGCGAAGACGTCGATCGATGGCCGAGCGACCCGCTCTCGCGAAGCATCCGCTGCGTGCCGCGGCATGAAGTGGGGCATGGGAAGAAGCGAAGTCGATAGGCGCAGCGCGAACGCAGCGCTCGACAAGGCAATCCTCGAAGTGCTCCGGCGCAACGTTGCTCCGTTCAATCCCGAGCGACGTCTGCCGGTCACGCTTGGCGATCTCACGCTCGTCCTCGTGAACATGCGCGTGAGCTTCACGGGGGGCAGGCTTGACGCTGCGCTGCAGCGGCTCCGGAAGCAGGGGCTCATCGCACGCTCGACCGAGCCCGCTTCGCAGCACGGCTGGATCTTCGTCGAGCCGAAGAAGGGCCGTGACGTGCCGCGCTCGCACTACCCGAGGGCGAAGTGAATCCGCCGAAGGTCGAGCCGCACCCGAAGACGGGCGTGCTCGAAGTCATCGAGGCGAAGAACCCGCACGAGAGTCCCGACCCAAGCTACTGCCCGGCGTGCGGAGCGCACTACACGCGCGAGCATCATCAGAGCTGCGCGATCGTCGCCGCGCGCAAGGCCGCCTACGAGCGCGGCGAGACAGAGCAGAGGCGGCTCTACGACGCGAGCTTCGAGGGGCGCGTCGCGAATCTCGGGCTCATGCCTCCGTTCAAGGCGCGCGAGACGGCGTGCGCGTTCATCGTCGAGGATCGTGCTGCAGTGACGGTCTGCGAGTGCGACGTCGTCGAGCGTGCGGTGCTCATTGCCGACGCGCTCAACTTCGCGCGCTATTACGACGACGAGGATTGATCCTCGAAGCCGGAGCGCTTACCTTCCCTCGGTGTCCCGCCGTCGACATCGACGACATCACCGGAGAAAGCACATGACGCAGCCGACCGACCCGAACGCACCGCCGCCCGCTCCCGCACCGGCACCGGCACCCGCCGATCCCATCGACGCCGACGTCCTCGCGCTCAAGGGCGCCGCGAGCGACTACGCAGCCGCGAAGGCGGAGGCCGACCAGGCGCACGCCAACCTCGACGGCGTGAAGGCGAAGGGAGCCGCCGACGTCGCAGCCGCGCAGGCTGCCGCCGACGCGAACACCGCGAGCGCGCAGCAAGCGGCCGACAGCGCCGACGCGACCGCGCAGGCGAAGCACGTCGCGCTCACCGCGGCGATCGGCAAGGTCGTGAGCGACGCCGAAGCGGAGGATCCGAGCGCGACGAAGCCCGCGCAGTAGGAGTTGCCCGCGTTCCCCCCAACGCGGCATCAGGACGGCACGTGGGCATACCGCTCGCGTGCCGTTCTTCTATTCTGAGGCGCATGCTCATCGAGCAGCGAGGTCATCGGTGCGGCTACTGCCATCTTCCGACGAAGCGGCAGATGCCGACGCAGAACGGAGTGATCATGCTCGCGTGCTCGGACGCGTGCGAGGCGGCGCTCAAGGCGCGCTGCGAGGGCTACGACGAGATCCGGATTCGCCATGCGTGGAACGCCTGCACGGCCGAGGAGCGACGCCCGCGCAGTCAACACGTCTTTACTGAGAGCGGCGTGCATCCCGTCGCGCGCGAAGAATCGACCGCTCCGCGGCATGAGGCCGAACGTGGGCCCGCGATTCTCGAAGCTGAAGCCGCTCGTCAGGGTGAAGGACCGAGCTAAGCTCGACGAGATCGACGAGCACTTCGACAGCGTGCGCGAGAAGCATCACCCGCACGCGCTCACGCGCGACGACTTCGACGACGGCGTTCCTTTCAGCACCACACTCGACCCCGACGAGGATGACGAACCATGACGACGAACTTCGACACGAAGCAGGTCATCGAACAGATCGGGCGTGACATCGAGACGTGCGCGGAGAACGCGAAGCGCGCCGCGCTCCGCTCCGAAGACGACGCCGCGATGCGACTCACCGA